>CAZHUU010000087.1:0-1961 GCA_964535335.1 uncultured Mycobacterium sp.
TGAGGTGATCAAGACCGTGCCCGAGTCCCAGATCGTCGAGACGCTCATCGAGGAGGCCATGCGGCTCGCTGAGCAGCAGCACGGCACGGACTCATCTACTCCCGGTTCGCCGGTGGTGACCGTAAGCTGAGGGCGTAATCCCGCAGCGGCACGCAGTCCGCAGAAAGAATGCCAATGTCGGCTCCGCCCCTGTTCCGCCCGGTCGAGGAACGACGGGTCTCGGTGGTGCGCGATGTGGCCGCGGTCGGCCGGGTACTCGCCGACGACCCCGTCGGCTCCTGCATGGTGGCCGCTCGGGTTGCCGACCACGGCGTCGACCCGCAGGCGATCGGCGGGGAGTTGTGGACGCGCCGCAGCGCCGAAGAGTCGCTCTGTTACGCCGGCGCCAACCTGATCCCGCTGCGCGGTTCCACCGGTGACCTGGGCGCATTCGCCGACAAGGCGATGAGCACAACGCGGCGCTGCTCGTCGCTGGTCGGCCGGGCCGAACTGGTGCTGCCGATGTGGGAGCGCCTCGAGCCGGAATGGGGTCCGGCCCGCGATGTCCGTGACCAGCAGCCGCTGATGGCCATCGGGTCCCGGCCGGCTTGCCGCCCCGATCCCGCGGTGCGCCGGGTGCGGGCCGACGAGCTGGACGCCTATCTGGTGGCCGCGATCGACATGTTCATCGGCGAGGTCGGCATCGACCCGCGCATCGGTGACGGCGGCCGGGGTTACCGGCGCCGGGTGGCCGGCCTGATCGCCGCAGGCCGAGCCTACGCCCGCTTCGAGCACGGCCGGGTGATCTTCAAGGCCGAGGTGGGCTCGCAGTCCCCGGTGGTGGGGCAGATCCAGGGCGTTTGGGTGCACCCGGAGCGCCGCGGCCGCGGCCTGGGCACCAGCGGCACGGCCGCGGTGGCGACGGCCGTGGTGGACAGCGGCCGCATCGCCAGCCTCTACGTCAACAGCTACAACACCGTCGCCCGCGCCGCCTACAGCCGGGTCGGCTTCGTCGAGGTCGGCACCTTCGCGACTGTCCTGCTGGACTGAACCGCCGACGCTCGCCGGGGTGCCCGGCCGGTGCGCCTCCGACACAATGGGGTCACAGGCTCATAACATCTGCCCCAATGGTTACTTGCACCCCAGCAGCAACACGAGTAACAGGCGTCGCCGCAATCCTGGCGGTGCTGGCCGCGAGCGCCACCCTGTCGGGCTGCACGCCCCGACCGGACGGCCCCACCCCGGCCGCCGAGCAGTTCTTCGCCGACCTGAGCAAGGGGGACACCGCGGGCGCCGCGCAGCTGTCCGACCGCCCGGCCGACGCCCAGGTCGCGCTCAACCAGGCCTGGTCCGGGTTGCAGGCCACCCACCTGGACACCCAGATCCTCGGATCCCGGTTCACCGGGGACACCGGCAGCGTCAACTACCGCTTCACCTGGCAGCTGCCCAAGAAGCGCACCTGGACCTACGACGGTGTGCTCAACATGATCCGCGACGAGGGCCGCTGGCACGTCCGGTGGACCGCGGGCAGCCTGCACCCCAAGCTCGGCGAGCACCAGACGTTCGCGCTGCGCGCCGACTCGCCCCGGCGGGCGTCGGTCAACGAGATGGGCGGCTCCGACGTCCTGGTGCCGGGCAACCTGTACCGCTACCAGCTCGACGCGGCCCAGGCCGGTGGGGAACTGATGACGACCTCGCGGGTGGTCGCCGACGCGTTACGGCAGTTCGACGACACCCTGGACCCGCAGCGGCTGGCCGAGCAGGCCAGCTCGTCGAGCGCACCGCTGGAGCTGATCACGTTGCGGCCAGCCGACCACGACAAGGTGGGTCCGGTGCTCGACGCGCTGCCCGGCGTGGTGGTCACCCCGCAGGCCGACCTGCTGCCCACCGACGACCACTTCGCCCCGGCCATCATCGCCCAGGTCAAGAAGGCCGTCATCGATCAGCTCGACGGCGAGGCCGGCGGGCGGGTGGTCAGCGGC
>CAZHUU010000087.1:1971-9530 GCA_964535335.1 uncultured Mycobacterium sp.
AGAACGGTGCGGACGTCGACATCCTCAACGAGGTGGCGCCCCAGCCCGCCCCGTCGGTGTCGATCACGCTGGACCGCCCGGTGCAGAATGCTGCCCAGCACGCCGTCGACACCCAGGGCCGCAAGGCGATGATGGTGGTGCTCAAGCCGTCGACGGGCGAGATCCTGGCGATCGCGCAGAATGCCGCCGCCGACGTCGACGGGCCCGCCGCGACCACCGGGCTCTATCCGCCCGGGTCGACCTTCAAGATCGTCACCGCGGGCGCGGCCATCGACCGGTCCATGGCCACCCCGAACACGCTGCTCGGCTGCCCCGGTGAGATCGACATCGGCGACCGCACCATCCCGAACTACGACAAGTTCGACCTGGGCACCGTGCCGATGGCCAAGGCGTTCGCCAACTCGTGCAACACCACCTTCGCCGAGTTGGCCAGCCGGATGCCGCCGACGGCGCTCACCGTGGCGGCCTCCCAGTACGGCATCGGGCCGGACTACACCGTCGACGGCATCACCACCGTCACCGGTTCGGTGCCCCCGACGGTGAACCTGGCCGAACGTACCGAGGACGGCTTCGGCCAGGGCAAGGTGCTGGTCACGCCGTTCGGGATGGCGCTGGCCGCGGCCACGGTGGCGGCCGGGAAGACGCCGACCCCGCGCCTGATCTCCGGCACCGAGACCGCCGAGAGCGGGGATCACCCGCCGATCAGCCCGGCCATGCTCGACGGCCTGCGCACGATGATGCGGTTGGTGGTCACCAACGGCACCGCCCGGGACATCGCCGGGTCCGGCGAGGTCTACGGCAAGACCGGTGAGGCCGAGTTCCAGGGCGGCTCGCACGCCTGGTTCGCCGGCTATCGCGGCGACCTGGCCTTCGCGGCGCTCATCGTCGGCGGCGGAAGTTCGGAGTACGCCGTGCGGATGGTCCGGATGATATTCGACGAGCTGCCCGGTGACTACCTGGCCTGATCGGCCAGCAGGGCATCGCGCTGATAGCGGGCGCTGATCCGGGTGACGAACTCCTGGAAGTACCGGACCGACGACGGTGCTGCGATGCCGCGCAGGATGATGCGCCAGGCGCTGCGCAGGCCGGTGTAGATATCGCCGGCCCCGGCGTCGAACACCGTCTGGGTGCCGACCATCGCCGCCCGGATGCTGTCGGCCGCCTCCCCGCTGTCGACGTCGGCGAGCACGTCGCCCGCGGCGATGGAGGCTTCGACGGCATCGATGAAGAGCTGCCTGCGGGCGCCGAAACTGGACTTGCCGACCGCCCGCACCGCCGGAACCAACAGCCGCAGCTGGTGACCCACCCGGAGCAACTGCTCACGGCGCATGGCGTCGGCCACCGCGAACGTGGCCTTGATCAGGTTTTCGAGGGCCGGGCTGGACGACGTGTCGACGGTGTCGACGATGATCCGGTGAATCTCGTCGTACGCCCCCTCGATGACGGCAGCGGCTACGGCTTCCTTGGTGTGGAAGTGGTAGTAGAAGGCGCCCTTGGTGATTCCGGCCCGATTGATGATGTCGGTCAGCCCGGTGCTGCCGTAACCGGTGCCTTCGAACAGGTCCAGGGCGGCCTGGATGATCGCGGCCCGGGTCGCCTGTGCGCGCGCCTGCACCATTCCGGGTCTCCCTCTGCCTGCGTCGACGGTAGCGTCAACCCGCGTCGGGTTTTGCACAAAATCGATAACGAAAGCGTTCCGCTATGGGCAGCGCCGGATCAGTCGATCGGCAGGTGATCCTCGCGGCCGCGGTGGCCGAGGTGATCGCCCGAGGCATCGACGCCTTCACGGTCGACGGCGTCGCCGCGCGGGCCGGCGTCGACGTCAGCACGATCACCCGCATCTGGGGTGGGGGCCGGGTTCTGCTCCTGGAGGCGCAACTCGCCAGCAGTTCGCAGCGGGTGCCACTTCCCGACACCGGCAGCCTGCGCGGCGACCTGCAGGCGTTGTCGGCGTCCCAGGCCGAGTTGGCCGAGACGGCTGCCGGGCGGCGATGGGTGCAGCGGTTTCTCTCGGCGGATGGTGATGCCGACCTATCCGAGATCCGAGCCGACTTCTGGCGTGCCCGCCACCAGGAGATGGTGCGCATTCTGCAGCGCGCCGAAGACCGCGGCGAACTGCGAGATGACGTTGATCTCGACGACTCGATGCGAATGTTCCTCGGCGCCTCGTTGGTCGACATCGTCGTCGGCGACAGCGCGCCGCGGCCCGACTACCTCACGCAGTTGCTCGAGATCTTCATCCGCGGCATCAGCAAGGACGCCCCGTCCCAACCCGTCAGCCGGCGACGATCGACCCGCCGTTGACACTGATCGGCGCCCGCACCAGCGGCTGGGTCGCCGGACCACGGGCCACCGATCCGTCCAGGTCGAACTTGCTGCCGTGGCATGGGCAGACAATGGTGTTGCCATCCACCGAGGTGAGCACGCAGCCTGCGTGCGTGCAGCGGGCGACGAAACCGTCGAACACCCCGGCCTTCGGCTGGGTGAGGACCACGTCGCCGACGATCTTTCCGGAACCGACCGGGATGTCGGCGGTCGTGGCCAGCACCTGTCCCGCGGCCGGGAGCTTCGCCGCCCGGGTCTTCTGTTCGGTTCGGCAGGCGGCGACGGGCAGCACGGCGGCGCCGATCAGCACCGCGCGACGGGAGATTCCGGACACAGCGCACCAGGCTAGTGCAGGCCGCACGGGTAAATTGGAGTGGCCATGACCGGAATCGACCACACCCCCGCCCTGCGGGTCTCCGACGCCGACCGCAACGGAACGCTGCGCCGGCTGCACAACGCGGTGGCGCTCGGACTGATCGACATCGGCGAGTTCGAGGAGCGCTCGGCGCAGGTGTCGGCGGCGCGGATGCGGCCCGAGCTCGACGTACTGGTGGACGACCTGCCCGGGCCGGGTGCCATCGTCAGTTCGGCGACCGACCGGGTGGAACTGCGCGGCTGGCTCGGTTCACTCAAGCGGCAGGGTGAGTGGACGGTGCCAACGCGGCTCGCGCTGGTACGCCGGGTGGGCTCGGTGGAACTGGACCTCACCAACGCCCGGTTCGCCGGCCCGGTGGTGGTGATCGAGCTGGACCTGGTGCGGGGCTCGCTGGACCTTCGGCTGCCC
Organism: uncultured Mycobacterium sp.; assembly: GCA_964535335.1. Lineage (GTDB taxonomy): Bacteria > Actinomycetota > Actinomycetes > Mycobacteriales > Mycobacteriaceae > Mycobacterium. Next base: position 5,081 of record CAZHUU010000087.1, read on the forward strand.
GACGGCGCCAGCGCCTCCATCGACGACGTCACCGTCTACGCCGGCAGCGCCCGGGACCGTCGCAAGGACGCCCCGGCCGAGGGCACTCCGCACGTGGTGCTCACCGGGCGGGTGGTGATGGGTTCGGTCAACGTCCGCGGCCCCAAGCGCCCACTGCTGCGTCGCCATTAGGCTGGGAAACATGCCCGTCCGCAGTGCCCTCCGTGCCGGTGTCGTCTCGCCGACCCTGCCGGTCCCCAAGGCGATCGAACGCCCCGAATACGCGTGGAAGCCCACGGTCCAAGAGGGCTCCGAGCCGTGGGTGCAGACCCCCGAGGTGATTGAGAAGATGCGCGTCGCCGGACGCATCGCGGCCGGGGCGCTGGCCGAGGCGGGCAGGGCGGTGGCCCCCGGGGTGACGACCGACGAGCTCGACCGCATCGCGCACGAGTACATGGTCGACCACGGCGCCTACCCCTCGACGCTCGGTTACAAGGGGTATCCGAAGTCCTGCTGCACCTCGCTGAACGAGATCATCTGCCACGGCATCCCGGACTCGACCGTCGTCGAGGACGGCGACATCGTCAACATCGACGTCACCGCCTACATCGACGGGGTGCACGGTGATACCAACGCCACGTTCCTGGCCGGGGACGTCAGCGAGGAGCACCGACTGCTGGTCGAGCGCACCCACGAGGCGACCATGCGCGCCATCAAGGCCGTCAAGCCGGGCCGGGCGCTGTCGGTGGTCGGCCGGGTGATCGAGGCGTACGCGAACCGGTTCGGCTACAACGTGGTTCGCGACTTCACCGGCCACGGTATCGGCACCACGTTCCACAACGGGCTGGTGGTGCTGCACTATGACCAGCCCAGTGTCGAGACCGTCATCGAGCCGGGCATGACGTTCACCATCGAGCCGATGATCAACCTCGGCGCGCTGGACTACGAGATCTGGGACGACGGCTGGACGGTGGCCACCAAGGATCGCAAGTGGACCGCCCAGTTCGAGCACACCCTGGTCGTCACCGAGGACGGTGCCGACATCCTGACCCTGCCGTGAGCGACCCGGCCGTCGCGAGCGTGAATCCTCTGCGACGATGCGGCGAAAATCTCGCAGAGGATTCACACTCGCGGACGGTACGGTGACCGGCGTGAGCGGCGCACTGCTGATTGCCGGCACCACCTCCGACGCCGGCAAGTCGATGGTGGTGGCCGGTCTGTGTCGGTTGTTGGCGCGCAAGGGAATTCGGGTGGCGCCGTTCAAGGCGCAGAACATGAGCAACAATTCGGTGGTCACCGACGATGGCGGGGAGCTCGGACGCGCCCAGGGCATGCAGGCCCGCGCGGCCGGGCTGGCGCCCAGCGTGCGGTTCAACCCGGTGCTGCTCAAACCGGGCAGCGACCGCACCTCGCAACTGGTGGTGCGCGGCCACCCCGTCGGCAGCGTCAGCGCCCGCGACTACATCGAGCACCGCGACCGTCTCGCGGGGGTGATCGCCGAGGAACTGGCCGGGCTGCGGGCCGAATTCGACGTGGTGCTCTGCGAAGGAGCCGGCTCGCCGGCCGAGATCAACCTGCGCGCAACCGATCTGGCCAACATGGGACTGGCGCGGGCGGCGAACATCCCGGTCGTCGTGGTCGGTGACATCGACCGGGGTGGGCTGCTGGCGCACCTGTTCGGCACCGTGGCGGTGCTGTCACCGCAGGACCAGGCGCCGGTCGCCGGGTTCATCGTCAACAAGTTCCGCGGTGATCCCGCCCTGCTGGCGCCCGGGCTCGATCAGCTCGCCGCGCTGACCGGGCGCCCGACCTACGGGGTGATTCCGTACAGCGACGAGCTGTGGCTCGACGCCGAGGATTCGGTGTCGGTGTCGGCCCGCGAGGTGGTCGGCGTGCCCGCACCGCCGCGCGGCCGGCAGTGGCTGCGGGTGGCTGCGATCCGGCTGCCCCGCATCTCCAACTCCACCGACGTCGAGGCGCTGGCCTGCGAGCCCGGGGTGCTGGTCCGGTGGGTCACCGACCCGGCCGATATCGCCGACGTCGACGTCGTTGTCATCCCGGGCACCAAGGCCACCGTCGCCGACCTGGCCTGGCTGCGGGACCGGGGCCTGGCCGGCGCGGTCGCGGACCACGCCGCATCCGGCCGGGTGGTGCTCGGTATCTGCGGCGGCTTCCAGATGCTCTGCCGTCGCATCGACGACACCGTCGAATCCGGCAGTGGCACCGTCGCGGGCCTGGGCCTGCTCGACGCCGACATCGAGTTCGCCCCGGGCAAGGAGTTGCGCCGCTGGGAGGCCCCGCTGAGCGGCTACGAGATCCACCACGGACGGGTGGTCCGGTGCGCGGAGGACGACTGGTTCGACGCCGGCGGTTGCCCCGGCGGCTACGCCCGGGCGGGCGTGTTCGGGACGCACTGGCACGGGTTGTTCGACAACGACGAGTTCCGCAGGAGCTGGCTGGCGTCGGCTGCCGCGGCCGCGGGTCGGCGCGGGTTCAGCGTCGCCGCCGACATCAGCGTCCCCGCCCGCCGCGATGCCCAGCTTGACCTGATGGCCGATCTGCTCGCCGCACACCTCGACATCGACGCGCTGCTGGCATTGGTGGACGGCGGCGCGCCGGTACGCGCCACGATCACCAGCGCGCTGCATCGGTAGCCTGTTCGTCATGGTGGGTCGGGGTGTGCTGGCGATGGCGGCGGTGCTGGTGATCGCCGGTTGTGCCACCACCGTGGCGGGCACCGCGACCTGGCCCGGCGCCAAGCTGGAGAATGTCACGCTCACCGGCGCCGACCTGCCGCCCGGTGTGCAGTTCGACCGGATCCACGACAAGCCCGGCCAGCCCGACGGCGCCGGCGGGCCCGGGTCGATGTTGTCGCGGCCCGCGGGCTGCGCCAACGCCCTGACCGATGTGATCGCCAGGTCCGCCCAGCGCGGTCCGGGCAGCGCCACCAAGTACGCGGTGTCCTACGACGGTGTCCGCATCGTGATGACCGTGCTGTCCTGGTCGCTGGACCTCGGTGAACTGGAGGCCACCGCGAACCGCTGCGCGAGGTTCGAGGCGTTCTTCGACCCGAACTCTGAAGGCATTCCCATCACCACCACCCGGCTGCCCGGCACCGCGGACGGGGTGCTGGCCTACCAGCAGACGATGCAACTCAAGGGTGTGCCCAGCAGCGTCTACATGGCCTTCCAGAACATCGGCACGTACGCGATGTTCGGAATCGCCTTCCCCGCAGCGGATCCGACCATCGAAGCCAAAGCGTCACTGCCGCAGACGTTCTTGGATGTCGTCGCCAGGCAGGCCGCGAAGATTCAGGCTTCCTGAAAACCGCCTAAGAGACCGCCCGGAAACGCCTCGCCGCACGGCGGCTCTCCAGTAGCGTGACTTGATGCCTTCGACAATGGTGACTGTCGACGGGTTCGGAGTTCCGGTCAGCATGACCGGTCCGGAGAAGGGGCCCTTCGTCGTCGTGCTGGGTGCGGCCCAGCATGCACCCGCCGCGTACGACGCGGTCTGTCAGCGGCTGCATACCGCCTCCACCCGCACGGTCGTCATCGGCGCCGATCCCCGGCTGCACCCCAAGGCCGTCGTCGGCATCCTCGACGCGCTCGACGTGCGCTGGGGTGTGCTCGTCGGGGACCGCGCCGGGGGCGACCTGGCGTGGGAGCTGGCGGCGACCCGGCTCGACCGGTTCACCGGTCTGGTGGTCATCGACAGCGGCCACCCGCGGGTGCCCGACCAGAACGGCGTGGTCCGCGACGAGAACTGCCCGCCGGTCGAGATCAACACCACCGCGCTGGTCAGCACGCCCGCCACCCGGGCGGCGGCGAAGGCCAGCCAGCGTTTCGTCTACAGCGATTTCCGGCTCGTCGAGTTCACCGGCAGGCGCAATGCCGCCGAGTCCACCGCGCAACTGGCCGCGGAGATCGTGTTGCGCACCAGTACCTGGTGAGTTCACTCCGCTGCCGGCGGCTCCTCCGGGGTCCAGGCCTGGGGTAGTCCCGGCTGGCCGGGAAACAAGAAGTCGACGAAGGCCTGCGCGGTCGGTTGCGGCTCGTGGTTGGCCAGCCCGGGACGTTCGTTGGCCTCGACGAACACGTACTCATCGGCGGTCACATCCGGCACCAGCAGGTCGATACCGGTCACCGGGATGCCGATGGCCTCGGCGGCGGCCACCGCGACCCGGCGGAGCTCGGGGTGGATGTCGGCCGTGACGTCGTGGATGGTGCCGCCCTGGTGCAGGTTGGCGGTCCGGCGCACCCGCAGCCGCAGCCCGTCGGGCAGCACGTCGTCCAGCGACCAGCCCGCCTCGCGCACCGTCGACTCGGTGACGTCGTCCAGCGGGATGCGGGACTCGCCGCCGGTGGCCGCGGCTCGCCGGCGGCTCTGTGTCTCGCTCAGCTCCCGGACGGTGCGCGTGCCGGTGCCCACCACCTCGGGCGGGCGGCGCAGCGCGGCCGCCACCACCTTG
>CAZHUU010000087.1:9540-20883 GCA_964535335.1 uncultured Mycobacterium sp.
GCCGGAGGTCGTCACCGGGGGCGCGTTGCTCGATGAGCACCTCCGGGTGCTGTTCGCGGGCCCGGACCAGCGCGGCGTCGAGTTCCTCGGGGCTGTCCACCCCGACGGTGATGCCCTTGCCCTGCTCGCCGCGGGTCGGTTTCACCACCACGTCGCCGACCTCGGCCAGGAACGCGTGGTCCCCCTCGTCGAAGGTCGCGAGCCTGCCGCGGGGCACCGCGATACCGGCCTCGGACACGATGCGCCGGGTCAGCCGCTTGTCGTCGCAGCGGCTCATCGCCACCGCGGAGGTGTACTCGCTGAGCGACTCGCGGGTCACCACGCTGCGCCCGCCGTGCGACAACCGCATCTCGCCGGTCTCGGCGTCGATCACCTCGACGTGGATGCCGCGGCGCACGGCCTCGTCGGCGATGATCCGGGCGTACGGATTGAGGTCGTCGATGGTTTCCGGCGGGTGGGTGAACAGCGGTTCGTTGATCGCGTTCTTCCGCTTGACGGCCAGCACCGGGACCCGCTGGAAGCCCAGCTTCTCGTACAGCCCGATCGCTGCCTCGTTGTCGTGCGCCACCGACAGGTCCAGGTAGGCCCGGCCGCGCTCGCGGAAGATCGCGGCCAGTGTCCGGGTCAGGGCGGCGCCCACTCCGGGCAGGCTTGCCGAGGGGTCGACGGCCAGCGTCCACAGACTCGAACCGTCCTCCGGGTCGTTGAACAGCCGCCGATGGTCCACGCCGGTGACGGTGCCGATCACCGTGCCGTCGTCGCGGACGGCGATCAGGTAGCAGACCGCGTCGGCGTGCAGGTGGTTGTTCCAGATCACCTCGGTGGGAGCGGGCACCATGCCGCAGCGCACGTACACCCGGTTGATCTCGTCGGCTTCGGACTCGTCGTGCAGCGGCCGCACCGTGAAGCCGGTCGGTGCGCGGGTGTCATCGACGTCGTCGGTGAACCGCAGCCGGTAGGTGTGACTGGGGTCGATGAAAAGCTGGGCCGGCGACTTGGCGACCAGCACATGGGATTCGCGGGCGTAGATGCAGATGTCGCGGCGGCCGTGCTCCTCGTGCGCCAGCACGGCGGCCAGCTTGTCCTGGTCGGCGAAGGTCTGACCGAAGATCAAACGGCCCCAACCCAATTCCAGCACCACATCATCGGACATCACGTCGACCATGTCCGGCGGGGAGGCGTCGTGCAGGCCCAGGGTGATCGCTTCGGAGTGCCCGCCCCCGGGCATGAGGTCGTTCACGCGACCGGCCCCGTGATGCCGTGGCGCTGCAACCACAGCTCGAGCACGGCGATCTGCCACAACTCGTTGCCGCGCAGCGGGGTGAGCCTGCCGTTGGGGTCGGCGAGCAGGCGTTCGACGGCATCGGGCCGGAACAGGCCGCGCTCCTTGGCTTCCGGTGCGTACAGCGCGTCGCGCACCAGGTTCAGATACGGTCCCTCGAGGTGGGTGAGCGCCGGGACGGGGAAGTACCCCTTCGGCCGGTCGATCACCTCGGCCGGGACGACCCGGCGCGCAGCCTCTTTCAGCACACCCTTGCCGCCGTGCGCGGTCTTGAGCTCGGGCGGGCAGCTGGCCGCGAGTTCTACCAGCTCGTGATCGAGGAACGGCACCCGGCCCTCGAGTCCCCACGACATGGTCATGTTGTCGACCCGTTTGACCGGATCGTCGACCAGCATGACGGTGGTGTCCAGGCGAAGCGCCCGGTCCACACCGGTCTCGGCGCCCGCGCGGGCGAAATGCGCGGTGACGAAATCGCCACTGGGGTCGGCACGCGCCACCATCCCGTCGGCGGCCAGGGCGCGCACGGCGGTGGCGTCGCGGTCGAAGAACGCGGCCCGGTAGCGGGCCACCGAGCCGTCGACGTCCGCGGCTTCGGCCATCGGCGGGTACCAGTGGTAACCGGCGAACACCTCGTCGGCGCCTTGGCCGGACTGCACCACCTTGACGTGTTTGGCCACCTCCTGGCTGAGCAGGTAGAAGGCCACGCAGTCGTGGCTGACCATGGGTTCGCTCATGGCGCTGATCGCGCCGTCGAGTGCGGGCAGCATCCGGGCGGTGTCGATGCGGATCTGATGGTGGCGGGTGCCGAACCGCTCGGCAACGATGTCGGAGTAGGCGAACTCGTCGCCGCGGACTCCGCCGACGGACTCGAAGCCGATGGAGAACGTCCGCAGCCCGGTCTGGCCGGCCTCGGCGAGCAGCCCGACGATCAGGCTCGAGTCCAGCCCGCCGGACAGCAGGCAGCCGACCGGCACGTCGGCGACCAGCCGACGGCGCACCGCGGTGCGCAGCGCGTCGAGAACCGCGTCCTCCCAGTCTCGTTCGGTCCACTCGGCGCGGTCGGCGCGACGGGTGAAGTCGGGCGTCCAGTACGTCGTCACCGTCTGGGTGCCGTCGGGCTCGATCGCCAGCAGCGCGGCCGGGGGCAGCTTGCGCACCCCGCGCAGGATGGTCAGCGGCGCGGGCACCACCGAGTGGAAGCTCAGGTAGTGCTGCAGGGCCACCGGATCGATGCGGGTGTCCACCCCGCCGCCGGTCACCAGGGCGGGCAGGGTGGAGGCGAACCGCAGCCGATGCGCGTCGGCGGTGATGTACATCGGCTTGATCCCGAGGCGGTCGCGGCCGAGCAGCACCCGGCCGCTGTCGCGTTCGGTGATGGCGAAGGCGAACATGCCGTGCAGCTGCTCGACGAACCGGTCACCCCAGTGGTGGTAGGCCTTCAGCAGCACCTCGGTGTCGCTGTGCGAGGAGAACCGGTAGCCGTGCCCGGCGAGTTCGTCTCGCAGCGCTTCATAGTTGTAGATGCAGCCGTTCCAGGCGATGGACAGCCCGAGGTCGGAGTCCACCATCGGCTGGGCGCCGGCCTCGGTCAGATCGATGATCTTGAGCCGCCGGTGACCGAGGGCGACCCGCCCCTGCGACCACACGCCGGCGCCGTCCGGACCCCGGGGGGCCATCACCTGCGCCATGGCCGCCACCGCAGCGAGGTCGGGCGCCCGGTCGTCGAGACGGACCTCGCCGGTCGCTCCACACATTGCTCGGACCTATCCGGGTCGGGTGCTGGGTTGGCTGTTCGTAGTTACCCCGATGTCTGGCCGGACAAACCGCGCCCCTCGGCCTCACGGCACGAGGGGCGCGGGACCCATCCTCACGGCGGGCCTCATGGTGTTGGTCTGCTGCGGGTGCTAGGAGACCCCCTCCAGTTCCTCGCCGGTGGCGTCGACCTGCCGGATCGGCCCGGTGAACCACTTCTTCACCGAGACGTGCCAGTAGATGTAGAGCAGGAAGAACGTGGCGCCGACCAGCAGCGGGGTGTAGTTGACGAACTTCCATTCGAAGCTCGGATCCCACGGTGCTCCGCCCAGTGAGGTGGGGAACATGGCGATCACCGAGGTGACGATGATCTCGATCAGGGCCAGGGGCGCCATCCAGCGGTGATGACCGCGGAGGTTCCAGCTGCCCACCTTGAACGAGTCGCCGGCCTTCCACCGGTAGTAGATCGGCACCGCGAACGCCAGGTACAGCCCGACCACGCCGATGGAGACCACCGCGAAGAACGCCACCGGCACCGGTGCGCCGTTGATGTCCACCTTGACCAGCGCGGGCAGCGTGATCAGCGCGGCGATGACGGCGGTGACGATGACGGCGTTCGCGGGCACCCGCTTGGCGTTCACCGCCGACCACAGCTTGTGGCCGGGCACCGCGCGGTCCCGGCTGAACGCGAACAGCATCCGCGAGGCGCTGGTCTGGCAGGCGGTGGTGCAGAACAGCTGCCCGGCGGTGGAGATCAGCAGCACCAGGGCCACCCACTTGGAGCTCATCGCCTGGGCGAAGATCACCGCGACGGCGCCGCCGCCCGCGGTCACCCCGTCGACGTCCTGGACCGCGAACAGGAACGACAGCAGCAGGATCCAGCCGCCGACCGCCGAGTAGAAGATCGACCGCCAGATGCCCTTCGCCGCGCCGTTGGCGGCGCTCTTGGTCTCCTCGGACAGGTGGGCCGAGGCGTCGTAGCCGGTGATCGTGTACTGGGTCAGGATCGCCGAGATCGGCAGCACGAACAGCAGGAAGCCGAAACCGGACGTCGAGCCGCCGAAGAACCCGCTGTTGTTGACCGTCTTGGTGAACACCGTCGAGAAACTGGCGTGTTGTTCTGGGATGAGGAACAGGATCAGGATCACCGCCGCGGCTCCGATCACGTGCCACCACACCGAGATGTTGTTGATGACGGCCAGCAGGTGGCTGGAGAAGATGTTGATCACCGCCACCACGATCAGAATGATCAGGAACATCCAGAACACCCGGGTCAGGCTGTAGCCGGCCAGCCAGCTTTCGCTGAACGTGCCCAGCGTCAGATCGAGGAACGTCGCGCTGCCGTAGGCCACCGATGCCAGGATCGCGATCAGTCCGACGAGGTTCAGCCAGCCGGTGTAGTACCCAGCCTTCGGGCCGCCGAGTTTGGCTGCCCACCAATAGATCCCGCCGGAGGTCGGGTAGGCCGACACCAGCTCCGACATGCACAGCCCGATGATGAGGATGAAGGCCGACAGGATGGGCCAACCCCATGCGATGGCCGCCGGGCCGCCATTGTTCCAGCCCAGGCCGAACGAGGTGAAGCAGCCGGCCAGGATCGAGATGATCGAGAACGAGATGGCGAAGTTGGAGAAGCTGGACCAGGACCGGTGCAGTTCCTGGGAGTAGCCGAGTTCGGCAAGCAGTCGTTCGTCCTCGTCGAGCAGTTCGTGACCCTCTGGCACGGCGCGTCTCCTTCTGGGCGTGACGGGGGAGAGGCGTCGACCGGCGCTCCCTGACTAGGGACAATAGAGTGCTATTGGTCTGGTGTCCTACCTTTGGAGTGACGTTTGTGTAAATCTGATGGGCGAGGCGCGTGACCGCGTCGCCCGCAATGGTTGACTTTCGTCGACTTCGTTCACCTAGAGGGGGCGCACTGTGTTGACACAGGTCGAGCTGGAGAATCTGGTCGCTTCGGGCGAGATCGACACGGTGATCGTCGCGTTCGCCGACATGCAGGGCCGGCTGACCGGAAAGCGGGTGGCTGCAAGGCTGTTCGTCGAGGAGGTCGCCGCCCACGGCGCCGAGTGCTGCAACTATCTGCTGGCCGTCGACGTCGACATGAACACCGTCGACGGATACGCCATGTCGAGTTGGGAATCGGGTTACGGCGACATGGTGATGACGCCCGATTTCTCGACCCTGCGCCGGATTCCGTGGCTGCCCGGGTCCGCGCTCGTCATGGCCGACCTGTCCTGGACCGACGGCCGGCCGGTGCTGGCCGCGCCGCGCAACATCCTGCGTGGGCAACTGGACCGGCTGGCCGAGCGCGGGCTGGCCGCCTACGTCGGCACCGAACTGGAGTTCATGGTCTTCGACGACACCTTCCGCCAGGCTTGGGCGGCGGGTTACCGGGGTTTGACGAAATCGACGGACTACAACGTCGATTACGCCATCCATGCCTCGACGCGGATGGAGCCGCTGCTGCGTGACATCCGGCTCGGGATGGACGGGGCTGGGATGTACTGCGAAGGGGTGAAGGGGGAGTGCAACCTCGGTCAGCAGGAGATCGCGTTCCGCTACGACGAGGCGCTGGTCACCTGCGACAACCACACGATCTACAAGAACGGCGCCAAGGAGATCGCCGACCAGCACGGCAAGAGCCTGACGTTCATGGCGAAATTCGATGAGCGCGAGGGCAACAGCTGCCACATCCACATCTCGCTGCGCGGCGTGGAGGACGGCGAGCCGCGCGTGGCGGTGTTCGCCGACGACAGCGACCCGCTGGGCATGTCGCCGATGTTCCGCAGCTTCATCGCCGGCCAACTCGCCACCATGCGGGAGCTGACGCTGTTCTACGCGCCGAACATCAACTCCTACAAGCGTTTCGTCGAAGGCAGCTTCGCGCCCACCGCGGTCGCCTGGGGGCTGGACAACCGCACCTGCGCGGTGCGGGTGGTCGGCCATGGTCATTCGATGCGGATGGAGTTGCGCGCCCCCGGCGGTGACGTCAACCAGTATCTGGCGGTGGCCGCCCTGGTGGCCGGCGGCCTGCACGGTATCGACCAGGCCCTGGAACTCGAGGACGCGTGCACGGGCAACGCGTATGCCTCTGGTGCGCAACGGCTTCCGACCACATTGGCCGAGGCGGCCGAGCTGCTCGACGGCTCGGCGGTGGCGCGCGCGGCGTTCGGCGACGAGGTGGTGGAGCACTACCTGAACAACGCGCGGGTGGAACTGAAGGCCTTCAACTCCGCGGTCACCGACTGGGAGCGGGTGCGTGGCTTTGAACGCCTCTAGTCGGGGTGAACACCTGCCTCGCCCGGTGGTCGGCCTGACCACCTATCTGCAGCAGGCCCGATCCGGAGTGTGGGACGTGCACGCCAGCTTCCTGCCCGGCATCTACCTCGACGGCGTCACGCTGGCCGGCGGTATCGCCGCGCTGCTGCCGCCGCAGCCGGTCGACGCCGATATCGCGGCCCGGGTGCTCGACGGCATCGACGGGCTGATCATCACCGGCGGCCGGGACGTCGACCCGGCGGCCTACGGCCACGATCCGCACCCGAGCACCGACGAGCCCGCGCGCGATCGCGATGCCTGGGAGTTCGCCCTGCTGGACGCGGCGCTGCGCCGCCGCATGCCGGTGCTGGGAATCTGCCGCGGCGTGCAGGTGCTCAACGTGGCCCTCGGCGGCACGCTGCATCAGCACCTGCCGGACGTCGTCGGCCACACCGGTCACCAGCAGGGCAATGCGGTGTTCTCCACGTCGCAGGTGAACACGGTCGCCGGTAGCAGGCTGGCCGGGCTGATCGGGGAGAGTTCGCAGGCGCAGTGCTATCACCACCAGGCGATCGACCGGCTCGGCGACGGCCTGGTGATCAGCGCCCGGGACAGCGACGGCGTGATCGAGGCGGTCGAGATGCCCGGCGCGAACTTTGTGGTCGGGGTGCAGTGGCACCCGGAGGAGACGTTGGACGATCTGCGGCTGTTCGCCGGCGTGGTGGGGGCCGCACGCGAGTATGCGACGGAGAGGGCGAATTTGTGACCGCGAGCGTTGAGCTGATCAACCCGGCGACCGAGCAGGTGCTGCGCACCGTCGAGTTGGTCGACGCGGCGGCCGTCGACGACGCCGTCGCCCGGGCGAAGGTGGCACAGAAGGCGTGGGCCGCGCAGGCGCCCGCCGAGCGGGCCGCGGCGCTGCGCTCGTTCGCGGCGGTGGTGGACGCCCACGTCGACGAACTGGCGGCGCTGGAGGTGGCCAACTCCGGTCACGTGCTGGGTAACGCCGAGTGGGAGGCCGGGCACGTCCGTGACGTGCTGCAGTTCTATTCGGCCAGCCCGGAGCGGTTGTCCGGCAAGCAGATTCCGGTGGCCGGCGGGCTGGACGTGACGTTTCACGAGCCGCTCGGGGTGGTGGCGGTGATCGCGCCGTGGAATTTCCCGATGACGATCGCGTCGTGGGGTTTCGCCCCCGCTCTCGCCGCCGGGAACGCGGTGCTGGTCAAGCCGGCCGAGATCACCCCGCTGACCACGATGCGCCTGGGCGAGCTGGCGCTGCAGGCCGGTCTGCCGGAGGGGTTGTTCCAGGTGCTGCCCGGCAAGGGTTCGGTGGTGGGGGAGCGGTTCATCAGCCACCCGGACGTCCGCAAGATCGTCTTCACCGGCTCCACCGAAGTCGGTGTGCACGTGATGGCCGGCGCGGCCAAGGCCATCAAGCGGGTCACGCTGGAACTCGGCGGCAAGAGCGCCAACATCGTTTTCGCGGACTGTGATCTGGAGAAGGCGGCCGCGACCGCACCCTACGGCGTCTTCGATAATGCCGGTCAGGACTGCTGCGCACGCAGTCGGATCCTGGTGCAGTGCAGTGTCTTCGACAGGTTCATGGAACTGCTGGAGCCGGCCGTCAAGGGCGTGGTGGTCGGCGATCCGGCCATCCGTGACAGCGAGATGGGACCGCTGGTGTCTCGCAAGCACTTCGAATCGGTGGCCGCCTACGTCCCCGACGACGCGCCGGTGGCGTTCCGCGGTTCGGCGCCCAGCGGCCCCGGGTTCTGGTTCCCGCCAACTGTGCTCACCCCCGCGCGCACCGACCGCACCGTCACCGAGGAGATCTTCGGCCCAGTGGTCACCGTGCTGCCGTTCGAGGATGAGGCCGACGCCATCGCGCTGGCCAACGCCAGCGAATACGGCCTGTCCGGGTCGATCTGGACCGACAACCTGTCCCGGGCGCTGCGGGTCTCCCGCGCGGTCGAGTCGGGCAACCTCAGCGTGAACTCACATTCCTCGGTGCGCTACAGCACGCCGTTCGGCGGGTTCAAGCAATCCGGTCTGGGCCGCGAACTGGGAGCGGACGCACCGGAACATTTCACCGAAACCAAGAACGTCTTCTTCGCGATCGGAGCTGCCGAATGACTCCCACCACTGTCGATCTCACCCAGCGGCTGGCCGGAAAGGTCGCTGTCATCACCGGCGGGGCCAGCGGCATCGGTCTCGCCACCGCCAGGCGGATGCGCGCCGAGGGCGCCACCATCGTGATCGGCGACATCGACCCGAAAACCGGGGAGCCCGTCGCCGAGGAACTCGGCGGCACGTTCGTCGCCGTCGACGTCGCCGACGAGGCCGCCGTCGACAACCTCTTCGACACCGCCGCGGCGACCCACGGGTCGGTCGACATCGCGTTCAACAACGCCGGCATCTCGCCGCCGGATGACGACCTGATCGAGAACACCGAACTGCCCGCGTGGCAAAAGGTGCAGGACGTCAACCTCAAGAGCGTGTACCTGTGCTGCCGGGCGGCGCTGCGCCACATGGTGCCCGCGGGCAAGGGGTCGATCATCAACACCGCCTCATTTGTGGCGGTGGTGGGCTCGGCGACCTCGCAGATCTCCTACACCGCGTCCAAGGGCGGCGTGCTGGCGATGTCGCGCGAACTCGGAGTCCAGTTCGCCCGCAACGGGATTCGGGTCAACGCCCTGTGCCCTGGGCCGGTGAACACCCCGCTGTTGCAGGAGCTGTTCGCCAAGGACCCCGAGCGGGCCGCCCGCCGGTTGGTGCACGTTCCGCTGGGCCGATTCGCCGAGCCGGAGGAACTGGCCGCCGCGGTGGCGTTCCTGGCCAGCGACGACGCCTCGTTCATCACCGCCTCGACCTTCCTGGTCGACGGCGGCATCTGCTCGGCCTACGTCACCCCGCTATAGGTCCTGCGATGGCGTCGGCGGGAAGGAGCGCAGCGACCCGGGAATCGGTTCGGGCGGGCAGGAGCGCAGCGACCCGGGAATCGACCGATCCGGACACCGAGGACGCAACGGTCAATGCGGCGCTGCTGCGTCCGGTGCGGCCCGGCAACGCCTTCGAGGACACCGTGGCCCGGCTGCTGCAGACGATCCGGCTCGGCGTGCTGGCCCCGGGCGACTGCCTGCCCCCCGAGCGTGAGTTGGCCGCCCGGCTGGGCGTCAGCCGGGACACCGTGCGGGAGGCGATCAAGTCGCTGGCCGACGCGGGCTATCTGGTGTCGCGACGGGGCCGTTACGGCGGCACCTTCCTGGCCGACCAACTGCCCGCGCCCAGCGACGGGGCGGTCCGCGTCAGCCGAGCCGAACTGGACGACGCGCTGCGGCTGCGCGAGATCCTCGAGGTCGGGGCGGCGCGGATGGCGGCCGGTCGCGCCCTGACCGCCGCCGAGCGGGACGGGCTGTGGTCGCGGCTGACCGACGTCCGCGCCGCCACGCCGGACGACTACCGCCGGCTGGACTCCCGGCTGCATCTGGCGATCGCCGAAGCGGCGGCCACCCCGTCACTGGTACCGCTGCTGGCCGAGAACCGGATGCGGCTCAACGCGCTGCTGGATCGGATTCCGTTGCTGCGCCGCAACATCACTCACTCCGACGACCAGCACGAGACGATCGTCGTCGCCATCCTGGACGGCGACCCCGATGCCGCCGCGGCGGCGATGCGGGCCCACATCGCCGGGTCGGCCGCACTGCTGCACGGCTTTCTCGACTGAGAGGGTGTGCGCGGGCCCGGCCGGGGTGCGATCATGCCCGATGTGGCCCCCGACAAACTGCCGACCATCGCCTATCCCGCGGCCGGAGCCCGACCGCACCGCCGATTGGTCGAAACCCTCGATCCCCATGTCATCGTGCTCTTCGGCGCGACCGGTGATCTGGCCAAACGCAAGTTGCTTCCGGGCCTGGCGTATCTGGAGGAATCCTCCCTGGCCCCCGACATCCGGGTGGTCGCCACCTCGCTGGAGGACCTGACCGACGAACAGTTCCTGCAGTTGGCCAAGGAGGCGGTGGACACCTTCGGCAGCCGCAAGCTCACCGACGAGCAGTGGGCGCACTTCTCCGAACGCGTCACCTACGTCCCACAGAGCGCCGGCCCGGACGCGCTGGCTGCCGCGGTGCACAGCGCCGAGGAGAAACTCGGCCCCGACGTGCACCGGCTGCACTATCTGTCGGTGCCGCCCAAGGCCGCCCAGGCGGTCATCACCATGCTCAAGGAGGCCGGGCTGGTGGACCGGTCCCGGGTGGTGATGGAGAAGCCGTTCGGCACCGACCTCGCCAGCGCCGTCGAACTCAACGACTTCGTACACGACACGTTCAACGAAGCGCAGATCTTCCGCATCGACCACTTCCTGGGCAAGGAAGCGGCACAGAACATCCTGGCCTTCCGGTTCGCCAACGGCCTGTTCGAGCCGATCTGGAACCGCAACTTCATCGATCACATCCAGATCGACATTCCCGAGACCCTCGGGCTGGACACCCGGGCCAACTTCTACGAGAGCACCGGCGCGTTCAAGGACATGGTGGTCACCCACCTGTTCCAGGTGATGGCGTTCGTGGTGATGGAGCCACCGACCGCGCTGGAGCCGCGCGCGATCAGCGAGGAGAAGAACAAGGTCTTCCGCTCGATGCTGCCCATCGACCCGGCCAACGTGGTGCGCGGCCAGTACGTCGGCTATCGCGACGAGAACGGGGTGGCCCGGGATTCCGACACCGAGACCTTCATCGCGCTCAAGGTCGGCATCGACAACTGGCGCTGGGCCGGGGTGCCGATCTATCTCCGGACCGGCAAGAAGATGGCGCAGGGTCAGCGGATCATCTCCATCGCGTTCAAGGAGGCGCCGCGGACGATGTTCCCGCCCGGCTCCGGGGTCGGCTCGGAGGGGCCCGACCACCTCACCTTCGACCTGGCTGACGAGTCCAAGGTGTCGCTGTCGTTCTACGGCAAGCGCCCCGGTCCGGGCATGAAGCTGGACAAGCTGTCCATGCAGTTCTCCACCCGGGAGACCGACTCGGTGGCCGACGTGCTGGAGGCCTACGAGCGGC
>CAZHUU010000088.1:0-11164 GCA_964535335.1 uncultured Mycobacterium sp.
TGGCGAGTGGCGTCAAGACGCGTCTCTTCACGCAGTGTGGCGATCCGTTGTGCCAGTTCACTGAGGAAACGCCGCTCGCTCTGACGCTGAGTTTCGGTCAGTTCATCCAGGTGGACACGCACCTGCCTTGCATGCTCGTCGAGCGCCTGCTGCTGGCGAACACGTTCGGTTTCTTGCTGACGCTTCTGTGTGGTGAATGCCTCTTCGAGGGCCAGCAGGCGGCTTCCAGTTGTAGCGTCCAGCGCTTCAGTCGTGCGCTGCAAGGTGGAGAGTTGGGCGGTGACCTGCTCGAGTGCCGTGGCGGTCCGAGTGAGTTGCGTGGCCAGGCGATTGGCGTTCTGTTCCAGCGTGGTATGGGCTATGTGGTGACGTGCCACTTCTGGTTCCAATGTGTCCAGCCGGGACTGGAGGGCCTTCAGGTCTTCCCTGGCCTGCTGTGCGACCTGCACCGTGGCTTGCTGGGCTGTGGCCCTCAACTGCTCCAGCTGTTCGGCAAAGCGCTCTTCCACTTCAACCAGGGCCTGTTTGCCCCGCTGCGCCTGAGCGTCGGTCTCCTGTTGGGTGGTCCTCAGCCGTTCATTGATCGCCTCATCGAGGTTGTCGATGGAGGTGCGCAGGGCGAGTTCCCGTTCCGCAGCTTTCGACTCGACCTGCGTCAGGGTGTTCCGGACGCCCGTATCCATGGCGGTCAGGGTCTGGCGAATCTCCTGATCTGCGGTCCGGACCTGCCCCTCCATGTTCGTCAGCCGCTCCTGAAGGGCCACGTCCAGTGCTGTCAGGGTGGCCTCGATCCGACTCTGGGTGCGAACCGTGTCGTTGATGACCTCGGTGCGCTGCTCGGGTTCCAACTCGAGGGTGGAGAGCACCTCGAGGTTGGTCCGCATCGCGGTCAGCGGGGTGCGCAGTTCGTGGGAGGCCACGGCGGCGAAGTCGCGCGCGGATTCCAGGGCGGCCTTGGTGCGGGCCTGCTCGCTGCCGATGCGGGCCAGCATGCCCTCGACGGCCTCGGCGATCTCCACGGCCTCCCGCACGCCGCGCACCTGCACTTCGTCCGGGTTGGACTGGGCGCTGATGGCGCGGGCCTGCTGGGCCAACAGCCGGAACGGGTCGATCATGATCAGCGAGATCAGCCAGCCCACGACCACGGTGCCGAGGATCACGCCGGCGCAGATCAGCAGCACCCGCCAGTGCAGTTCGCTGATCCGGTGCTGGGTCTCGGCGAGCGGCGCGCCCAGCGAGATGGACGCCCCACCGACCGAGAAGGTACGGACCCGGTACTCGACCCCGCCGATAGTGGTGTTGGCGTAGCCGTTGCCCAGTTCGGGCAGCACCACGTCGGGCGGCACCGACATCGCCATGGTGCCGATCCGCACGGTGCGGACCAGATTGCCGTCCGGGGTCGCGGCGCCGTCCGGGGCGGGCCGGGTGCTGGACAGCAGGGTGCTGACGTCGCCGAGGCTGCTCACCGAGTCCAGGCGGCGGTCCAACTGGCTGTACTGGTCGTGGGTGACGCCGAGCCACACCCAGGTGCCCAGGGTGAGCACCAGGATGACCACGGCCAGTTCGGAGACGATGACGATGGTCCGCAGCGAGAGCATTCGGGTGGGCAGCCGCTGCAACACCCGGTAGACCAGCTCGTCGGGCCTCACCACCATGACGTTGCCTCCGATCGCGTGCCCGTCGGGCACGCCGGCCGGAGGATCAGCTCAGCCCTGGCGCCAGGCCGCGCTGGCCGATGCCGCAGCGGGCCCGGAAGTCGGTCGACGGCTGCCGGATGTTCTGCAGGTCGGCTCGCACCTGCGGATTGTTGTCCAGGTAGGTCTGCGTCGCGGCGGCGATCTGGGCCTTGGACTGGCCCTGCAGGCCGGTGAAGAACGCGTTGACGTCGGGATGGCTGAACAGGTAGGCCGACATGGCCGCCGACACCCCGGACATCACGCCGGTCATGTCGGCCGTGGTGCAGTTCGGCGGCGGGTCGGCGGCGGCGGGGCCGGCGGTGCCGATCAGAGGCACACCCGTGAGCACCGCCCCGGAGGCCAGCAGGCCGGCGGCCGCGCGACGCACAGAGCTTGCAGATGCCATACGGCCCCCTCGGTGTTCGGGTGTTCGTCGAACATGTTAGGCCACCGCGTGCCATCTGGACGGTTTCGCCGACCCCTAAAGGCCGCACCGTCAGGAGGCGGCCTTCTCGGTGTCCTCGACCGTCGCGGCGATCTCCTCGAGCTGTTCGATCCGGGTGCGGGCGTAGGCCTGCTGCTCGGTGATGGCGAGCTGACCGCGATGGCTGCCGACGAAGGTGCCGATCCAGGACAGCGCCGTGGTGAGCCGCGCCTTGAAGCCGACCAGGTAGATCAGGTGCAGGAACAGCCATGCCAGCCAGGCGATGAACCCACCGAACTCCAGCGGCCCGATCTTGGCCACCGCGGAGTACCGCGACACCGTCGCCATCGAGCCCTTGTCGAAGTACTGGAACGGCTCGCGGGCCGCCGGATCGGCGCCCTTGAGTTCGGCCTTGATCAGCTTGGCGGCGTAGTTCGCGCCCTGGATGGCGCCCTGCGCCATGCCGGGGACGCCGTCCATGGCGGCCATGTCGCCGACGACGAAGACGTTCGGGTGGCCCGGGACCGTCAGGTCGGGCAGCACCTTCACCCGCCCGGCCCGGTCCACCTCGGCCCCGGACTGGTCGGCGATCTGCTTGCCCAGCGGGCTGGCCGACACACCGGCCGACCACACCTTGGTCGCGCATTCGATGCGGTCGAGGGTGCCGTCGCCGTGCTTGACGGTGATCCCGTTGCGGTCCACATCGGTGACCATCGCGCCGAGCTGGATCTCCACGCCCAGCTTCTCCAGCCGCGCCGCGGCCTTCTGGCCCAGCTTCTCGCCCATCGGCGGCAGCACGGCGGGTGCGGCGTCGAGCAGGATCACCCGCGCCTTGGTGGAGTCGATGTGCCGGAACGCCCCCTTGAGGGTGTGGTCGGCGAGTTCGGCGATCTGGCCGGCCATCTCGACACCGGTCGGACCCGCCCCGACCACGACGAAGGTCAGCAGCTTCTCCCGGCGGACCGGATCGCTGGACCGCTCGGCCTGCTCGAAGGCGCCCAGGATGCGGCCGCGCAGCTCCAGCGCGTCGTCGATGGTCTTCATGCCCGGGGCCCACTCGGCGAAGTGGTCGTTGCCGAAGTAGGACTGCCCGGCGCCGGCCGCCACGATCAGGGTGTCGTAGGGCGTCCGGTAGGTGTGGCCCAGCAGCAGCGAGTCGACCGTCTTGTTCTTCAGGTCGATATGGGTGACCTCGCCGAGCAGGACCTGGCAGTTCTTGTTGTTGCGCAGCACCACCCGGGTGAGCGGGGCGATCTCGCCCTCGGAGATGATGCCGGTAGCCACCTGGTACAGCAGCGGCTGGAACAGGTGGTGGGTGGTCTTGGCGATCAGCTTGATGTCGACGTCGGCCCGCTTCAGCTTCTTGGCGGCGGTCAGGCCACCGAAGCCGGAGCCGATGATGACGACCTTGTGCTTATCCGACGGAGTTGCACCGGGATGGGTCATGTCTGCTCCTCGACGACGTGCACAGGACAATCTCTACGGTAGTCGGTCGGCGCCCAGCTTTCCCGCTCGGTCCCTGATCGGACGGCGTGATGTGGGCCACCCCGCGGCTACGCCAGGACCGCGTGCAGGGCCTCGCCGACCGTGGTGATCGCGCCGGGGACGTAGCCGGGCATGTTGATGATGACGCCGTCGACACCGGCGTCGAACACCTGCATCTTGAGTTGCTCGGCGACCTGCTCGGCGGTCCCGGCGACCATCCGGCCCGCCATCGCCGGCGGGATCACGTCCTCGGTGACCTTGTCGCCGGCCACGACACTCACCAGCACGCTGGTCTCCAGCGTTGCCGGGTCGCGATCGACCTCCGCACAGCGCCGGGCCAGCGCGGCGAGCTTGCCGGGCAGTTCGGGGAAGCCGGCGATGATGTTGAGGTGGTCGAAGTGCCGGGCCGCCAGGCCGAAGGTCTTCTTCTCGCCGCGGCCCCCGATCATCAGCGGAATATGTTCGCGCACACGGGGATTGGCGAAGGCATCCTTGGTGCGATAATAGGTGCCGTCCACGGTCACCCGCTCGCCGGCGATCATCGGCAGGATGATCTGCAGCGCCTCCTCGAGCTTGTTGAACCGATCGGTGAAGGTGCCGAACTCGAAACCCAGCTGGTCGTGCTCGAGTTCGAACCAGCCGGTGCCGATGCCCAGGATGGCACGGCCGCCGCTGACCACGTCGAGCGTGGTGATGGCCTTGGCCAGCAGCGTCGGGTTGCGATAGGTGTTGCCGGTGACCAGCGTGCCCATCTGCACCGTCTCGGTGGCGGTGGCCAGCGCACCGAGGGCGGTGTAGGCCTCCAGCATCGGCTGGTCGGGCGTGCCGAGCATGGGCAGTTGATAGAAGTGATCCATCACGAAGACGGAGTCGAAACCGGCCGCCTCGGCCTCCCGGGCCTGGGCGATGACGGTGGGGAACAGCTCGGCGACGCCGGTGCCGTAGGAGAAGTTGGGGATCTGGAATCCGAGTCGAATCGTCACCGGCTCGACAGTAATCACCGTGGGCGAACGGCGGGTGACGACCTGGGTGTCAGCCGAAGTTGGCCAGCGCTCCGCGGCCCACGTGCAGGGTCTGCCCGGTGATGTGGCGGGCGGCCGGGGTGGTCAGGAACAGCGCCAGACGTGCCATCTCGGCGGCCACCGACGGCGGCGTGCTGGTCAGCCCGTCGTAACCCGGCTCGGCGCTGCGGCCGCACGCGACGGTGTTGATCGTGATGCCGCGGGTGCCGAAGTAGTCGGCCTGCCCGGCGGTCCAGTCCGACACTGCCGCCTTGACGGCCGCGTCAGGACTGCCCTCGCGCGGGTTGTCCGGCACCACGGTGACGATGGCGCCGCCGGAGCGCAGGTGGTCGCCGATGTTCTGCAGCAGAAGCACCGCGGACAGCACGGTGGCGTCCAGGGCCGAGCGCCAAGCGGCGGCGGTGTCGGCGGTGGAGTAGGTGCGCGGGTCGCCGCCGGCCCAGCGGGGGGCGGGCACGTGGACGATGGTGTCCAGGTGGTGGGGGAACTGACCGCGGGCCTCGGTCAGGCCGGCCGGGTCGGTCGTGTCGCAGACGATGGCGTCGACATCGAGTTCCTTCGCGGCGACCTCCAGGTCGTCGCGGCGGGCGCCGCTGATCACCACGTTGTGCCCGGCATCGCGGAAACCCTCCGCGATGGTCCGGCCAAGCTCGGTGTCACCGCCGGTGACCAGCACTTCCATCACCATTGACCTCCTCGTGTTCAACGCCGAACCCGCGCATTCGGCGTTGATCGCAGGGAATGTTACCCGGCGGTAGCTAGCGGGCGCCAATGCGACGCGGCACGATCGGCGGTTCCGCGCGACGATGCGGCGGCCGAGCCGCGCCCGGCGGCGCTGTGCATTGGCTGTGAACATAGCGCCGCGCCGTCGGCGGCGGCTGCCGCGAGCAACGCCTGCGAATACCGGGGGTACCGGTGCTGAACTGCGCCGACGCCGGGACTTGTGGGTTAACTACAGCGCCGTGGCACACCCCATAGTGAGCAGGCCACACTTGCGTCACGGCTGTAACACGGTAGGTTCATCGCCATGACTCCGCCGGATTCGACCAGCCGACGCCCGGGCATGTGGGCCGCGCTTGCCGTCACCGCCGTGACCGCCGCCAGCGTGGCCACGATCGCACTCCCGTCGCCCTCGGCAATCGCCGATCCCGTTCCCGCCCCGCCCGGAACGACGACCGCCGCTCCCGCCCCCGCGGCACCCGCCGCTCCGGCGGCCCCGGCGGTGCCTGGCGCCGAGACCCCGGTCCCGGCTGCGCCGGCGGCTCCGGCGGCCCCCGGGGCCCCCGCTCCGGCGCCCGCTGACCCTAACGCCCCGGTCGCACCGGCCCCGCCGGTGCCGCCCGCGGATCCCAACGCACCGCCGGCCGACCCCAACGCCCCGGTTCCCGCACCCGCGCCCGAGCCCGGACGGATCAACAACGCCAGCGGCGGCTTCAGCTACCTGCTGCCGGCCGGCTGGGTGGTCGCCGACGCCTCCCGGCTCAACTACGGCCAGGCCCTGCTCAGCAAGGAGGTCGCGCCGTCGCAGAACGGTCAGCCGGCCACCACGGCCAACGACACCAGCGTGCTGCTGGGCCGACTCGACCTGAAGCTGTTCGCCGGCGCCGAGCAGGACAACGGCAAGGCCGCCGTGCGACTGGGCTCGGACATGGGCGAGTTCTTCATGCCGTTCCCCGGCACCCGGATCAACCAGCAGACCGGCACGCTGCAGGCCGGTGACATGACGGGCGCTTTCTCGTCCTACGAGGTCAAGTTCACCGACACCACCAAGCCCAACGGGCAGATTTGGGCCGGTGTGATCGGCACCCCCACAGCGCCGAACGCTCCGCGCGACCAGCGCAACCAGCGCTGGTTCGTGGTGTGGCTGGGCACCGGGAAGGACCCGGTCGACCCGGTGGCCGCCAAGGCGCTGGCCGAGTCGATCCGGCCGTACACCGCGCCGCCCCCGCCGGCGCCGGACCCGAACGCCCCGGCGGCCCCCGAGCCCACCGCGGGTGGCCGGATTCCGCTCGGCGTCCCGGTTCCGGTCGAGACGCCGGTACCGGAAATGCAGCCGGTGCCGTCCGCCTGAGTCGGTCCCGCGCCGTTGGTGCGTCGCTGATCGTGGCCGTTTCGACACGGCAATCGTTATCCCCGCCCGGTATACCGGTGGGATGGCGGCACAGCAGCCACGCTGGCCGGCGATAGCGAGGAGATCCTCATGGGCACCCTTATCGTTCCTCAGGCGGCGACCGAGATTCTGGCCCGTTCGTCGACACTGACCAGCGTCGGCTGGATCGGTTACATCATCATCGGCGCGATCGCCGGCTGGATCGCGGGCAAGATCGTCAAGGGCGGCGGTTCCGGCATCCTGATGAACATCGTCATCGGGGTCGTCGGCGCACTCATCGGCGGCTTCCTGCTGAGCTTCTTCCTCAACACCGGAGGGGGCGGCTGGTGGTTCACCCTGTTCACCGCGATCCTGGGCTCGGTGATCCTGCTCTGGGTGCTCGGGAAAGTCCGAAAGTCCTGAAGGTCCCGGTGCGGCACTAGTCCTGGACTTGCAGCGCCGAACCGTCGAGGCGGACGACGACCTCGGACAGCGGCCGGCGCGGCGTCGCCGGGAGCGGGTCGGCGTTCAGCGCCGCCCACCCGATGCGCAGCAGCATCTGTGGGAACCCGGCACCGTCGAGCAGCTTGGCGCGCACCTCGGTACGGGTGTCCGCCAGTTCCAGCGGTTCGGTCAGCGGGCAGCTGGCCAGCCCGAGGGCGGTGGCGGTGAGCAGCACCGCGCCGGTGGCCTCCCCGGCCTGCAGTAGCGCCTGCGGGTCGTCGGTGGCGGTCGCCAGCACCAGCACCACTCCGGCGTCGTCGCGGGCCTCGACACCGGCGGGCTGGTCGAGCACCGGGTTGGCGAACACCCGGGCCGGGAACGTGCCCTGCTTCTCCGGTGCCGGGGTGTTGCGCGCGGGAACGCCGGCCGGGCTGCCATGCCGCCCACTCCACATGGCCAGCTCGGCCAGGTACTGCGGATCGCTGATGTGTTGGCGCACCGCACGTGCCACCACCGCGGCCAGGTCGCCCTCGTCCTCGACGCGGCGCAGCGTCACCCCCGACCGTGCGGCCCTGGCGGCCATCACCGCGATGTCCCCGCCGGGCACCGGCCACGACGAGAACCAGCGCCGGTCGGTGCGCCGCCGCGGGATCGCCGCCGCGAGTGCGATGTCCTGCTCGTTGACGGCGCTGCCGAGGATCTCGATACTGGCCAGGTGGTCCGGGTCGGCCGGGTTGGGGAAGCGGTGCACCGCGGACTGCCAGCCCAGCGCCGACAGCGCGACGGTGAAATGTTGCAGCGCCACACCGCAACTGAGCATCAGGTCGCGACGGGCCGGATCGATGCGCTGCAGATGCCGGGTCGGGTCGGCGTAGAGATGCACGCTCGCGTCGCCGATGCGCCAGCGCCACGGCTGGGAATTGTGCACCGACGGGGCGCGGACCGCCAGCGCCAGCGCAGCCTCCACGGTCGCCGCGTCGGGCAATTCCTGTTCCATCCTCTCGTCCATCCTCACGTCCATCCCACTGGCATCCTCACTCAATGCCGCAATTGTGCTGTCCACCTTCACCGTCACACCGAGAAGGCCGGTCGCACAGTCTCCGAAAGGCCTTGATCCGGGGCCATTGGTCCCTTGCCCGGCCGCGGTCGCGCCGACGCCCGTGGCGAGGGGCACGATGGTGGAATGGCAGGCAGCACAACGGGGGTTCCGACGACGATGCGGGCCTGGCGGGTCCGCAGCCCGGGCCCGATGCGAAGCGGTCCGCTGGAATTCGACGGCGCGGCCGCGGTGCCGCAGCCCGGGCCCGACGATCTGCTGGTGGCGGTGCGGGCGTGCGGGGTGTGCCGCACCGACCTGCACGTCACCGAGGGCGATCTGCCGGTACACCGGCCCCGGGTGACGCCGGGACACGAGGTCGTCGGCGAGGTGGTGGCACTCGGCGCGGACGCCGGGGACGGCTTCGCCGTGGGCGACCGGGTGGGCATCGCGTGGCTGCGGCACACCTGCGGGGTGTGCGAGTACTGCCGACGCGGCAGCGAGAACCTGTGCCCGAACTCGCGCTACACCGGGTGGGACGCCGACGGGGGGTATGCCGACTTCGCCACCGTCCCAGCCGATTTCGCGCACCGGCTGCCGCCCGGCTATTCCGACAGCGAACTCGCTCCGCTGCTGTGTGCGGGCATCATCGGCTACCGGTCACTGCAGCGCGCCGAGTTACCGCCCGGCGGCCGGCTCGGGCTGTACGGGTTCGGCCGCAGCGCCCACATCACCGCGCACGTCGCGCTGGCGCAGGGGGCCGAGGTGCACGTGATGACCCGCGGCGCCGATGCGCGGGAACTGGCGCTGACGCTCGGCGCGGCCTCGGCACAGGGGGCCGCCGATCCGCCACCGGTCAAGTTGGACGCCGCGATCCTGTTCGCCCCGGTGGGCGATCTGGTGCTACCGGCCCTGGCAGCGCTCGACCGCGGCGGCACCCTGGCGATCGCCGGTATCCACCTCTCCGATATACCGGTGCTGAACTATCAGCGACATCTGTTCCAGGAGCGCCAGGTTCGGTCGGTCACCTCCAACACCCGCGCCGATGCCCGCGCCTTCCTGGAGTTCGCAGGCCGGCATCGCATCGAGGTCACCACCCCGGAGTATCCGCTGACCGAGGCCGACCGGGCCCTGACCGATCTGGTCGAGGGCCGCATCGCCGGCGCGGCGGTGCTGTTGCCCGAATAGCTCACAGCGCGGCGAGGACACCCCGCAGGCCGGCGGGCAGGCTGCCGCGGCCCTCCTGATACAGCGGGCCGGTTCCGTCGGAGAGCAGCAGCCGCAGCCGCGCCATGCCGCGGGCCCGGACCGGGCGAGGGGAGTGCAGCAACAGCGTGATGTCGTCGACGGTGTCGGCGCAGGAAATCATCGACTCCCAGTTCACCGGGATGCGCAGCGGAACGCCCGCGCAGCCGCGATGCGCCTCGGCCATCGCGTGGCGCAGGGCGCGCGCCAGCGATTCGCGTTCGTGGGTCGAGGTCAGCCGCGTCATGTGCGCGGCCAGGGCGCTGCCGAGCATCGGGACCGCACCGGCGTCGAGTTCGCGGTCCAGCCGGCCCGCGAACAACCGGGCCCGAAGCCGCACCATCGTCGAGGTGGCGGGCACATCCTGGGGACAGCCGGGCCACGGCGCGCCGTCGGAGTACTGCGTGTCTTGATCGAAATCGTTGTGCCGCATGGGCGTTTCCTCTTCCCGAGCCGACTATACGCCGACCTTAGTGACCTACATAAACGTTATACCGGTCATGCGTGACCAGTCAAGTTGATTTACCGGTCACTTCCTTCTACAGTTGTCTCATGTCGGAGCCCGCGGACGGGTGGCTCGGCGATGCCGAGGCCAAACCCGCACCCGAACCGCTTACCCGGATCCAGGCCCTGATCAACACCGTCGACCTGGAATCGGGTGCCGACCGGTTGGCCCGCCCGGCCGACGCCCAGCCCTGGTTGACGGCCCACGGCCTGCTGGCCCCGGGCCAGGCGCCCACCGCCGACGACCTCGCGACCGTGCGCGACGTCCGGGAGGCGCTGCGGACCATGGTGCTGCACAACGCCGGCGGGCCGGTGCCCACTGCGGCGGACCTGGCGCCGCTGCGCCGGATCGCCGATGCGGCCACCGCGCGGGCCCGCCTCGACGACGACGGCACCGTGCGGGTGGACCCGGTCGCCGACGCGCAGGCGGGTCGGCTGCTGGCCCTGCTGCTGGTGGTGGCCGAGGCCCAGCGCGACGGCACCTGGCAGCACCTCAAGGCGTGCGGCAATGAGGACTGCCGGTGGGCGTTCTACGACCGCTCGCGCAACCACGGCGGCACCTGGTGCGACATGGCGACTTGCGGCAACAAGCTCAAGAACCGGGAGTTCCGGGCGCGGCGAACCCGCCGGCCCGCCGCGCGCTGACGCCCGCAGTCAGGTCATCGACAGGTGCCACACCAGCGCGGCGGCCAGCGCGCCCAGCCCGTTCAGCGACCAGTGCAGCGCGATCGGGGCGATGAGGCTCCCGCTGCGGCGACGCAGCCAGGTGAACACGAACCCGGCCGCCGCCGTGGCCAGCACCGCCATCACCACACCGGCCAGCATGCCCGGCACCCCGCCGCCCAGGATCCGGGTGAAGCCGACGTTGTTGCTGGTCAGCCCCAGTGAGCTGGCGATATGCCACAACCCGAACAGCAGTGACCCGGCGGCGGCCACACCGCGGAAGCCCCAGGCCCGGTCCAGGGCCCCGTGCAGCACCCCGCGGAACGCGAGCTCCTCGGGGATCACGGTCTGCAGCGGGATGATGATCATCGACGCCACCAGCGCCCCGGACAGCGTCGCGTAGTGGTTGTTCAGGAACATCGGCCGGGTCCACGGCAGTAGCGCGCCGACGGCGTCCCCCGTTGGCTGGGGCGCCGACCCCCCCGGCGACCGCCCCGCAACCGACCGGCAGAGCGCCGGGTACGGGCAGCGCGTCCACGCCGGCGAAGAGCGCCTCTCCGAAGTGCGAGACCTGCG
>CAZHUU010000088.1:11174-20752 GCA_964535335.1 uncultured Mycobacterium sp.
TTGTTCAGGAACACCGGCCGGGTCCACGGCAGTAGCGCGCCGACGGCGATCACGGTCAGCACCAGGCCCACCGCGGCCAGCGCGTAGCCCAGACCCGACTTCCAGTGTTCGCGGCCCAGGCCCAGTTCGGCCCAGCCCAGGCCCCGGGAGCGCACCAGCGCCACCAGCCCGACGGCCGCCGCCGGCACCACGGCGATGTTTGCCCACGGCGTGGTGAAGTGTGCGATCAGGTTGGTCATGGCCAGCACCACCACGACCACGCCGATGTCGACATAGGTACGGAAGTGGTGCAGCGCGGCGAGCTGGGACAGCGCTGGGTGAGGGTGCGCGGCCGCGGCGCTGTGCTCGGACATTTGCTATCCATTGTACCCGCGGTCTGGCACCACTCAGGCGTGTCGGTGGTCACCCGGTGAACAGCCGGTGGTGCGTGTGCGCGCCGCGGCGATCTCACGTTGGATGGGCCGATGAGCACCGCGACGACCGCCTGGCAACCCACAGACTCACCCCCGCTCGGCGAGGAGAAGCTGGCGCAAGTCGACGGTTGGTGGCGCGCCGCCAACTACCTGTCCGTCGGCCAGATCTATCTGCTGGACAACCCGCTGCTGCACAGGCCGTTGTCGCGGGACGACGTTAAGCCGCGGCTGCTCGGGCACTGGGGAACCACCCCCGGCCTGAACTTCCTCTACGCCCATCTGAATCGGGTGATCGCCGAACGCGGCCAGTCGACGATCTACCTGACCGGCCCCGGCCACGGCGGGCCCGGCCTGGTCGCCAGCGCCTACCTCGACGGCACCTATTCGGAGGTGTACTCCGACATCACCCAGGACACCGAGGGCATCCGCCGGCTGTTCCGCCAGTTCTCCTTCCCGGGCGGTATTCCGTCCCACGTCGCCCCGGAGACCCCCGGTTCCATCCACGAGGGCGGTGAACTGGGATACGTGCTGTCGCACGCTTACGGCGCCGCGTTCGACAACCCCGACCTGCTGGTCGCCGCGGTGGTGGGGGACGGGGAAGCCGAGACCGGCGCGCTGGCGACCAGCTGGCACTCCAACAAGTTCGTCAACGCCGCCAAGGACGGCGTGGTGCTGCCGATCCTGCACCTCAACGGCTACAAGATCGCCAATCCGACGGTGCTGGACCGGATCCCGGCCGACGAGCTGCGCAGTCTGATGATCGGCTACGGCCACAATCCGTACCTGTTCGAGGCGGGCGAGGACGAGGACCACGTCACGGCGCACCGGCGGTTCGCCACCCTGCTCGACGACGTGCTCAACGAGATCGCCGGGATCAAGGCCCGCGCCGGCGCCGGCGACGAGGAGCGGCCGCGCTGGCCGATGATCATCTTCCGCACCCCGAAGGGCTGGACCGGCCCGGCCTACATCGACGGCAAGAAGACGACCGGATCGTGGCGGGCCCACCAGGTGCCACTGGCCAGCGCCCGCGACACCCCCGAGCACCTGCAGGTGCTGGCCGACTGGTTGGCGTCCTACCGGCCGGCGGAACTGTTCGACGCCGATGGCCGGATCGCGGCGTCGATCGCCGCCCTGGCGCCGTCGGGAACGTTGCGGATGAGCGACAACCCGCACGCCAACGGCGGACTGCTGCTCAAGGATCTGCGGCTGCCCGACTTCCGGGAGTACGCGGTGGACGTGCCCGCCCCCGGCGCCTCGATCGCCGAGTCCACCCGGGTGCTGGGCCGGTGGCTCACCGACGTGGTGCGGCTCAATCCGGACAACTTCCGCATCTTCGGACCCGACGAGACCGCATCGAACCGCCTGCAGGCGGTCTTCGACGTCACCGCCAAGCAGTGGAATGCCGAGTTCTTCTCACCCGAGGTCGACGAACATCTGGCCCGGGCGGGCCGGGTGGTGGAGATGCTCTCCGAGCATCAGTGCCAGGGCTGGCTGGAGGGCTACCTGCTGACCGGCCGGCACGGGCTGTTCAACTGCTACGAGGCCTTCATCCACATCGTCGACTCGATGTTCAACCAGCACGCCAAGTGGCTGAAGGTCACCAACCACATTCCGTGGCGGCGGCCGGTCGCGAGCCTCAATTACCTGCTGTCCAGCCATGTTTGGCGCCAGGACCACAACGGGTTCAGCCACCAGGACCCCGGGTTCATCGACCACGTGGTGAACAAGCGCGCCGAGGTGGTGCGGGTCTACCTGCCGCCGGACGCCAACACCCTGCTGTCCACCTACGACCACTGCCTGCGCTCGCGCCAGTACGTCAACGTGGTCGTCGCGGGCAAGCAGCCGAGCCCGAACTTCCTGACCATGGACCAGGCCGTCGCGCACTGCACCCGGGGCCTGGGCATCTGGGAGTGGGCGGGCACCGAGGTGCTCGGCGCGGACCCGGACGTGGTGATCGCGACAGCGGGTGACGTACCCACGCTGGAGGGGCTGGCCGCCGTCGACCTGCTCAAGCAGAACCTGCCGGACCTGAAGATCCGGTTCGTCAACGTCGTCGACCTGATGCGACTGCAGGACGACACCGAGCATCCACACGGGTTGTCGCACCGCGCATTCGACATGATCTTCACCACCGACAAGCCGATCATCTTCGCCTATCACGGTTATCCGTGGCTGATCCACCGGCTGACCTACCGGCGCACCGGCCATCCCAACATCCATGTGCGCGGCTACAAGGAGGAGGGCACCACCACCACGCCGTTCGACATGGTGATGCTCAACGACCTCGATCGCTTCCACCTGGTGATGGACGTGATCGACCGGGTGCCCTCGTTGGGGTCGACCTGCGCCACGTTGCGTCAGCAGATGGCCGACCGGCGGCTGGCGGCCCGGGAGTACACCCGCAGCCACGGCGATGACATCCCCGAGGTGCGCGACTGGGTGTGGCCGGCGGCGCACGGCGCCGCGTTCGCCACCCGGGAAGGTGCCCTGGGAGCCACCGTGTCGACCGGCGGTGACAACGAATAGTCGCCCGGGCGGAGGTACTACGCTGACCGGCGTGCTGGGATCAGAGCCGTTGCTGGTGGGTGTGCGGGTCCTTGATCTCTCCGGCGGCGAGGCCGACGCGGTGACCCGACTGCTGGCCGATCTGGGCGCCGATGTGCTCAAGCTGGAGCCGGACGAGGGCAGCCCGGCCCGCCGTGAGCGCCCCACCCTGGACGGCGTGAGCATCCCGTTCGCGCTGCACAACGCGAACAAGCGCAGCACGGTGCTGAATCCGACCAACGCGCCGGACTGCCGGCTGTTCTTCGAGTTGGCCGCGGCGGCCGACATCGTGGTCGACAGCGGGCTGCCCGGGCAGGCCGGGGACTACGGCACCTCGTGCGCCGACCTCGCCGACCGCTACCCCCATCTGGTCACCCTGTCGGTCACCGATTTCGGCCTGGCCGGGCCGCGCGCATCCTGGCGGGCCACCGACCCGGTGCTGTACGCGATGTCCACCGCGCTGTCCCGCTCCGGGCCGACGACCGGAGTCCCGGTGCTGCCGCCCGACGGCATCGCCTCGGCGACCGCGGCGGCGCAGGCGGCGTGGGCGGTGCTGGTGGCCTACTTCAACCGGTTGCGTTGTGGTGCGGGCGATTACATCGACTTCTCCCGGTTCGACGCCACCGTGCTGGCACTGGACCCGCCGTTCGGGACGCAGGGTCAGGCCGCGACCGCCCGCAACGCGGCGGACCGGTGGCGGGGCAGGCCGCGCAACCAGGACGCCTACCCGATCTTCCGGTGCGCCGACGGTTACGTCCGCATCTGCGTGCTCTCGCCGCGGCAGTGGCGGGGAATGCGGGCCTGGCTGGGGGAGCCGGCTCAGTTCCAGGATCCGGTGTTCGACACCATCGCCGCCCGCACCAAGGCCTTCGGCGAGTTGGGTGCGCTGATCGCCGCGCTGTTCGCCGGCCAGACGATGGACCGACTGGTGGCCGACGGCCAGGCCTACGGCGTGCCGATCGCCGAGGTGCTGGACCCGTCGCAGGCGCTGGAGTCCGAGCACTTCCGAGCGGTCGGCGCGCTCACCGACGCCGAGTTGGCGCCGGGGGTGCGCACCCCCGTCCCGACCGGGTACTGGGTGGTCGACGAATCCCACGCCGGCTACCGCACCCCGGCCCCGGCGATCGGCGACAGCGACGCGTGCTGGACGGCAACGCCGTTCGCCCCGCCGGCCTCTCAACCGGTGGGCGCCCGCCCCCTGGCTGGCATCCGGGTGCTCGACCTGGGCGTGATCGTCGCCGGCGGCGAACTGAGCCGGCTGTTCGGCGACCTGGGCGCACAGGTCATCAAGATCGAGAGCGCCGCCTATCCCGACGGCCTGCGGCAGACCCGCGCGGGGCAGCCGATCAGCGAGGCCTTCGCCCGCGCCCACCGCAACCACCAGAGCCTGGGCCTGGACATCCGCAGTCCGGCGGGCGCCGAGATCTTCGCCCGCCTGGCCGGCACCGCCGATGCGGTGTTCGCCAACTTCAAACCGGGAACCCTTGCCTCCCTTGGCTTTTCCTATGACCGGCTGCGCGAGCTGAACCCCGCGATCGTACTGGCGGAGAGCAGCGCGTTCGGCGATAGCGGTCCGTGGAGCGACCGGATGGGCTACGGGCCGTTGGTGCGGGCCACCGTCGGGCTCACCGGGCTGTGGACGTCGCAGGACGCGGCGACCGACCCCGCACGCCCGCACGCCTTCTACGACGCCACCACTATCTTCCCCGACCATGTGGTCGGACGGATCAGCGCGATCGGGGCGCTGGCCGCCCTGATCCGCAGGCAGCGCAGCGGGGTCGGCGCCCGCATCCACGTCTCGCAGGCCGAGGCCGTCGTCAACCAGCTCGACACCCTCTACACCACCCGCGCTGCGGCGGCGCACACCGGTGGTGTCCGGGAGGACGAGGTGCTCGACGCCGTGCTGCCCTGCGCCGGCGACGACGAATGGTGTGTGGTCTCCCTGCGTTCCGATGCCGATCGCCGGGCCGCCGCCGAACTGACCGGATCGGATCCGCAGCGGCTGCCCGCTGCACTGTCTGAGTGGACGTCGAGCCGGACCCCGGCCGAAGCCGCCGCGACGCTCCAGGCCCACGGGCTGGCGGCGGGACCGATGAACCGGCCCGCGGACCTGCTGGCCGATCCCGAGCTGGCGGCCCGGGCCGTGCTCGCCGAGATGGTGCACCCGCTGCTGGAACATTCGCTGCCCACCGAGGCCGGCCCGGTGTCGTACCGGCACATCCCGCCCGCCCCGCAACGTCCGGCGCCGCTGGCCGGCGCGGACACCCGGCAGATCTGCCGGGACGTCCTGGCGATGGACGACGCCGAGATCAACCGTCTGATCGCCGACGGCGTGCTGTTCAGCACCGCGCATACGGAGAAGGAGGATGTCGCCGGATGACCACCAGCGCAAGCGTTTTCATCGACGGCAGGATGCGGCCGGCCGAGCAGGCCGAGCCGGTGCTCGAGGCCGCGACCGGAGAGCCGCTCGGCGATGGCGCCAGCGCCACCGCGGCCGAGGTCGACGACGCGGTCGCCGCCGCGCGCGCCGCCCTGACCAAGTGGTCGTCGGCCTCACCGGACCACCGGGCCGAGGTGCTCGTCGGCTTCGCCGCCGCGCTACAGCAGCGCGCCCGCACCACCGACCGGCTGGTGACCCGGGAGAACGGTATGCCGATGTCGTTGTCCCGCGGCGCAAACGGCTCGTTCCCCGCCGCGCTGTTGCGCTACTACGCGCAGCTGATCACCGAGACACCCATCGAGGAGATCCGGCCCAGCATGATCGGCCACACCATCGTGCGCCGGGAACCGGTGGGTGTGGTGGCCGCGGTGGTGCCGTGGAATTACCCGCAGGCGCTCTCGGCGTTCAAGCTGGCGCCCGCGCTGGCGGCCGGCTGCACGGTGGTGCTCAAGGCCGCACCCGAGACCGCACTGGACGCCCTGGTGTTCGCCGAGGCCGCCCACGAGTGCGGGCTGCCGCCCGGTGTGCTCAACATCGTGCCCGGCGGGGCGGCCGCCGGCGCGCACCTGGTGTCGCATCCGGGCGTCGACAAGGTCACCTTCACCGGATCGACCGCGGCGGGCCGCGTCATCGGGGAGGTATGTGGCCGGCTGCTGCGCCCGGTGACGCTGGAGCTGGGCGGCAAGTCGGCGGCGATCATCCTCGACGACGCCGACCTGGACGCCACCATGAAGGGGCTGCGGTCGGCGTCGTTCGTCAACAACGGGCAGACCTGCTACCTGAGTTCGCGCATCCTGGCTCCGCGGTCCCGCTACGACGACGTGGTGGCCGCGCTGGTCGCCCTGGTCGACGAGCTGAAAGTGGGCGACCCGCTGGACCCCGGCACCGACATCGGTCCGCTGGTCAGCGCCCGCCAGCGCGACCGGGTGCTGGGCTACATCGACGCCGGCACCAACAGCGACGCGAAACTCGTTGTCGGCGGGTCGGTTCCGGCCGATCAGCCGCGCGGCTGGTTCGTGTCGCCGACGGTGTTCGCCGACGTCGACAACTCCGACCGCATCGCGCAGGAGGAGATCTTCGGGCCGGTGCTGGCCGTCATTCCCTACGACGGGGACGACCAGGCGATCGCGCTGGCCAACGACAGTGAATTCGGGCTGGCCGGCACGGTCTGGTCCAGCGACGACGACCGGGCCACCGAGGTGGCCCGCGAGATCCGCACCGGCACCGTCGGGATCAACGATTACCAACTGGACTTCCGCGCCCCTTTCGGCGGCGTGAAGGCCAGCGGCATCGGCCGGGAGTTGGGACCGGAGGGTCTGAAGGCGTTCTTCGCCCTCAAGTCCATCTACCGGACGGGGCCGGCCGACACCTGAACCCGCGCCGGCCGGCCCGCCAGGCGATCAGGGCGTGCCGATGCAGCCCACGCCGTTGACGCAGCCACCGCCGCCGCCCGGGCCGCCGCCGCCGCTGCCGACACCGGGAATGGACCCGCTGCCGCCGCCGGGTCCGCCGCCGCCGCTGGGCCCGCCGGGAATCCCACCGCCGCCACCGCCCGGTCCGCCGCTACCGGTCGGACCGCCGGGAACCGCACCGCCCCCGCCTGCCGGGCCGCCGCCGCCGGTCGGACCGCCGGGCGCCTCGGTGCCGGTACCGCCGTAGCCGGGGCCGGTGGTGGGTGCCACCGTGACCGACGAGGTCGTGGTCTCGGTGGTCGCCGTCGCCTTAAAAAAGCTGGTGTCGGTCGACCCGCTGTTGTTCCCGCATCCGACCGCCAGCGTGAGCACCGCAGCGCCGCCGACAATCGTCATCCTCGTTCTGGACGCAGTTCTGGACCCTGATGGCATGCGAACCCTCACTCTCAACTCGGCAACACTTCGCTTTACCCGCAATCCGCCCGGAGAAACCGCGGCGGTCTCCGGGGTGACACCTCTTTTGCCCGGCTTTGAGCGACTACCGGACCGCGCACCGGCACTGCCGACCCCGGAGTCGCTCCAAGCCGGGCAGAACACCACCGCCCCAACTCGGGGTCGGGAGGTCAGGTCCTCCGCCCACATTCGGTTCGCGGGCAAGGACTTAACGCCGTTTCCGATCGTGCTGTCACCACGGCGGGTGGTGAACTACCGTCACACCGTGCGTTTCGCCTGGGTTCTGGTCGCCGTCACGGCCAGCCTGGCCGCGTGCAGCACCGCCCCGCCGCCGGTTCGGGCCGAACACGTGCGCCGGGAGTCGTTCGGTGGGGCGTGGCCGTTCACCCCGGCCGCCGGAACGCTGACCTGCCACCTGTCCAAGGGCGGGTCGATCACGTTCACCCCGGACGGCAGCCGGACCGCCTACGCGGTGGACGAGACCGCCGACGAGTGGTCTGACAAGGAGGGCTGGCACCCGATGAGCGAGATCGCGCTCGACGACCCGGGCCTGCCCGGCCTGAAGGTCTCGGAACGCGATGCAGTTCGCGAGGGCCGGAAGATCTGCGAGGCGGCCGGCTAGGCCGTGACCCCGCGGACGAAGATGCCGACCAGTTGCGCAACGTATCCGGGTCGCACCGGCGTGCCGGTGAAGATGGGCTCGTGCAGCACCGCGCTGACGAACATCCGGACCGCGTCGTCCGGATCCACATCGCTGCGAAGCTCACCCCGCTCGGCGGCGCGCCGGAAGACCACCGCGGTCTCGTCGGCCCGCACCCGCCAGTAGTCGAGCCGGATCTCCGACAGGTCGGCGTCCCCGCCGACGGCGAGGATCCGCGAGAGCCAGCCCGGCTGCGGCACCTCGATGCAACCCCTGGCCACCGCGAACAGATCGTCGGCCAGGTTGCCGGTGTCCGGGACCACGAAGTTCTCCCGGGCGTAGGTGATGGCGGCCTCGAGGAACAGCACCCGCC
Source organism: uncultured Mycobacterium sp. (assembly GCA_964535335.1). Lineage (GTDB taxonomy): Bacteria > Actinomycetota > Actinomycetes > Mycobacteriales > Mycobacteriaceae > Mycobacterium. The sequence continues at coordinate 19,450 of CAZHUU010000088.1, forward strand.
GATCGCCCCAGTGTCGCCGGATCAGATCGGCGTCGACGCCGGCCCGAGCGGCGATCGCGTCCGTGGTCAGCTCGTCGATCCCGCTGGCCAGCATCTCCAGCAGGGCGGCCTGCAGGATGACCGCACGGGTGTCGGAGTCCAGTTCGGGTCCCGGCCTAGTCGCGCGCGAACGCCGCCGCCGCCAGCTTCTCCAGGTCCAGATACTGGTCCTCGCCGACGTCGACGCCGACCCCGATGATGCGTCCGCCGGTGAACGGGAAGTTCGGCGGATAGGACCGGCTCACCGGGTCGGCACTGTCGTAGCCGACGCACAGGCCGTCACCGCACAGCGTGAACGGCCCGACCTGCGCCCGCATCGGACCCTCGGCCACAACCTGTTCTCCCACATAGAGTTTCGCGGTCCCCAGCGATTCCATGTGCTCGCCGGCGCCCTCCCGGATGAACTCCACGCCCAGCGTCAACTGACCGGGTTCCAACTCGGGGGAGACGAAGACCTGTTCGGGTTTGATACCCAGGAAGTTGTAGACGTAGTGCAGCTTGCGGTCCCTGATGAACAGCGAGTGCCCGCCGAAGCGTGAGCCGTGCGCGAAGATCACGCCCTCGGACTCCGGGGTCACCTCGACGTCGGCGAGGATCTTGTAGGAGCGCCCGCGGATGTTGACCGCGGTGGACTCGGGCACCGGGGCGGTGTCCGGGTAGTAGATGTACCGCGACCGGGCGGGCTCGCCCGCCGGGCGCTCGTTGCCGATCTGCTCGATGGCGGGCCGGTCGTCAAGCGGCAGAACGAAGTTCGCCTCCGCCTCCTCGAACCACGCGGCGATCAGTTCCTGCAGCTTCTCCGGGTGCTGGTCGGCCAGGTTTCGCGCCTCGGCGCGGTCCTCTTCGACGTGGTAGAGCTCCCAGCGGTCCTGGTCGAAGTGCCCCTTGCCGCTGATCGGCGCGTGCAGGGCGGCGGCCTTCCAGCCGTCCTGCCAGATGCCACGGGTGCCCAGCATCGAGAAGTACTGCCGCTTCTTGGTGGTCGGCGCGTTGGCGTCGTCGAAGCTGTATTTCATCGAGACCCCGTTGAGCGGGTACTGCTCGACACCCCGGTACACCGTGGGCATCTCCAGGCCGATCGCCTCCATGATCGTCGGCACGATGTCGGTGGAGTGGTGGTACTGATGGCGCATCTCGCCGCGGGCCTTCATCCCCTTCGGCCAGTGGATCACCAGCGGGTCGCAGGTGCCACCGGCGAACTGCGAGTAGCGCTTGAACATCTGGAACGGCGTGGAGAACGCCACCGCCCAGCCGGTCGGATAGT
>CAZHUU010000089.1:0-20640 GCA_964535335.1 uncultured Mycobacterium sp.
GGTGCGCTTCCTCAACCGCGACGACGCCTACACCGACGCCATCAAGAAGTTCCCCCAGTACAAGGATGTCGCGAGCAAGGACTCCTTCCCCGCGTCGTTCATCGTCAAGCTGAACAATCCCGAGCAGCACAAGGATTTCGACGCCGCGATGGTGGGCCAGCCCGGTGTGCTCAACGTGCTGAACCAGAAGGAGCTGATCGACCGGCTCTTCGCGGTGCTCGACGCGCTGTCCAACGCCGCGTTCGCGGTGGCCGTGGTTCAGGCGATCGGCGCAATCCTGTTGATCGCGAACATGGTTCAGGTCGCCGCCTACACCCGGCGCACCGAGATCGGCATCATGCGGATGGTGGGCGCCACCCGCTGGTACACCCAGCTGCCATTCCTGTTGGAGGCGGTGCTAGCAGCGACGATCGGTGTGGTGATCGCGATCATCGGCCTGGTCGTGGTGCGCGCGCTGTTCCTGGAGAACGCGCTCAACCAGTTCTACCAAGCGAATCTGATCGCCCGGATCGACTACGCCGACATCCTCTACATCTCTCCGATCATGTTCTTCGTCGGCGTCGCCATGGCCGCGGTCACCGGCTACGTCACGTTGCGCCTGTACGTGCGGAGGTAACGTGGCGAAGAAGGCTGGGTCGAAGAAGGCCGACGGCAGCGGGCCCGGCAAGAAGATCGTCGCCAGTAATCGCAAAGCGCGCCATACCTATTCGATCCTGGAGACCTTCGAGGCCGGGGTGGCACTGGTGGGTACCGAGGTGAAGAGCCTGCGCGAGGGGCAGGCCTCGCTGGCCGACTCCTTCGCCACCGTCGACGACGGCGAGGTGTGGCTGCGCAACCTGCACATCCCGGAGTATCTCCACGGCACCTGGACCAACCACGCGCCCCGGCGCAACCGCAAGCTGCTACTGCACCGCCGTCAGATCGACACCCTGATCGGCAAGATCCGGGACGGCAACCTGACGCTGGTGCCGCTGTCGCTGTACTTCACCGACGGCAAGGTCAAGGTGGAACTGGCGCTGGCCCGCGGTAAGCAGGCGCACGACAAGCGGCAGGATCTGGCCCGCCGCGATGCCCAGCGCGAGGTGGTCCGCGAACTGGGCCGTCGGGCCAAGGGCATGTCCTGATCGGGGTCGTCTTCGCGCTGGCCTCGGCGCTCGCCTACGGCGTCAGCGATTTCGTCGGGGGCATCGCCTCCCGGCGGGTGGCCGCGCTCCAGGTGGTGCTGGTGTCCTATCCGGTGGCGATGGTGCTGTTGGGGGTGCTGGCGCTCGGTTCCGGCGGCACGGTGTCGCCGCCCGCGATCCTGTGGGGCGCGCTGTGCGGGGTGAGCCAGGCGTTCGGGGTGTGGTGGTTCTACGCGGCGCTGGGCGCGGGCCCGATCTCGGTGGTGTCACCGCTGACCGCGGTGCTGGTGGCGGCGATCCCGGTCGGGGTCGGTCTGTCCCTCGGCGAGCGGCCCGGTGCGGTGGCCGGCGTGGGCATCGTGCTGGCGCTGGCGGCGGTGGTACTGGTCAGCCGCGAGGCCACCGACGAGGATGTGCGCCCGCACCGGTTCACCACCACGGTGGCGTGGCTGACCGTCGGGGCGGGGCTGGCGTTCGGGCTGAACTTCGTGCTGATCAGTCAGGCACCGGTGGAGGCCCGGCTGTGGCCACTGTTCTTTGCCCGGCTCTCAGCGACTCTCGTCGTGCTGCTGGTCGCCGCCTTCACCCGGAATCTCGTTGTCCCCCGGGGCCTGCCGCTGCGGCTGGCGGTGGCTGCCGCGGTGCTGGACGCCGGGGCCAATGTTGCGATGCTGCTGGCCCTGCAGGCCTCGATGCTGTCGCTGGCCGGCGTGCTGATGTCGCTCTACCCGGCGGCCACCGTGCTGCTGGCCATCGTGGTGCTCCGCGAACGGGTCACCCGCTGGCAGGTGGTCGGGATGGCGCTGGCGCTGACCGCCGTCGCGATGATCTCGGTCCACTAGCATTCGACCCGTGCCCACCCTGCTCGACAAGAACGATGTCCTGCCGGGGCTTTTCGCGTCCTGGGATGCGATCGGCCGACTGCTGGACGGATTGCCCGACGACGGGTGGAATGCGCCGACGTCGCTGCCGGGCTGGCAGGTGCGCGACGTCCTGGCACACATCGCCGGCACCGAGGCCATGCTGCTCGGCATGTCCCCGGGCGAGCCGGACATCGACGTCACCACGCTGGATTACGTGCACAACCCGATCGGCGTGCTCAACGAGAAGTGGGTGCGGCATCTGCGCGCGGAGTCCGGTCCGGCCGTGCTGGAACGCTTCCACGAGTTCACCGGCCGGCGGCGCGCCATGCTCACCAAGATGATCCCGGAGGCGTGGAACGCGCTGACCCAGACGCCCGCCGGCCCGGACACCTACGGACGGTTCATGCGGATCCGGGTCTTCGACTGCTGGATGCACGAGCAGGACATCCGCGACGCGCTGAGCCGGCCCGCCACCGACGCGGAGCTCGGCGGCGACGACACCCGGGTGGCCCTCGACGAGGTCGTCGCCAGCATGGGGTTCGTGGTCGGTAAGAGGGGCGGCGCACCCGACGGCGCCCGGATCCTGATCGAGCTGAACGGGCCGATTGCCCGCAGCATCCGGGTGTCGGTGCAGGGCCGGGCCGAGGTGGTCGAGGACTTCTGGGGTCCGGAGCCGACCACCACGATCAGCCTCGACGGTCTGCAGTTCACCCGGCTGTGCGGCGGACGGCCGCTGACGCCGGCTCGTCCGCACGCCATCGACTACGACGGTGACGTCGCGGTGGGCGAGCGGATCGTGGCGAACCTGTCCTATGTGATCTAGCCGGTGAACTGCTCGATCAGGTGGTAGCCCGCCGGGTCGTCGGGCAGCACTCCGGCGAATCCCTCGAGGAAGATGATGGCGACCACGTTGGCCGCGACCACCGCGATGAACAGCCACACCACCAACGTCGATGCCGTCCGCAACGGGCTGCCGGCGACCGGGGCCGCCGGAATGCTCTTCGGCATCACCATCAGTGCCGCGCCCACGTAGATCATCACGATCACGAACGTGATCAGCGCCCAGGTGTAGAGGTGCAACCCCAGGACCGGCTCGCCGTAGCCCGGATCGCCCGGCTTGATGTGCAGTTCGATCTGGCGCACCGACACCGGGGCGCCGGTCAGCGCGCCCAGCAGTCCCATCCCGAGTCCCTGCGCGTAGCGCGACGCGGTCAGCGTCCCGCGACGGGCCTGCATGATCACGAGCAGCGCGCCCAGCGAGGACAGGATCATGCCGTAGCGCTGCAGCATGCACAGCGGGCACGGGAATTCCCCCATGGCGAACTGGATGTAGAACGCGGCGAGCATCACCACGCAGTAGCCGAGGATCCAGGCGTGCAGGCCCCAATAGCTCAGCGCGCCCCACAGGCCGCCGGCCGGCATCGAGGAATCTGTGGTCGCGGACGCCGGTTCCGTTGCCGCGACGACACTTTCGGTGCTCATCAGAAGCTCAGATCCAGCACCGAGGTGACGTGGTACTTGAACAATCCGAGCACCGCCACCGCACCGATGACCCACAGGCCGATGACCAATCCGCGCTTCGCCCCCCGCCAGATCAGCAGCGCGATGCTGAGCAGCAGGACCATGATGAGAATGTCCATCGGCGCACAGTAGAACCGACCGGATCGGTTTGTCCCGGTATCGACCGAAATCCGGTTCTTGCTAACGCAACTTCTCCATGGCCACGTCGAAGCGTGTTCGCGCATCAGCCTTTCCGGCGGCCGTTGTGCGTGGCGACCTGAGCCCTCGTGCCGGTTCCGTGGCCCGGCGCCCCGACGATCGCTGGTGTGCGCCGCTGCGATAGTCCGGCTTCCGGCTTCCGGCTTCCGGCTACCGGCTACCGGCTACCGCCTACGGCGACGGCTGTGCCGCGCTCGAAGCGCTCAGCTCGCGATGAATCCTTCGCGCTTGTGCGACCCGTCGCACATCGGCTTGTTGGCTGAGTGCCCGCATCGGCACAAGAAGATCTTCGCCCCCTCTTTGACGACGGTTCCGTCACTGGCCACCACCGCGCAGTCACCGTCGACTTGCAGGGGACCGTTTTCCAGGGCAGTGATCTTGACCTCGCTCATCGCCTCAATATAGGGGGTCGGCTCGTCGGCGCACGGATCCGTGGACCTAACGGCTGGGGCGTGTAGAGCCAACCCGATCGCCGAGCCGTTGCGCCGGCGTTAGTCCGAGCGCAACGGTGAGTTCCAGGATGCCCTCCGGGTCTTCGAGACGCTCGCCAAACAGGTCACGCAACTGGTTCATGCGGTAGCGCACGGTTTGGGGGTGGACGAAGAGGTCTGCCGCGACCGCATCGCGGTGCCCCTGGTGTAGGAGCCACGAGCGCAGCGTCATGATGAGCCGGTCGGCGGTGGCAGGACGCACGTCGCGCAGCGGCAACAGCGCGCGACTGCGCAGGTCCTCGGCCGCCTCGGGGTCTGCGCCGAGCACGATCTCGACCAGCCGCTGATCGGTGTCGAGGACGTCGTCCCCAGCGGCGCCGAGGTGACGGGCGCGGACCGCCCGCTGGTAGGACGATTGCACCGACAGCCAGGGTCGCGAGGGTCCGACCACGGCTCCGCGGCCGGTGAGCGTCGAGAGCAGCAAGGGCCGCCGTGCGGCGTCCATATCGGGCACCAGCAGCACCGCCCAGGATTCCGAGGGGTCCAGGCCCGGCAGGTCCTCGGTGCCCTGCAGCACTTCGGCTCTCATCAGGGTTGCGACTCCGCGGGTTTGACCGGCCGGCAGCAGTACCGCGGTCAAAGTCTTTGGGACAGGCCAGTTCCCGAGCTCTGCGCTGGCGAGCAGCACCTCCGGTGTCTCGCCGCCGAGAAGTTGGGCGGTGAGCTGGTCGAGATAGCGCTGGCGGACCCGGCCGGCGGTGGCCAACTCATCGGCGTGCCCGGACACGCTGGAGGCCGAGAGCTCATCGATGAAGGCGAAGACCAACTCGGCGAATTGCGCGATCGTCCGTCCGGCCAGCCCGGCGCTTACTGCGGTTCCCGACAACTCCCGCCAGGCCACTCTCGCGCCGACCCGATAGGCCGACAACAACACGTCGATCGAGCGACCACCGCGGGCCTCTCCGCGGCCGAGGTCGTAGGCGGCGTCGAGAGCGGCCGACAGCGGCGGGGCAGGATCCGAATCCTCGGCGCGGGTGGCTAGACGCAGGAACGCGCCCAGCGCGGCCCGGACCGCGTTCTCGACGTTCTGACCCATCTGGCCGCTGAACGTGTCGGCATAGGCCGGCACCTCGGCGATCACTGCGGACACCGTGTGCTCGGCCATCCTGGGCAACACCGCCTCCAGCGCCACCACCACCTCCGGGGCGAGCGCCAACCCGGACAGCTTTCCCGCCGGGTCCGACAATTTTATTCCTTTCGAACAAACTATGCGGAGAAATCCACACCAGCTGGTCAAGAGTTTATCTCGGAATGTCGTGAATGGTGGAAGCATGACCACGACTGCTCCCCGCATCCCCGCCGCGACCCTGCGCGGCCGGATGCTGAAGTTCGCCGAGCGGCTCACCACTCCGTTGGTGCCCGCCGACTACTTCGACGTCATCGACCCCCTGCGCTCCGGCGCGGGTCTGCGCGGGCGCATCGTCGGCATCCACCCGGAGACGCGCGATGCCGTCACCGTGGTCATCAGGCCCGGGCGGGGGTGGCGCACCCACACTCCCGGCCAGTACATCCGCGTCGGCGTCGACGTCGAGGGCGTGCGCCAGTGGCGCGCCTACTCGCTGACCTCGAGCGCCGATCGCCCGGACGGGTGCATCACCATCACCGTCAAGGCGATTCCGGGCGGCACCGTGAGCAATCACCTGGTGCGGCGGGCCACCATCGGCACAGTGCTGCAACTCGACCAGGCCGACGGCGAGTTCGTCCTCGACGAGCCGGCGCCGGCCAAGGTCCTCTTCGTCACCGCAGGCAGCGGCATCACGCCGGTGATGGGAATGCTGCGCAGTATGCCGGCCGACGCGGCCTCCGACGTCGTCGTCGTGCATTCCGCCCCGACCGCCGCAGACGCCATCTTCGGCGGCGAGTTGCGCAGACTCGCAGCCCTGGAGCGGATCCGGCTGGTGGAGATCCACACCGACGTCGACGGCATGATCGACGCCGAGCGTCTCGGGGATCTGGTCGACGATCTCGCGGAACGCCATACCTGGGCCTGCGGCCCGGCCGGACTGCTCGACGCCCTCGAAACCCATTGGGCCACAGCCGGTATACCCGATCGACTGCACACCGAAAGGTTCCGTCCCACCGTCATCGCCACCGGTCCCGGTGGGGAAGTGACCTTCTCGGCCACCGGAATCACCGTCGAAAGCGACGGTACTCAAAGCCTTCTCGATGCCGGCGAGTCCGCCGGGGTGCTCATGCCCTCCGGTTGCCGGATGGGCATCTGCTTCGGCTGCGTCGCCCCGCTGCGGCAGGGCGCCGTGCGCGACCTGCGCACCGGTGAGGTCACCACCGCCGTGGAAGGCGACGGGGTAGTAGTCCAAACCTGCATCTCGGCCGCCGCCGGCCAGTGCGACATCGAACTCTGACCCTCCCGAAAGGACCACCGAAATGACCGCTGTCCACGAAGCACCTCTCGATCCGAACACCGGACTCAGCGCCGCTGACATCGAGAACCTCGGTGCCGAACTCGACGCCATCCGCGACCAGATCATCGCCGGTCGCGGGGAACGTGACGCCGCCTACATCCGCAGTGTCATCGACGCGCAGCGCAAACTCGAGCTCGGCAGCCGCGCAATCCTGCTGTTCTCGTTGTTCCCACCCGCGTGGATCGCCGGAACCGTCGGACTGTCGATCTCCAAGATCATCGAGAACATGGAGATCGGACACAATGTGATGCACGGCCAGTGGGACTGGATGCGCGACAACACGATTCACTCCACCAGCTGGGATTGGGACAACGCCTCACCCGCTGAGTTGTGGAAGCACTCCCACAATGAGCTGCACCACACGTACACCAACGTCCGCGGCAAGGACAACGACCTGGGCTACGGCATCATGCGGGTCGACGAGGAACAGCGCTGGAAGCCGCTCTATCTGGTGCAGCCGCTCACCAACGCTGTGAACGCCTGCTTCTTCCAGTACGGAATCGCCTTCTACGACCTCGAAGTCGGCAAGTATCTCAAAGGCCGCGTCGAGAAGAAGGACTTCGTCAGCCGGGGCAAGAAGGTGCTCGCCAAGATCGGCCGGCACGCGACCCGCGACTACGTGCTGCACCCACTGTTGTCCGGGCCCTCTGCTCTGAGCACGCTGACCGCCAATCTGACCGCCAACCTCGTCCGCAATGTATGGACCCATTCGGTCATCATGTGCGGCCACTTCCCCGAAGGCGTGCAGACGTTCGCCAAGAACTCCATCGAGGGTGAGACCCGCGGCGAATGGTATCTACGCCAGATGCTGGGCTCCGCCAACATCTCCGGGAGCCAGGCCATGCACTTCATGACCGGCAACCTGTCGTACCAGATCGAACACCACCTGTTTCCCGACCTGCCCAGCAACCGCTATCAGGAGATCGCGCCGAAGGTGCAGGAGATCTTCGAGCGCTACGGGCTGACCTACACGACCGGGCCGTTGCCCAGGCAGGTCGCCTCGGCGTGGAGGAAGATCATCCGGCTCTCGCTGCCGAACAACGTCCTGGCGAAGCCGTCCCGGGCCGCCACGGCGGATCGCCGACTTTCCCTCGTGTCCAACTGATCTCACCCAACCTAAGGGGTCGACCATGACTGAACTGAAGTTTCTCGATCTGCGCGGCGAGCGCCTGGCCTACGTCGACGAAGGCAGCGGTGATGTACTCCTGCTGCTGCACGGCATGGCCGGTAGCTCGCAGACCTGGCGTTCGATCATCCGCCCACTGTCGCGTCACTACCGGGTGGTGGCACCGGACCTGCTCGGGCACGGCAGTTCGGACAAGCCGCGCAGCGACTACTCGCTGGGCGCGTTCGCCGTGCTGCTGCGTGATCTGCTCGACGAACTCGGCATCACCCGCGCAACCATCGTCGGTCACTCGCTGGGTGGCGGCATCGCCATGCAATTCAGCTATCAGCACCCCGACCATTGCCGGGGACTCATCCTGATCGGCAGCGGCGGCCTGGGCTCAGACGTGGGTTTGACACTGCGCCTGCTGTCGGCGCCCGGCGCTGAACTGATCATGCCGATCATCGCGCCCCAGAAGGTACTGACCGCCGGAAACCGGCTGCGGTCCTGGCTGCACAGGTTCGGGATCTCCGCACCCCGCGGCGAGGAGCTGTGGAACTCCTACAGTTCGTTCGCCGACGCCCCGACGCGGGCGGCATTCCTGCGCACCCTGCGCTCCGTCGTGGACTTCCGGGGGCAGGCGGTGAACGCGCTGAGCCGCCTCCAAACCAAGACCGACATGCCGATCATGGTGATCTGGGGCGATCAGGACGCCATCATTCCGGTCGAGCACGCCTACGCGGTGAAGGAATCCCTGCCCGCCATCCGCCTGGAGATCCTGAGCGGAGTCGGGCATTTTCCGCAGGTCGAGTGTCCGGTCGAGGTGGCTGAGTTGATCGAGGACTTCATGACCAATGACAGCCGCCGTTTCCTGCCACAGCCCGCGTCCTCCGATCAGCGAAGCGTCTCGCTCGGGACGTTGTAGCGCTCCTGATACGGGCGCACCCGCTCGCGAAGCGCGGCCGCGTCCAGTCCGGTATCGGCCCAGGAGTACCGGTTTCCGCCGCCATCGCCGGGGTTCTCCGCGAGGTGCCTGCGCATCCGTTCCTCGGCCAGCGGGGTCAGTTCGCGGCCGAGGCGGTCATAGATCGTCCCGATGGTGGCGAACGGATCCGCCATGAAGTCGGCGAACCGCACATGGATGATGCCGTCGGCTCCCGCGAGTCCGTCGTCCACCCACGTCATCATGCGCTCGAGTCCCAGGATGTTCTCTTCGGCGCATTGTCCTGCGGTACGTCGCACCGTCGCGTTGTCGCTGGCGAGCTTCTGCAAGTGGGCCATCAAGGCGCTGATCGACGAGATCACCACCAGCGGGTCGCGGTGCGTCTGAACGAGAATCGCGTCGGGATACTCGGCGAGCAGCGTGTCCAGATTCCACATGTGTGCCGGGCTCTTCAGCAGCCATTGTCCGGGCACCCCGGATTGCAGGTGCTGCAGGTACTTTCGGTGATAGTGGTAGGCGACGGTGTGGTCGGCCTCGTTCATCAGCCAGCGGTGGTAGTTCGGCAGTCGGTACTGGGTGGTGTAGATCATGCTGCAGAAGGTGCCGGCGGTCATCCGCACACACTCCTGGCCGCCGCGCGCGCTCATCGGGTGGAACTTCATGAATCCGGGCATCAGCAGTTCGCTCATCTCCAGTTGCGCCTGGGTCTCGGCGATGCGCGGGTCGGTGTCGTAGGTGTCGGGCTGCGGGACGGGGAACGGGTGGTCGACCTCCCACGTCAACGGGGCGCGCAGATCCGGGTCTTGGGTCAGCAGGTCGTAGAGAATCGTGGTGCCCGTGCGCGGTTGGCCGAGGATCACGATCGGGCGCTCGATGCGCTCCTCGGCGACCTCGGGATGCTTCGTGCGCCAGGCGGTGATCTGCAGCCGGTTGCGCAGCGGCAGGATCACGTCGGCTGCGGCGATCTCGACACCGAGCGGTGACAGGTCGGCCTCATTGATGAAGTCGTCGAGCAATCGGTCGAGGTTGTCGCGCCAGCCGTCGTCATCGCCGAAATCGTCGCTACCTGCCAGCTCACAGGCCTGTTCGATCAGCTTGTCGGCGTCGAGCCGGGCTTCGATCCCACTCGTCATCGCTGAGTCTCCTTGTCCAGCAGTCGAACCGTCACGTCGGGGGCATCGGGGTTGTCCAGCCAGCGCAGCGTGATGAAGCCACGCCGCCGGCCGCCGGTGTCCAGCCAATAGCCGTCCCCGCGGTCTTCGCCACCGATGGTCAGTCGCACCCGACCGTCCGGGCCGGGCTCGACACCCTTGTTCGTCACCGAACTCTGCCGCATCAGGGGTTCCAGGCATTCGTGCCAGATGCTCTCCAAAGTCACCGACCAGTACCGGGTTTCGGGCGGCTCGAACTCGAGTTGCAGGCATTGTCCCGGCTCGAGATCGAAGAGGCCGAGCATGTAGAGGTTGTCCGGGGTGGTGTTCTCGCTGCCCAGCGCCTGGGCCGCCGAGGTGACCAGTCGGTTCGGGTTGTCGACCAGGTCGGGGAGCACGGTGCGGTGCAGCGTCGTCATCTTCACGATCGTCCAACCCATCGCGGTCAGCTGCTCGGCCAGCAGATCGTCGGTCAACGGCGCTCCCGGCGAACCCTTTCCGAGGAGCGCGATCTCCAGGTGCGCCGGAATGGCGGTGGCCGCATCGGCGATGTAGTCGCGCACCACGATCGAGGTGGCGTCGTCCGGAATCTGTACCCACTGGGCGCCCGTCAGTTCGGCGGCGCTGGGCTCGGCGGCGGAGAAGACGAGATTGAACCGGCCGTCCTCATCGAGAACCAGGTCGCTGTCGGACAGATAGTTGCTCATCCGCCGGGGGTTCAGGCCGGTGCCGGCGAGCACCTGAACACCCAGGTATGTCGACGTGCCGCGGCTTCCGGTGACGCGATAGGCGCGGTCACCGCTGATCATCGCCAGGGGATAGAAGCCGTGCGGATTGGGGCCGCCGATGAGCCGGAACGGAGTGTTCATCTCCACGAAGTGCGGCTGGTCGGTATCGGTGTCCAGGGACAGTTCGGTGCACAGTGTCGCGACCCGGTTGATCACCCGCAGGCCCTCGAGAAGCTCGCGCTCGTCGCGGGCGTCCTGGGTGATCATCTCGGTCGTATCGGCCAGCACCTTGCGGACGAATGCCCACGCCTCGAGTGACTTCTCCGCGGCCATCGGCTACCTCATTCCTGTCATCGGGCGGGTGATCGGGCACGGTGCCATCGAGCTGACCGCGCGGGAGATTCGTTCGGACAGCGAGCCGCCGTTGCGTAGCCAGTCGTCGAGTGAGATCCGGACGGCGGCCATCGCCAGCGCACCGATCAGCCGCGGCCGGGGATCGTCGACGGTCAGGTCGGGCAGGCGGGGGGCGATGGCCTCGGCGATGGCGGTTTCGAAGCTCAGGTAACTCAGCAGGGTCCAGGCCCGCAGGCTCAGCGATTCGCGGGTATGCCGTTCGATCTCGGCGATCTGGCCGGAGACCGCCTCGAAGCCGGCGGCCAGGTCGTCGAATGCGCCGGCCAGCGCGTCGGTGGCGGACAGTTCCGCGGGCTGGCGGCGCACCGCGTCGGTGATGGCGGCAATCCACATCGCGGTGAAGCCCTCGGCGACCGCGAGGTCCTTGGACTCGAAGTAACGGAAGAAGGTGGCGCGGGCCACGCCGGCCTCGGCGGCGATCCGGTCGGTGGTGGCCGCAGCCAGGCCGTCTTCCATCACCAGCCGGGCCGCCGCGGTCGCGATGCGCTCCCGGGTGCGTTGGCTCTTGGTGAAGCGGAGTCCGTCGGACACCGGCCTAATGTAGACAAAGTCTCATTTTCTCGGGTTCAAACCGCAAAAGTGGTCCAAAAGCCCAGGTCGGCACAGCCGGAGGGCGGTCTCGGTCCGGCATCTTTTGTCGGTGGCCGGAATTAATGTGCTTCAGTGCGCGGTTGTACACCGCGTACCATTGGTTATCCGGTCGAAAGTCGGCCGGGGTGCGAGGGGCTGAACGGTTTCGACTTCGCGCATCGAATCAAGGGAAGCGTGCCGGTGCAGGCAAGAGACCACCGTAAGCGTCGTTGCAACCAATTAAGCGCCGATTCCAATCAGCGCGACTACGCCCTCGCTGCCTAAGCGACGGTGTGTCTGTCAGACCGGGAGCGCCCTCGGCCCGGACCCTGGCATCAGCTAGAGGGACAAACCGTTGAGTCCGGTCGCGGGACTCAGCGGGACATCAAACAGCGACTGGGATCGTCATCCTGACTTGTTCGCGTGAGCAGGAGATCCAAGTAGAGACATAGCGAACTGCGCACGGAGAAGCCTCGAGGGAATGCCGTAGGACCCGGGTTCGATTCCCGGCAGCTCCACCGAAAAGATGCTGGTCAGGGCCACAAGCCCTGGCCAGCATTCTTCTTACATCAACATCTCATCAACATTGAGCCTACGATTTTCTTGTGGCATCACTGCGTAGCGGCACCCGCAAGGACGGCAGTACCTACGTCCAGGTTCTGTACCGGCTGAACGGCAAGCAGTCCTCGACCTCGTTCGAGGACCTGGCCTCTGCGGCGCAGTTTCAGAAGTTGGTGGACAAGTTCGGACCTGCGAAGGCCCTCGAGACTCTCGGTGCCGACCCGAACTTCGCGACCATCACCGTCTACGAGTGGATCGAGCACCACATTGAGCACCTCACAGGTCTGCGGAAGTCCACCCTTTACGACTACAGGTCGTACCTGAAGAACGACATCGCCGCGTCGCTCGGGGACCTGCCACTGACGTCCCTGTCCAGAGATGACATCGCCCGATGGATGCAGTCGATGGAGGACAGCGGCAGCTCCAGCAAGACCATCTCCAACAAGCACGGCTTCCTCTCGTCGGCCCTCAATGCAGCGGTCCGAGCTGGCCGTATCCCAGCCAACCCTGCCGCCGGTCAGCGGCTCCCCACCGGCGAGCGGAAAGAGATGGTGTGCCTCACCCGCGAGGATTTCGCCCGGTTGCTCGACAACATCACCGAGTATTGGCGACCCCTCGTCGAGTTCCTGGTGGCATCGGGCTGCCGTTGGGGCGAGGCCACAGCCCTGCGGCCGTCCGACGTGAACCGGGCCGACAACACCGTCCGCATCACCAGGGCGTGGAAGCGTACGTACGGCCCAGGCGGCTACGAGATCGGCCCTCCGAAGACCAAGAAGTCGGTTCGCACGATCAACGTGCCCGGCTCCGTCCTCGACAAGCTCGATTACTCGCGCGAGTGGCTCTTCGTCAACAAGGCCGGGCGACCGGTCAAGGGCAATGGGTTCTACGACCGGGTTTGGCGGCCGGCCGTCGAGCGGACCTGGCCCTCCGCCGACGAGGAAGGGAGAGCGATCGGCGATACCCCGGTGCCGATGCTCCGCCCTCGCATCCACGACCTCCGGCACACATGCGCATCCTGGATGGGGATGAGGGGCGTCCCGATGCCGGTCGTTCGGGACCACCTTGGCCACGAATCGATCAACACGACCATCTCTCTTTACACCCACCTCGACCGGCGCAGCATGGAGGTCGCGGCGGATGCGATCGACCAGGCCCTCAGGGGCGAGTAACCGGGCTGGCGCGGCCCGATTTTCTTAGGCGCACGCGAGTGCTTCCGGGTTGTTAACGTTGAGAAGTACCACCGGAGCTGATAGGCGCAGCGGGGCCGAGGTGGTAGAGCCTGGAGTCCTCGGCGTACGCGCACATAGGACCCCCGGACCATTGGAAACGACCGGCGCACCACATTGCCCCCCCTGTGTGCTCCGTGTCCCTGGTCGTCTCCATCCCAGAGGTTCCAACATGCCCGTCAGTGCATGCCATGCCGCGCGTGCCAGCCACGCCAGGCCCACCCCATCGTGTCCGAGCGTCGCTCCTCACCGAACTGCGCTCAACCATGGGCAGTCCCAAGCAGTGTCGCGGGTCCTGCGGGGCCACGCCGTGGCGGATGCCATCTGATGCGCACCTACTCCACCGCCGAGGCGGCCCACGAGATGGGTGCTCCATCCGAACGCTGGCTCATCGAGCAACTGCGCTCTGGGCGCTTTCCCGGAAGGAAGCTTGGACGCCACTGGCGAATGACCGACGAGGACATCCTCGACGCTCTCGCCGTATGCGCCAATGACTTCCCCCGCGTGAAGCAGCTCGAGCGTGTAGTCGGACTGACGCCGACGAGCAGGAAGCGAATCGGCGCATGACAGTTCGGGAGAAATCGAGCATCCACTTCATCCTGTAAACGCCCGGTTTCGCAGCAGTAATTGATGTGAGTACCGAAATCCCCGGGGACGGACCACTTGTCCCACTCAAGACCGTCAACGCAATACTCGGCATCGGCCTGTCCACCTCCTACGCCATGCTGCGGGAGGGTCGGTACCCGCTGCCGACGGTCAGGATCGGACGGCATCATCGGGTCCACCGGGATGCGCTGGAAGCCTTCCTGTCGGACGAACCCCGGCACCGCCTGACGGACTTCCACGACCTGCTCCCTTACCTCAACGAGGACATCCGGGACTTTGCCGAGGAGCTAGTAGCCCGGGCGCCCAATCTGAGCCGCGAACAACTGAGCAGCATCCGCGCCATTCTCACGGACGGCGATCGGACGTGACCGCCGTTGCGAACTGCGATCTGTACTGCCCGATGCAGTGGTCCGTGCCTGGTACGGCGAACTCGTCGGTTGTGCGGGATTTCCCTGAGGACCGCATATCCGCCAAGCAGCGGCCGCGAGAATTGCGCGATTTCCTGTCTTACCTCACTGAAGACCCCGAACTGAAGGGTTGTGGCCGCACGATACGGAAGGGTCGCGTCGGCTCGGCCACCGAGATTTTGGAGGTCACCACCACTTGTAAGCGCGGGTGGCTGTGCCCGACGTGTGGGTACACCCGCTCGTGGCAGCAGGCCAACGATCTACGGGACCACCTTCAGACGTGGCGTGCAGGGGGTGGGTTCGTGGCATTGCTCACCTTGACCCAGTCGCACACGATCAATGACCGCCTGGATGTCCTGTGGGACCGGATCGAGCAGGGGTGGGCGGCCGTGAAGACGGGGTCTGGCTGGACTGCCGATAAGGAGACCTATGGGGTGCGTGGGTACGTCCGGATCACGGAGGTGGTTCACAACCCGACGAGCGGGTGGAACGTGCACCTCCATGTCATTCTGCTTCTCGAGTCGGCCCTCGACGAGTTGACGATGCAGGAGTTGCGGGCATCTATCGCTGGACGGTTCGCCCGCCGCGTCGCCCGTCGGGGAGGCCATGTCTCGCTGGACCTTGGCCAGGACCTTCGTGCGGTCGCAGCGGGCACTGAGGGCCGGCTGGCCAACTACCTGTTCAAGGGGACCACCATCTACGTAAGCGACGACGGTTCCAGGACTGCACAAGCCATCCTGTCGGACCTGGAGTCCACCGGGGAGGGCATGGAGTTGTGGAACGAGTTCACCGCTGTGGTGTCCGGGAAGAAGCGGGTGCAGGTACGTAGGTCGAAGGAATTCGACAGGCTCTGCCAGTCCGGTCCGTCTACTTCCCTTGATAAGAAGGGAAGTAACTCAACTATCACCGCCGGCCCTGGTGACGACCCGAGCCGCCCGCGTAATGAGTGGGAAGACTCGGCGGAGGAGGAGCGGCGATGGACAACAAGGACGTCAGTGCCCTCGACCAGGTGACCAAGCCGGTCGGGTTCGCGATACCCACCAACGACATCCGGATCGAGCCTCGGTGCAGAATCTGCCGGGACGAGGGGATACGCAATCAGGTCAACGAACTGCTCAAGTGGCACGGTGTCCCGATCCCGATGGGAGGGGGGAAGTTCCACCACGTGACCTATGCGAGCATCCTGCGTTACCTGGAACCTCTCAATGCCGATAGGGATGGCAACGGCCGGATCACCTACGCCTCACTCTGGGTGCATGCCAAGCGGCACGTTGACGTGGTCTGGACCTCAGCAGACCTCAGGGCCTGGATCATCAACGAGCTGGGGAAGCCGACAGCAGAAGATGGGGTGCCACACACCTGACCGGTTCTCTGCCTGGAGGATTCGCCGAAGTACGAAGGAATTACCTGCCAGTTTGCGGCTTCTGTGACTATTTCTTGGTCTGTGCGTTGATCCGTGTTGAGTACTTGTTGACTCTGAAGGTCCGGTAGTGGGGAAAACCCGTCAACGGTGCACCACAGGCCCTCATGGGCGTTATGCGCCCTCCGGAGCCAGCAGGGTAGTTCTTGCTGCGCCCCGGCCTGTTTCGTGGCCCATACAGGCTCCTAGGGGCCAGGGGATGGGTCTGCAGCCGTTTTCTCGGGTTCGGCGTACTGGTGGGCTTGACGGGCGGCGAACTGCTGGAAGTAGGGGAGCTTCTGCGGCGGCACGATGCCGCGCAGGATCACGGTCCAGACTCCGAGGAGTCGGGCGACGATGTCCTCGCCGGTGGCATCCGTCACGAGGCGGGTGCCCACGACGGCAGCCCAGATGGTGTGCCCAACGACGTCAGCGTCGATGTCCTCGAACACATCGCCTTCGGCCACAGCTTGCTTCACCACGCCGGTAATGACGGACCCCCGCGTGTACGTCTGTGCTCCTGCTGCGCTGACGTTCGTCAGTGCCTGCCGGAGCCTGTTCCCCACCCGCACCCGATGGTCGTGCTCAGTCATATGGGCTAGGGCGAAGCCGCAGTGGATGAGGTTCTCCAAGGCGAATGACGATGAAGACAGGACCCGTATGAAGGCTTCTTGAATCTTGGCGTCGGCCTCCTCGATGATCGCGGCTGCGACTGACTCCTTGTCATGGAAGTGGTGGTAGAACGCACCCTTGGAGACCTCGGCCCGGTCGATGATGTCGCTCAGGCTGGTGTCGCCGTATCCGCACTCTTCGAACAGGTCCACGGCGGCGGCGATGATCGTTTGCCGCGTCGCTTCGGCCCTGGCCTGACCCGCCATAGTTCACCGCCATCCGCACACGGGGCCTTCACGCCGTGTCAGTAACTTACGCTGCCGTAAGTCACAACGCGGTCGATGTGACGACGGTGACTTGACTAATCGCTCTATGCCCCGGCTCGTTTCGTCGCCCTGAGGGCCTTCTCGAGGTCAGGGGATGGGTCTTGAGAAGACGTTGAAGCGTTCAGGTGGCGTTGAACCCTTCCGGCGGAGCGGGGCCAGGCGAGCCTGCCAGAGGTGGCTACGCCCTGAAATAGCGCGAACGCCTGCACTCAGTGCACATCCACCATGTCTGCCGGGTGTATCTCTCCAAGACGGTGTGCTCTTCCACGCGCTTCATGGCGGCGTCGCAGTAGGGGCATGTGCGGGCCGATAGCTCCGCAGACGGATACGTCAGTGCATGAGGCATTAGCCCGCTACCCCGAACAATCTGAGCACTCAAATTCGTCACACCCCCGGATTGACCCTGCGACGAGTGTAGCGGGGCCTGTGCGCCACGTCACACAGAAACTGGAAGTGACTCTCATTTTCACCAACTGTTAACCCAGATGCTCAATACACAACCTGACATCCTCCCGATGGACGGTGGGTCGTTGGTCGGGCAGCGACCACCATCGAAACAGCGGGGTCGTCTTTTCGCTGTCTAACCTGCGCACTCGGACCTAAAATTCCACGGTGTCCCGACAGCCCGCGTCTGGGGATGATGGCCCTGCGTCAGCGGGCGACCATGCAACCATCGAGGTGCTGCGGTCAGCCGCCGACGCGCTACTCGACCCCTGTGTCCTGCTGGAAGCGGTGCGGGACTCCTCAGGCGAGGTCGTCGATTTGTGCTACCGGCAGGTCAACCAGGCGACCTGTGACCAGTTAGGGTTTTCTCGCGCAGACTTGGTGGGACGCCCGCTGGCAGACATCACCCCCCGCGCAAAGGCCCTGCTGCCCGGATATATCCGCTGTCTCGATACCGGCGAGCCGTTTGTCGTCAACGACTTCTGTTACGACGACGAGACCGGCGCATCCGTTCGCCGCTATGACCTCAGGGCCACCCGGGCCACACCGAATGTCATCGTCCTCACCTGGCGGGATGTCACCGACCGCTTCCGCATGGCGCAACGACTGGCGGCCACCGAGGCGCGTTTCCGTCGGGCGATGGACAACGCCGCCGTCGGGATGTGCCTGATGGATTCGGAGGGCCGCGTCGAGGAGGTCAATGTCGCGCTGTGTTCGTTCCTCGGCTACGACGCCGAGACCTTGCGGCAGAAGAACTGGCAGCAGGTCATCGGACCCGAGTCGCTGGAGGCAAACCAGAACCGCATCAACGACATGCGGTCAGGCCGCATCGACTCCTACCGGATGATCAACCAGTACCGCCACGCCGACGGGCACTGGATGTGGGGCGACCACTCGGTGAGCTGCATTCGCGACGAAGACGGCTGGGTGGAGAACGTCCTCATCCAGGTTGTTGACGTCACTCCGGTGGAACGCGAGTTACGGGAACGCCTGGAGTTCGAGGAGTTCCTGTGGGCTGCCATCACCGACGGACACCTGGTGGCCTATGCCCAGCCGATCGTCGATGCGCATTCGGGGCAGCTGGTCGAAGAGGAACTGCTGGTCCGGATCGTGCGACCCAACGGCCAGGTGATGATGCCCGATGAGTTCCTTCCACAGGCCCGCCGGTTTGGCATGATGCCGACCATCGACCGATTCATGGTGGCGCGAGCAATCGAGTTGGCCCAAGCGGGCCGTCGGGTGGCGGTGAACCTGTCGGCGGCCTCGATCAACGACGCGGCCACCTTGGCGGCGATCATCGAGGAACTGCGAGAGGCCGGCGAGGCTACCGCTCTGGCGTCCTTCGAGATCACCGAACATACAGCCCTGGCTTCCACCGATCTGGCCGAGCGGTTCTCTGAAGCCATGCAGGGGCTGGGATGTCGGCTGGCTCTCGACGATTTCGGCACCGGGTTTGGCTCGTTCACCGAGCTTCGCGGAATGACGTTGCACACGCTGAAGATCGACCAGAGCTTCGTCTCGGGCCTGCTGAGCAACCCCCACGACGAAGCGGCAGTTCGGGCGATCGTGGGTATCGCCGCCGAGTTCGGGTTGCTTACCACCGCCGAGGGCATCGAAGACACCGGAACCCGAAACCGGCTCGTCGAACTCGGGGTGGACCAACTACAGGGATACCTCATAGGACGACCGGCGCCGGCGGTGACAACCTGCAGTCAGTCTGGGCAGTAACTGCCAGTCCTTGCCCGGCGTCCCTGTCGCAGAAGAGAAGATATCCGGGCGTCTCAATACATCGTCTCAATGCCGCGTAATGCTTTTCTGGCCAACAGGAATGGCCTCCGGCACTGGCCTATGGGCCGTCGAGGCTGAAGACCTGCACTGGGGCCGACTTCCCCTTCAGGGCGTGTGATCCCCGGTCGATGAGTCCGGCCGGCCGGGAGGCCAAAGCTTCGACGCACTGCTGGGTGAGCAGGATGGTGTCGGCGGTGGTCTTGGTGAGTTGCTCGACGCGGGCGGCGACATTGACGGCGTCGCCGATGAGGGTGAACTCCAGCTTGCCGCCCCCGCCGATGGTTCCGGCGATCACGACCCCGGTGTTGATGCCGATGCCGATCCGAAGCTCTCCACCGAACCGCTCAGTGACGAGGCGGTCGATGACCACGGCGGTTCGCACTGCGGCGTCGGCGTGATCGGGTAGGTCGTTGGGTGCGCCGAAGACCGCCAGTGCCCCGTCGCCGAGGAACTTGTTGACGTGCCCGCCTGCCTCGACGACGGCGGGCACCACGATCTCGAATAGGGCGTTGAGGCGGGCGACGGTGTCCTCGGCGGTGTTGGCTTCGGCGTAGGGGGTGAAGTCGCGGATGTCGATGAACATGACGGTTACTTCGCGGCGTTCACCGGTGAAGACGTCGTCGCCCTGCTCGAGAAGCTTCGCTGCAAGGGCGGGATCGACGTAGGTACCGAACGCTGAGTGGAGTCTTCGCCGTTCGGCCAGGCCCGCCTGCATGCGGTTGAACGAGGCTGCCAACGCTCCGAGATCGTCGTCCTGAACCACCGGCAGGCGTTGGTTGTAGTCCCCGGCTGCAACACGTTTCGTAGCTTCAGCCAGATCGCGAATCGGTCGAAGCGAGGGCGCGAAGATCGCGCCGACAGTAATGGGTACACCAATAGCCACGGTGAAAACGGACCCGATTGCGCCGAATATGACGGGGTTCTCGTAGGCGTGGTGGAAAACGTTCCCCAGCATGGTGCTGGTGACGATGAATACGAAGATCGCGGCGATGACGGACACGCTTGACCACGCCGCGAAGCTCGGCCGGGATCGAGCCAATGAGTCGCCAACCGCACTGTCACCGGCGATCGCGACCCGGGCTGGCCGCACCGCTGATTCTGGCAAGCTGTGGATCGCGATCGCACTGGTGGCGGCTCCTATGGCGGCTCCGAGGATTCCGTACTGGACGAGCCGCGAAGTGTTCGCCTCGGCGACCGCGCCGGTGAGGACTGCTAGCACCGCGAACCCCGCACCGTTCAGCAATATGGACCAGACACCCGCGCTTCGGGTCCACTCGTAGGTCGCTTCGAGTGCCCCCGCCCGATCTATCTGCTCACCCGCTGCCCAACTTTCCACCGTACGGCGGGCAGCCGAGCCGGAGCGAGTCACGATGAGGGTCAGCACCGAGCCGACGACAATCGTCACGGCGGATGCCTGCACATAGCGACTGGACCCCTCGACCGCGACAATGAGGAACGACCAGACGAAGTAGATGGGCATGGACAGGGTGAGTGAAACGGCATAAACCGCCCACCAATACTTGGTCGAGTACCGATCCCACGCCCACTGCCAGATGCGGTCCATGGTGTGGAGGCTAGACCCGCCAGTGTCCCGTCTTGGCGACTCGAACATCCAGTTCGGGAGATTGCGCTCGATACGACCTGCCGCACCCATCAGCGGTGACACCATATTGACGTGGACCCTTTGGGGTGGGGTTGACCACGACCGGGCTGTCGTGTTCCTCCTGCGGCACGCAGTTG
>CAZHUU010000090.1:0-14327 GCA_964535335.1 uncultured Mycobacterium sp.
ACATGGACTTCGTCAACGCCCTCGGCGCGCTGACCGGCAACATGGCCGTCCAGCAGGTCCGGGCCGGCCTGAAGGCCATCTACCTGTCCGGCTGGCAGGTCGCCGGTGACGCCAACCTGTCCGGACACACCTACCCGGACCAGAGCCTGTACCCGGCCAACTCGGTGCCGCAGGTCGTCCGTCGTATCAACAACGCGCTGCTGCGCGCCGACGAGATCGCCAAGGTCGAAGGTGACACCTCCGTCGACAACTGGCTGGTGCCGATCGTGGCCGACGGCGAGGCCGGCTTCGGTGGCGCGCTCAACGTCTACGAACTGCAGAAGGCCATGATCGCGGCGGGTGTCGCCGGTTCGCACTGGGAGGACCAGCTGGCTTCGGAGAAGAAGTGCGGCCACCTCGGCGGCAAGGTGCTGATCCCGACCCAGCAGCACATCCGCACCTTGACCTCGGCTCGCCTGGCGGCCGACGTCGCCGACGTCCCGACCGTCGTCATCGCCCGTACCGACGCCGAGGCGGCGACCCTGATCACCTCCGACGTCGACGAGCGGGACCGGCCGTTCATCACCGGTGAGCGCACGGCCGAGGGCTTCTACCGGGTGAAGAACGGGCTCGAGCCGTGCATCGCCCGCGCCAAGGCCTACGCGCCGTACTCCGACCTGATCTGGATGGAGACCGGCACCCCGGACCTGGAGCTTGCGGCGAAGTTCGCCGAGGGCGTCAAGAGCGAGTTCCCCGACCAGATGCTGGCCTACAACTGCTCGCCGTCGTTCAACTGGAAGCAGCACCTGGACGACTCGACGATCGCGAAGTTCCAGAAAGAGCTGGGCGCGATGGGCTTCAAGTTCCAGTTCATCACCCTGGCCGGCTTCCACGCCCTGAATTACTCGATGTTCGATCTGGCCTACGGCTACGCCCGCAACCAGATGAGCGCCTACGTCGAGCTGCAGGAGCGCGAGTTCGCCGCCGAGGACCGTGGTTACACCGCGACCAAGCATCAGCGTGAGGTCGGCGCCGGCTACTTCGACCGGATCGCCACCACGGTGGACCCGACCAGCTCGACCACCGCGCTGGCCGGTTCGACCGAAGAGGGCCAGTTCCACTAGCCCCGTCCGCGAGCAGACACAAAGGTGCAGGAAGACACGGTGTGTCGGCGACATTTGCGTCTGCTCGCCGGGGAGAGCCGGTAGCCCATCAGAGATGCCATCAGGCCCCGTCCTTATATTGGGCGGGGCCTGATGCGTGCGCATAGGAGGACGAGGACCAGATGGGTGGCCAGATGAGTATTGAACGAGTCGGCGTCGTCGGCGCCGGGCAGATGGGATCGGGCATCGCGGAGGTGGCCGCCAAGGCCGGCGCGAACGTCGTCGTCTTCGAACCCACCGACGCGCTCCTGGGCGCCGGGCGCGACCGCATCACCGGATCGCTCGACCGCGCGGCCAGCCGGGGCAAGCTCTCCGAGGCCGATCGCGACGCCACCCTGGCCCGGTTCGCCTTCACCACCAACCTCGCCGACCTGGCCGACCGGCAGCTCGTCATCGAGGCGGTGGTCGAGGACGAGACGGTCAAGGGCAAGATCTTCGCTCAGCTCGACGAGCTCATCGCCGACCCGGACGCGGTGCTCGCGTCGAACACCTCCAGCATCCCGATCATGAAAATCGCTGCGGCGACGAAGAATCCGAGCCGGGTGCTGGGACTGCACTTCTTCAATCCGGTGCCGGTGCTCCCGTTGGTCGAGGTGATCAGCACGCTGGTCACCTCGCCCGAGGCCGCCGCGCGCGTCGAACGTTTCGCCGCCGACGTGCTCGGTAAGCAGGTCGTGCGCTGCGGTGATCGCTCGGGTTTCATCGTCAACGCGCTGCTGGTGCCCTACCTGCTGGCGGCGATCCGGATGGCCGAGGCCGGCGTCGCGACGGTGGCGGACATCGACACCGCGGTGGTCGCGGGCCTGTCCCATCCGATGGGCCCGCTGCGGCTGTCGGACCTGATCGGACTGGACACCATGAAGCTCATCGCCGACTCCATGTACGACGAGTACAAGGACCCGCACTACGCCCCGCCGCCACTGCTGTTGCGCATGGTCGAAGCGGGTCAACTCGGCAAGAAGTCCGGGCAGGGTTTCTACACCTACTAGGCCGTGCCACGTGTGCAATCAACAAGGTCGTTAGATACCCTGAGAGTCGGTAGTGGCCCCGCGGGGGCGAGGTCGAAGGGTAGAGACGATGTCGGGCGTGGATTCGGATTTGACTCCTTACTACGAGGAGTCACAGTCCATCTACGACGTGTCGAACGACTTCTTCGCATTGTTCCTCGGCCCGACGATGGGCTACACCTGCGGTTACTACGAGCGCGAGGACATGAACCTGGAGGAGTCCCAGGTCGCGAAGTTCGACCTGGCGCTCGGCAAGCTGAACCTCGAGCCCGGCATGACGTTGCTCGACGTCGGCTGCGGCTGGGGTGGCGCGCTCGAACTCGCGGTGCAGAAGTACGACGTGAACGTGATCGGGATAACGCTCAGCAAGGCCCAGTCCGAGTTCGCCCGTCAGCGGCTGGCCAAGCTGGACACCAACCGCTCGAGCGAGGTCCGACTGCAGGGCTGGGAGGAGTTCGACGGGCCCGTCGACCGCATCGTCAGCATCGGCGCCTTCGAGGCGTTCAAGGTCGAGCGCTACCCGCTGTTCTTCGAGAAGGCCTACAAACTGTTGCCCGACGGCGGCCGCATGTTGCTGCACACCATCCTGGCGCACACCCAGAAGTTCTTCCGCGACAACGGCATCAAGGTCACCATCAGCGACCTGAAGTTCATGAGGTTCATCGAGGCCGAGATCTTCCCCGGCGGCCGGCTGCCCGCGGTCGAGGACATCGAGCAACTCGCGGCGGACGCCGGCTTCACCCTCGAGCGGGTCCACCTGCTGCGCGAGCACTACGCGCGCACCCTGGACATGTGGGCGGCCAACCTGTCGGCCAACCGCGACGAGGCGATCGCCATCACCTCGGACGAGATCTACGAGCGCTACATGAAGTACCTGACCGGTTGCGCTGACTTCTTCCGCCGCGGGATCACCAACATCGGCCAGTTCACCCTCGTCAAGCCCTGAGCTTCTACAGTTCGGCCAACTTCTTCTTCTCCGCCTCGACGTCGAAGTCGGGCGGCGGCCAGTCGAGTTTCATCCCCTTGAGCGCCTCGATGAGCAGTTCGGTGATCGCCAGCCGGGCGTACCACTTCTTGTCGCAGGGGATGACGAACCACGGGGCGTGCTCGGTCGAGGTGCGGTCCAGCACCGCCTGGTAGGCCTCCTGGTAGGCCGGCCACAGCTTGCGCTCGTCGAGGTCGCCAGGGTTGTACTTCCAGTACTTGTCGGGGCGCTCCAAGCGCTCGGCCAGCCTGCGCTTCTGCTCGTCGAGCGAGACGAACATCGCGCACTTGACCACGGTGGTGCCGGAGTCGACGAGTTCCTTCTCGAAGGCGTTGATCTCGTCGTAGCGGGGTTCCCACACATCCCGGGGGACGAGATCGTGCACCCGCACCACCAGCACGTCCTCGTAATGGGAGCGGTCGAACACCCCGATGTGGCCGCCGGCGGGCAACGCCGTGCGGATCCGCCAAAGGTAGTGGTGCGCCCGCTCCTCCTCGGTGGGCACCCCGAAGCCGGTGTAGTGGATGCCCATCGGATTGCCGGCACCCACCACGTGCGTGACGATGCCGCCCTTGCCCGCGGTGTCCATGCCCTGCAGCACCAGCAGCAGCGAGCGGCCGTCGCCGGCTTTGCCGTTGGCGTACAGCATCTCCTGCAGACCGGCGAAACGCTCGCTCCGCTCGGCCTGGACCTCCGGCGACCCGTCCTTCTCGCCGGTGTAGCCGGGACTGGAGTCGGTGTCGATGTCGGCGATCTGGACGCCCGGGCGGAACTGCAGGATCTTGCGCGGGGAGTGGGTCCACTCCGAGGGAAGATCGGCCATAGCCGAGAAGACTATTACCGCAGGCGCGGCGGCACCGGCGAAGGGTGCGGCTCGGCGTTGAACTTCTCCAGCGAGCCGCCGACCTCGACGATGCCGCACAGCGCGTTCCAGCACAGCATGGTCAGGTAGTCGATCAGCTCGTCGGAGGTCATGTGCGGATTCGACATCCAGGAGTGGGTGGCCAGCTGCACCCCGCCGACGATCAGATACGCCCACGGCTCCACCCCATGGGTGTCCATGCCCACCACCTGCATGCGCCGGCGCAACATCACCGCCAGCATCCGGGCGATGATCCGCTCCGAGTCCGCGACGACCTTGTTTTTGCTGGCCGAGCTGTTCGCCATGACAAATCGGTACGGCTCGGGCTCGCTGGCGACGGTCTCGACGTAGACCCGGATGATCTCCCGGGTCATCGCGAAACCGTCCAGGTTGGACGACAGCGCGGCGGCCATGTTGGGGATCAGCGTGGTCTGGGTGAAGCGCATCATCACCGCGGTCGTCAGGTCGTTCTTGTCGACGAAATAGCGGTACAGCACGGTCTTCGAAACACCGATCTCCGCAGCTATCTCGTCCATGCTGACGTCGCGGCCGCGGGTGCGGATAGCCTCCAGCGCGCCGTCGACCAGTTCGGTGCGTCGTTCCACCTTGTGCTGGTGCCAGCGGCGTTTACGGCCGTCGGTCTTGGCCAGGCCCGGGCTGATCTGCTGTGCCACTATCGCGGAGTCCATTCGACTTGTCGCCTGCGATTCTACGGCCCTACCCCGGCTATCCACGGCAGGTGCGGTCGACGGGCCTTGACGCCGAGGTCACATTAACTGGAACCGGACATGGATGATGGTTGATGTGGCAGCAAAACATCGCCTCCCGGACTCGCCGGCAGAGGTAGCCCACCCGGGCCCGTCCCTCGCGGAGTCGTTCGCCGGCGCCGACCCGGATGCCGACGCCGAGCGTCGCCGTGCGCTGCGCCGGATGAAGGCGGTGGCCCTGAGCTTCCTGATCGGCGCGACGGTGATCTTCCTGGCCTGCCGGTGGGGCCAGGCCCAGGGCGGGCCGGCCTGGATCGGGTACGTGGGGGCGTCCGCCGAGGCGGGCATGGTGGGCGCCTTGGCGGACTGGTTCGCCGTCACCGCACTGTTCCGCCATCCGCTGGGCCTGAAGATCCCGCACACCGCCATCATCAAGCGCAAGAAGGACCAGCTCGGCGAGGGGCTGGGCACATTCGTGCGGGAGAACTTTCTGTCCCCGGCCGTCGTGGAGACCAAGCTGCGCGACGCGCAGGTCGCGGGCCGGCTGGGCAAGTGGCTCTCGGAGCCGGCGCACGCCGACCGGGTTGCCGGCGAGACCGGCACCGTGCTGCGGGTCGTGGTCGAGTTGCTCAACGACGAGGACATCCAGCAGGTCATCGACCGGACCATCGTCAAACGCATCGCCGAACCGCAGTGGGGCCCGCCGGTCGGCCGGGTGCTCGCCCAGTTGCTGGCCGAGAACCGGCAGGAGGCCCTCATCCAGCTGCTCTGCGACCGGGCGTTCGAGTGGTCGCTGAACGCGGGGGAGACCATCGAGCGGGTGATCGCCCGCGACTCGCCTAGCTGGTCGCCACGGTTCGTCGACCAGCTGGTCGGCGACCGTATCCATCGTGAGCTGATGGACTTCACCGACAAGGTGCGCCGAAACCCCAACCACGAGCTGCGGTTGTCGGCCACCCGGTTCCTGTTCGAGTTCGCCGACGATCTGCAGAACGACGACGCCACGATCGCCCGGGCCGAGACGGTCAAGGAGCAGTTGATGGCCCGCGACGAGGTGACCCGGGCCGCCGAGTCGGCCTGGAAGACGCTCAAGCGGCTGGTGCTCGAGGCGGTGGACGACCCGGACAGCACCCTGCGCGCGCGGATCGCGGATTCCGTCGTGCACATCGGGGAATCGCTGCGCGACGACGTCGAACTCAGGGACAAGGTGGACAACTGGATCGTCCGTGGCGCCCAGCATCTGGTCGGTCAGTACGGTGCCGAGATCACCACGATCATCACCGACACCATCGAACGGTGGGACGCCGAGGAGGCCAGTCAGCGCATCGAACTGCACGTCGGACGCGACCTGCAGTTCATCCGGATCAACGGAACCGTGGTGGGCGCGCTGGCCGGCCTGGTGATCTACGCAGTGGCGCAAATCATATTCTGACCTGCGCTAACTAGTGCTTGCAAAAGTTAGCACTCCCGCGTAATGTGGCTTCCGTACGCACCGGATGGACCATTGCGAAGGAGGCGAAGCCGTGGCACAGGACGCAGACCTGGCCGCCGTGGTGAGCAACGCCGCACTGGACATCGGCAGCTTCATCAGAGCGCAGCGGGAAGCCGCGCAGGTATCGGTGCGACAACTGGCGGAGAAGGCCGGCGTCAGCAATCCGTACCTGAGTCAGATCGAACGCGGGTTGCGGAAACCCTCCGCGGAGGTGCTGAGCCAGATCGCCAAGGCGCTGCGCATGTCAGCCGAGGTGCTCTACGTCCGCGCCGGAATTCTCGAACCGGGGGAGGCGAGCCAGGTGCATCACGCCATCGTCGCCGACACCGCGATCAGCGAGCGCCAGAAACAGGTCCTGCTTGACATCTACACGTCGTTTTGTCAGCAGAACGAGGCCGCCCGGGAGGGGTCGCCGACTGAGTAGCCCGACCCCAACCACCTGAGAACACCCAATACGTAGAACAAAGTTGGAAACACCAGAAAGGAGCCATTGTCATGGCTGAGAACACCAATATCGAGGATCTGAAGGCCCCGCTGCTCGCGGCCGTCGGCGCTGCCGACCTGGCCCTGGCCACCGTCAACGAGATCCTGGTCAACCTCCGCGACCGCGCCGAGGATGCCCGCACCGAGGCCGGCACCCGCGTCGAAGAGCGTCGCGCCGCGCTGACCAAGCTGCAGGAAGACCTGCCCAAGCGCACCGAGGAACTGCGCGGCAAGCTCACCACCGAGGAGCTGCGCAAGGCCGCCGAGGGCTTCGTCGAGGACGCCACCGCGACCTACAACAGCCTCGTCGAGCGTGGCGAGGCCGCGCTGGAGCGGCTGCGCAACCAGCCCGACTTCAAGGATGCCGCCGCGCAGGTCGAGGGTTACGTCGACCAGGCCGTCGAGCTGACCCAGGAGGCGCTGGGCAACGTGTCGTCGCAGACCCGCGCCGTCGGTGAGCGCGCCGCCAAGCTGGTCGGTGTCGAGCTGCCGAAGAAGGCCGCCAAGAAGGCTCCGGCCAAGAAGGCCCCGGCCAAGAAGGCTGCCGTCAAGAAGGCTCCGGCGAAGGCTGCTGCCAAGAAGGCCCCGGCCAAGAAGGCTCCGGCCAAGAAGGTCACCCAGAAGTAATCCGACTCGGGAGTGATCCCGGTCGACCAGGGGACGGTACCCGCATAGGCTTGCTCACTGTGAGCCAGCTTGTGGGTACCGTCCTCTTCGTCGTTTCGGTCGCGGTGTTCGCGATGAACGTCTATGCCTTCGTCCATGCCGCGATGCAGCGGCCGGACGCCTACACCGCTGCGGAGAAGCTGACCAAGCCGGTCTGGTTGGTCATCCTCGGGGCGGCCGCCCTGCTGTCCTGGGTGCTGGGCATCACCGGTGTAGCCATCTCGGCCGTCGCTGCCGGGGTGTACCTCGTCGACGTGCGGCCCAAGCTGCTCGAAATCCAGGGAAAGTCGCGCTGATCGCCGTACGCCTGCGAGCCGTCCGGCCCCCGGCGGCGATCGCGGCAGTTCTCCTCGCCCTGGCCATGGCACTGGCCCTGGCCGCGCCGGCGTCCGCCGACGACATGGCCCCGCCGTTCATCGACCACACCACCTGGGTGACCTATGGCGGTGGATCCAGCCTGCGGGTGTACCCCACCCCGTCCGGTCGCGTCGCCTCCGGGCAGCTGGGCCAGCCGCCGTGGGAGGCCGCCGAGGCGTGGAGCGAGGTGGTGGCCCTCGCACCCGATGCCGACACCGCGGGCATGCGTGACCAGTTCATCTGCCACTGGCGCTACGCCGAGTTCGTCGAACCGGGCAAGACCACCTGGAACCTCGAACCCTGGCGGCCGGTGGTCGACGGCGACACGATGGTCGACGCCGGCTGCAACCCCGGTGGATCCGCGGAGGGGTTCTGATGGGCCCCACCCGGCGGGAGGTGGCCGCGCTGGTCGACCACACGCTGCTGAAGCCGGAGGCCACCGACGCCGATGTCGTCGCCCTCGTCGGCGAGGCTGCCGAACTGGGAGTGCTCGCGGTCTGCGTGTCGCCGTCGATGGTGGCGACCGCCGTCCGGTCCGCATTCGCCCGCCCCGGGGAACTCACCGTCGCCACCGTCGCGGGGTTCCCGTCCGGTAAGCACCTGCCGGTGGTCAAGGCCCGGGAGGCGGCGCTGGCCGTCGAGTCCGGTGCGGCCGAGGTCGACATGGTCATCGATGTCGGAGCCGCGCTGGCCGGTGACTACGCCGCGGTCGCCGCCGACATCGCCACCGTGCGGGCGGCCGTGCCGGACGCGGTGCTCAAGGTGATCGTCGAATCCGCCGCGCTGCTCGGCCTCGGCGACGACCGTGTCCTGACCGCGGTGTGCCGGGCGGCGGAGGATTCCGGCGCCGACTTCGTCAAGACCTCCACCGGATTTCACCCCGCGGGCGGGGCCTCGATGCGGGCGGTCGAGCTGATGGCCGCCACCGTCGGCGGCCGGCTCGGGGTCAAGGCCAGCGGCGGTATCCGCACCGCCGAGGACGCCGTCGCGATGCTCGAGGCCGGCGCGACGCGGCTCGGGTTGTCCGGCACCCGTGCGGTGCTCGACGGTCTGGGCTGAGTCAGAGCCCGGCGAAGCAGGGGTCCTGCTGGCCGTTCGGGATCGTCGCGTTGCGGGTGATGAACTTCGCCGTCACCCCGGTGTCGGTCACCTGCACGCTGTCGGCGTGGATGCCCATCGGCAGGTTCTTGGTCAGGGTCGAGGTGAAGGCGTCCAGCGCCGGTTGCACGGTCTCCTTCGGCAGCGAGAAGCCCAGCCCGGTCAGTTCGACCACCTGCAGGGTCAGCCCGCCGTCGGAGACCTGCGGCTTGGCCGTCACAGTGCCCACGGCGCCCTTGATCTCGATGGTGCCGTCGGACGGCCTGGTGGCCACCCCGCTGACCAGGCCACCCAGGAAGGGGATGGCGTCCTGCACGGTCTGCTTGATGCCGTCGCTGGACCAGGTGATGGTGGCGTCCAGCGCGCCCATGGTGCCCGCCGAGTCCGCCGTCTTGTTCAGCTGGATGTCGTCGAGCAGCAGGTTGAGCTTCATGCCCTTGGCTTCCCGGATCTGGTTGCCCGCGGTCTCGACCGAGATGTTGCTGTACTGATGGGTGAAGTGCTGCAACAGGAATGGGCGCACACCGAAGGACACCGAGGCCTGGTCCTGCACCACGCAGGAGACGGCCCTGGCCACGATCGTGTCGGCGCGATGCCGCACGTAGAGTTCGGCGCCGAGCAGGCCGGCCAGCACCAGGGCGACCACGATGACGAGCGCCAGCACCGCCGACAGCGGGTCGCGCAGGAACCGCAGCCGGGACGGCTTGCCCTCGTCGGGTTCCGGGGCGCCCGGCACCGCGACGGGCTCCGGCCGCGGCAGGTGCTGGGTCGGCTTATCGGGCTGGACGGGCGGCGCAACCGCCGGACGGGCCCACTCGGTCGGTTCGTCGGGTCCGATCTGACCGGGGCCCGGTGGCGGATTCGTCACCTGGGCGATTCTGCCCCATCAATATGTGCGAACTCTGAGCGGTTACGCAGCACCGCGAGCGTCTCGCGCACCGAGGCGACGCGGTCGGTGTCGACGTCGGTCACCACCAGTTGCTGGTCGGCGCCCGCCGCGGCCACGATCTCGCCCAGCGGCGAGGCCACCAGGCTGCCGCCCACCCCGGTCGGCGCCTTCGAAGCGTTGGCCAGCTCATCGCCGGGATACGCCTGCCCGGCCGCGGCGATGAAGCACGTCGAGTCCAGCGCCCTGGCGCGCGCCAGCAGGGTCCACTGCTCGAGCTTGCCCGGGCCGGCACCCCACGACGCGCTGACGGTGATCATCGCCGCACCGCGATCGGCCAACTCGGTGTACAGGTTCGGAAACCGGATGTCGTAACACAGCGTCAGGCCCACCCCCACGCCGTCGACGTCGATCACCACCGGCTCGCGGCCCGCGGCGACGTTCTCGGACTCGGTGAACCCGAACGCGTCGTAGAGGTGGATCTTGTCGTAGTGGGCGTCGACGCCGGGTCCGACCGCCAGCAGCGTGTTGGTGACGCGGCCGTCGGGCACCGGGGTGAACATCCCGGCCAGCACGGTGATCCCGGCGTCGGCGGCGATCCGGCGGACTCCGTCGGCCCACCGGCCGTCGAGGGGTTCGGCGACCGGTGCCAGCGGCACCCCGAACCGGCACATGGTGCCCTCGGGGAACACCACCAGCGCCGCTCCGGCGTCGGCGGCCTGCCGGGTGTAGTCGGCCACCAGCGCCAGGTTGGCGGCCGGCTCGGTGCCCGAGAGGATCTGGGCCAGCGCGATACGCATGGGCTCCAGCCTAGTTGCCGGGGCGCGGCGCCACCCTGGCCCACGGCACGGTGAGCACGGCGTCGCGGGCGTTGCGGCGCTGTGGCGCCACCGGCACCCCGGCCTCGGTCAGGGCGGTCAGCATCGCCCGCCACCGGGTGCGCGGACCGAACACCGACTGTCCGGCCGCCGCGGCCCACGCGCGGTCGGCGGCGGTCAGCAGGGTGTGCACCGGCTGGCCTGAAATATTGTGGTGGATAAGGGCTTTCGGTAGCCGTTCGGCCAGATCGGACGGCCGCTCGATGTGGTGGGGATCGCAGGCCAGGGTGAGGCTCACCGGGCCGTCGGAGTCCAGCAGCACCCAACAGCTGCGCCTGCCCAGTTCGTCGCAGGTGCCGTCGATGATGATTCCGTCCGGCGCCAGCAGCGACTGCATCTGCCGCCAGGCCGCGGCCACCGCATCCTCGGGGTACTGGCGCAGCACGTTGAAGGCGCGCACCAGCACCGGGTTCAGCCCGGCGAGTTCGAAGCCGCCGACCCGGAACTCCACGCCCTCATGCCGCGCCTCCTGCGCCGCGCTGACCCGCTCGGGGTCGATCTCCACGCCGATGACGCGAACGTCCGGGCGCACCGGGCGCAGCCGCTGCGCCAACTCCAGGGTGGTCACCGGCAGCCGGCCGTAGCCGAGGTCGACGACCACCGGATCGGCCGCGGACTGCAGCGCATCGCGGACGCGGGGGGATTGCACCAGCCAGCGATCGGCGCGGCGCAGCCGGTTGGCGCCGGTGGTTCCCCGGGTCGGCATGCCGACCGGGCGGCCAGCACCCGGGACGGCACTAGGAATGGCCGGCGACCCATTCGGTGGTGAAGTTGCCCTCGGTGGTGAACAGGTTCTTCACCGCGGTCACCAGCAGACCCTCGATCTTGCCGCCGATGATCGGCACCTTGACCTTGCAGGTGCTGTTCAGCTCCAGCTGGCTGCCGGTGGCGGTGCCCGAGACGCCCAGCTGCCCGCCGATGTCGACCGGCGCATGCGAGACCTTCGCGGTGTAGCGGCCCCCGGCGCGCTGCGCCGACGGGTTGAACGGGTCGAAGTGCTGTTCCCGCATGACGATGAACTGCCCCGGCACCACCGGGCGGGCGATCGCGGGCAGGTCCTGGGCGGTCATGATGTGGGCGAAGTGCACGTCGGTGCCGCTGGCATCGGTGGACAGGTGCTTGAGCTCGGAGTTGAGATTGCACGACTTCCAGAAGCCGACCAGGTCCTCCCAGTAGTCCTGGGAGGTCAACAGTCGGTAGAGCTCATCGGCCGGCACGTTCGCGCCGACGGTGTGGTCCACGTTGCGGGTCATGGCAAAAGACTACCTGCGCGCCTCAGCAGTGCTCGGCGATCCACCCGGTGGTGAACCGCTGCTCGGCGATCAGGAGCTCTACCAGCTGGTTTCCGATGAAGTTCTCCACCTTGGCGCCGACCAGGGGGATGCGTACCTCGACCGTGGCACGCAACTCCAGCCTGGCCTTGGCAAACGTCGGGGCGAGTTCGGCGTTGCCGCTCAGCGCCACCGGTGCACCCGTGATGGAGCCTTTGACCGTGCCGCTGGCCTTGCCGTCGACCAGGCCACCCCAGCTCTCCTGCCGATGTATCCGCAGGTCGCCGCGATGGAACTGGGTGACCAGGGCGGGCAGCCGGTCGACTCGCAGGATCTGGGTCGTCACCACCTCGATGCCGCCGTCGGCATCCAGCTGCATCGAGTCCAGGGTGGCGTCGTCGGCACCGGAGTCGGCCAACCGGGCCAGCCAGTACTGCTCATCGCAAAATGCCTGGTGAACCTGCTCGACGCTGCCCTCGTACTCGGTGGCCATGTCGAATGAGCGGGGCATAGCTGGTGAGGCTACCGTTACCGGGCGTGGGGATCGGCGGACAGGAGCGCAGCGCGGCCTTCGGTGGCGCGGCGGTGGCCTACGACGTGCCGGTGGCGCCGCTGACGACGCTGCGGATCGGCCCGGTCGCGCGGCGGCTGATCACCTGCACCACCACCGAACAGATCGTGGCGACGCTGTCCGCGCTGGATCGCGGGGATGACGGTCCGACCCTGGTGCTGGCCGGCGGCTCCAATGTGGTGATCGCCGACGATCTGGGTGATCTCACCGTCGTCCGGCTGGCCGGCACCGCGGTGCACCTGGACGGGCCGCTGCTGCGCGCGCAGGCCGGGGCCGGCTGGGACGACGTGGTGCAGGTCGCGGTGTCGGCCGGGCTGGGCGGGCTGGAATGCCTGTCCGGGATCCCCGGCTCGGCCGGGGCCACCCCGGTGCAGAACGTGGGGGCCTACGGCGTCGAGGTCGCCGATTATCTGACCCGGGTGCGGCTGCTCGACCGTGGCAGCTCCGAGGTGCGCTGGGTGCCCGCGGCCGAACTGGGCTTCGGCTACCGGCACAGCGTGCTGAAGAACTCCTCGGCCGCGGTGGTGCTCGAGGTGGAGTTCGCCCTCGACGCGTCCGGCCGCTCGGCGCCGCTGCGCTACGGCGAGCTGACCACCGCGCTCGGCGTCTCGGTCGGTGACCGGGCCGACCCGGCCGAGGTGCGCGCCGCCGTGCTGGCGTTGCGCGCCCGCAAGGGCATGGTGCTCGACGACGCCGACCATGACACCTGGAGCGTCGGCTCGTTCTTCACCAACCCGGTGGTGCCCGCCGAGCAGTTCGAGCGGCTCCAGGCCGGCCGGGACACCCCGGTGCCGCACTACCCGGCCCCCGACGGGGTGAAGCTGGCGGCCGGCTGGCTGGTCGAGCACGCCGGGTTCGGCAAAGGCTATCCGGACACCGCGGGGGCGGCCTGCCGGCTGTCCACCAAGCATGCGCTGGCGCTGACCAACCGCGGATCGGCCCGCACCGCCGACCTGCTGGCGCTTGCGCGGACCGTGCGCGACGGCGTCCGCGACGTGTTCGGCATCACCCTGGTCCCCGAACCCGTGCTGGTGGGCTGCGCGCTCTAGGCGCCGGCGGTGCGGACCCGATCAGACGGGCCGGCGGGGCGGTCCTATGTCCTGAAATCCGCTATCACCGGCGGTATCTGATGGCGCCGGTGATAGCGGATTCCGGAAGGGACACCGACTCCCCGTGGGGCGCGAGTGGCCAATGTTGCCCGGCCGCCGACGGCGGTCGCGAATCTCGCGCCAACGGGCCCTCCCAGCGGTTTCGCAGTTAACCGCCGGGTTCGCCTATCTTGGATTGACGTGAGCCCCGCCAACAATCTGCCGCCGGTCAACCGGCGACGCGCGCTGGCGGCGCTCGGCCTCGGTGTGGTGGCGCCGGGCGCGCTCGCCGCCTGTTTCGGTGGGGCGAACAAGCAATCCCGGGCCAGCCAGGCCCCGCCCAAGCCGGCATTGACCTTCGCCCCGGAAGACGACGCCAAGGACGTGCTGCCGACGGTGCCGGTGAGCGTGACGGTCAAGGACGGCTGGTTCCAGCGGATCGCGCTCACCAACGCCGAGGGCAAGGCCGTCGCCGGCATCCTGAACCGGGACCGCACCGCGTACACCGCCACCGAACCGCTGGGTTACGGCACCACCTACACCTGGACCGGATCGGTGGTCGGCCGCGACGGCAAGGCCGCGGCGGTGACGGGCGGCTTCGGCACCATCGCCCCCACCAAACAGGTCAACGGACAGTTCCAGTTGTCCGACGGCCAGAACGTCGGCGTCGCGGCGCCCATCATCCTGCAGTTCGACGCCGCCATCGACGACAAGTTCAAGCCCGCCGTCGAGAAGGCGATCACCGTCACCACGAATCCCCCGACCGAGGGCAGCTGGGCGTGGCTGCCGGACGAGGCCCAGGGCTCCCGGCTGCACTGGCGCACCCGGGAGTAC
>CAZHUU010000090.1:14337-19563 GCA_964535335.1 uncultured Mycobacterium sp.
GGAGTACTACCAGCCGGGGACCACCGTGCACGTCGACGCCAAGCACTACGGCGTACAGTTCGCCGAGGATGCTTACGGCGCAACGGATTCCACGCTGGACTTCACCATCGCGCGCCGTCAGGTGGTCAAGGCGGACGCCACGTCGCATCGCATCCAGGTGATCACCGACGCCGGGGTGATCATGGACTTCCCGTGCAGCTACGGCGAGGCCGACAAACCGCGCAACGTGACCCGCAGCGGTGTCCATGTCGTCAGCGAGAAGTACGCCGACTTCTACATGACCAACCAGGCCGCCGGCTACAGCAACGTGCACGAGCGCTGGGCGGTGCGGATCTCCAACAACGGCGAGTTCATCCACGCCAACCCGGCCAGTTCCGGTGCGCAGGGCAACACCAACGTCACCAACGGTTGCATCAACCTGTCGACCGGCGACGCCGAGCAGTACTTCGGCACCGCCATCTACGGCGACCCGGTGGAGGTGACCGGGACGTCGATCCAGTTGTCCTACGCCGACGGCGACATCTGGGACTGGGCGGTCGACTGGGACGAGTGGAAATCCATGTCGGCGTTGTCCGGTGAGCAGTCGCCGTCCAACATTCCCAGCACCGCCCCGGTCACGCCGACCGATGCCCCGACACTGTCGGGCACCCCCACGACGACAACGACGACCACGACCGCGCCCACCACCACCTCGTCGACGAGCCCGAGCCCCACCTCGTCGACCGCGTCGGTGCCGGGCTAGGTCCTGCGGTTGAACCGGCTCGCGCTGGCCTGATCCCGGGGCCGGATGACGATCTGGTCGAGGTTGACGTGCGGTGGCCGCGAGGCGACGAACCCGATGACCTCGGCGACGTCGGCCGCCGTCAGCGGCGTGATCCCGGTGTAGACGGCATCGGCGCGCTGCTGGTCGCCGCCGAACCGCACCAGCGAGAACTCGGTTTGGACTGCGCCCGGCGCGATCTCGGTGAGCCGGACCGGTTTACCCAGCAGTTCGCCGCGCAGCGTGCGGTGCAGCGCGCCCTGCGCGTGTTTGGCCGCGGTGTAACCGCTGCCGCCGTCGTAGACCTCCATCGCGGCGATCGACGTGACGGTCACGATCAGGCCGTTGCCGGACTCGATCAGCTTGGGCAGCAGCGCGCGGGTGACTCGCAGCGTGCCCATGACGTTGGTCTCCCACATCCAGCGCCAGTTCTCCAGGTCCGCCTCGGCGACCAGCTCCAGCCCGCGGGCCCCGCCGGCGTTGTTGATCAGCACGTCGACCCGGCTCAGGCCGGCCGCCAGGGCATCGACCGCGGCATCGTCTGTGACGTCCGCCACCACGGCAGTGCCGCCGATCTCCTCGGCCAGGCGCTGGATACGGTCGGCGCGGCGCGCGACGGCGACCACGTGAAAGCCTTGGGCGGCAAGGGTTCTGGCCGTCGCCTCGCCGATCCCGGCACTGGCACCGGTGACCACGGCCACCCGGGAGTGGGCGTCAGGAGTTGTCATCACACCAACTGTAGGTAACCGTGCTAAATTCTTCCCCGTGTTCCGGACCGGTCTGACCAGCACCCTGGTCGCGCAGTGCGCGTGTTGTTGTCACGCGAATCGCTGCGCCTGACCAGACCCGGACCTCTTTAGTCCCGCTCCGAGTCAACGGCGTGGCCCAGCCCCCGCCCCCCGACTCGAGAAGGACACCCCCATGCGCACCACCGCACTCGCTTCCCATACCCCGGCCCGGACCGCCGCCCGCCCACATCCGCTGCGGACCCGCCACCACATCGTCGCCCCGGCACTGCAACTACCCGAGGCCGCCACGGCGTCGGTGTTCGCCGCCGTGCGACAGCGCGGACCCCTCGCGCGCGACGTGATCGCACAGGTCACCAAGCTCTCCATCGCGACCGTCAACCGTCAGGTCACCACCCTGCTGGACGCCGGGCTGCTGCGCGAACGCGGTGACCTCGCGGTCTCCGGCGCCATCGGCCGTCCCCGGGTGCCGGTCGAGGTCAACCACGAGCCGTACCTGACGCTGGGCATCCACCTCGGCGCCCGGACCACCAGCATCGTGGCCACCGACCTGTTCGGGCGCACCCTCGACGCGGTCGAGACACCCACCCCGCGCGGCGGCCAGGCCGCCGCGCTGGCATCCCTGGCCGGCAGCGCCCGCCGCTACCTGAGCCGCTGGCACCGGCGCCGCCCGCTGTGGGTGGGTGTGGCGACCGGCGGCGTGGTCGACGGCAGCACCGGCGTGGTGGACCACGCCCGGCTCGGCTGGTCCCAGGCTCCGGTCGGCCCGGTACTGGCCGACCAGCTCGGATTGCCGGTCTCGGTGGCCTCGCACGTGGACGCGATGGCCGGCGCCGAGCTGCTGCTGGGCATGCGCCGCACCCCGTCACCCGGGTCCTCCAGCCTGTACCTCTACGCGCGGGAGACGGTCGGCTTCGCCCTGGTGATCGGCGGGCGGGTGCACAGCCCGGCCAGCGGCCCGGGCACCATCGCCGGCCTCCCGGTGAGCTCCGATCTGCTCGGCGGCAGCGGCCGGCTGGAGTCGACGGTCAGCGACGAGGCGGTGCTGGCCGCCGCCCGTACCCGGCGGATCGTTCCCGACACCGGACCGGGCGCCTCCATGCAGGCGCTGCTGCGCATCGCCCGCCAGGACGACCAGCCGGCCGCGGTCAGTGCCCGGGAACTGCTCACCGAACGGGCCCGGGTGCTGGGTGGTGCCGTCGCCCTGCTGCGCGACATGCTCAACCCCGACGATCTGGTGGTCGGCGGTCAGGCGTTCACCGAGTATCCCGAGGGCATGCGGCACGTGGCGGCGGCCTTCGCCGACCGGTCCATCCTGCCGCCCCGCGACCTGCGGGTGACGACGTTCGGCAACCGGGTGCAGGAGGCCGGGGCGGGCGTGGTCTCGCTGGGTGGGCTCTACGCCAACCCGATCGCCGCGCTGCGCCGGACGCAGGTCGGGGGTCCGGCCGCCGCGGTGTAAAGATGGAGGCGTGCGGCGCGACCGGGAACTGATCGACGGACCGACCGATGTCGTGCCCCGTCGGGTCGCCGTGCTCTCCGTGCACACCTCGCCGCTGGCCCAGCCCGGCACCGGCGACGCCGGCGGGATGAACGTCTACGTCCTGCAGACCGCGCTGCACCTGGCCCGGCGCGGCGTCGAGGTGGAGATCTTCACCAGGGCCACCACGTCGGCCGATCCGCCGCTGGTGCGGGTGGCGCCGGGAGTGCTGGTGCGCAATGTGGTGGCCGGCCCGTTCGAGGGACTGGACAAGAACGACCTGCCCACCCAGTTGTGCGCGTTCACCGCCGGGGTGCTGCGCGCCGAAGCCAACCACGAACCCGGCCACTACGACGTCGTGCACTCGCACTACTGGTTGTCCGGTCAGGTCGGCTGGCTGGCCCGGGATCGCTGGGCGGTGCCACTGGTGCACACCGCCCACACCCTGGCCGCGGTGAAGAACGCCGCCCTGGCGGAGGGTGACGCACCCGAGCCGCCGTTGCGCGCCGTCGGCGAGCAGCAGGTCGTCGACGAGGCCGACCGCCTCATCGTCAACACCGAAGATGAAGCGCGCCAACTGGTTTCGCTGCACCACGCCGATCCGCGCCGGATCGACGTGGTGCATCCGGGAGTGGACCTGCAGACCTTCACCCCGGGCGAGCGTGGTGCGGCCCGCGGGGCGCTCGGGCTCGACCCGCGTGAGCAGATCGTCGCGTTCGTCGGCCGCATCCAACCGTTGAAGGCGCCCGATGTGCTGCTGCGGGCGGCGGCCAAACTGCCCGACGTGCGGGTGCTGGTGGCGGGTGGTCCGTCCGGCAGCGGGCTGGCCGCCCCGGACGTGCTGGTCGGCCTGGCCGCCGAACTGGGTATCGCCGATCGGGTGACCTTCCTGCCGCCGCAGTCGCGCGATCAGCTGGTGAACGTCTACCGCGCCGCCGATCTGGTCGCCGTGCCCAGTTACTCCGAGTCGTTCGGTCTGGTCGCCGTGGAGGCGCAGGCCTGCGGTACCCCGGTGGTGGCCGCCGCGGTCGGCGGGCTGCCGGTGGCGGTGGCCGACGGGGTGAGCGGCACGCTGGTGCCCGGCCACGATGCGGGTCAGTGGGCCGACGCCATCGCCGGACTGCTGAGCGGTGACGCGGCCGCGCTGAGCCGTGGCGCCGTCGAGCACGCCCGGCAGTTCTCCTGGGACAGCACCGTCGACGCGCTGCTGGCCAGCTACGGCCGGGCCATCCGGGATTACGGCGGAAGTCATCAGCGCGGCGCGGCCCGGGACGTGGCGGCCCGGCGCAGCGGCAGGCGCTGGGTGAAGCGCCGCGGAGTGCGCGCGTGAGCTCACAAGCGACCGTCCAACAGGCCATCGAGGACACCCTCGAGCAGCACGATCTGATCTACACCCGCCACGACGGCGCCCACGGCGGGCTGCCCGGGCTGATCGTCGAGCTGCCCGGTGAACGCAAGCTCAAGACCAACACCATCCTGTCCATCGGGGAGCATTCGGTACGCGTCGAGGCCTTCGTCTGCCGCAAGCCCGACGAGAACCACGAAGGCGTCTACCGCTTCCTGCTCAAGCGGAATCGACGGCTCTACGGGGTGGCCTACACGCTGGACAACATCGGCGACATCTACCTGGTCGGCCGCATCGCCCTCGAGGCGGTCAGCGCCGACGAGATCGACCGGGTGCTGGGGCAGGTGCTCGAGGCGGTGGACACCGACTTCAACACCCTGCTGGAGCTCGGCTTCAAGTCGTCCATCCAGAAGGAGTGGGCGTGGC
Organism: uncultured Mycobacterium sp.; assembly: GCA_964535335.1. Classification (GTDB taxonomy): domain Bacteria; phylum Actinomycetota; class Actinomycetes; order Mycobacteriales; family Mycobacteriaceae; genus Mycobacterium. Next base: position 19,095 of record CAZHUU010000090.1, read on the forward strand.
GGGTGGCCCGCGGCGAGTCGCTGAAGAACCTGCAGGCCTTCGAGCATCTGATCGAAGACGAGGACGACGACGACGGCGATGCGGATCCGGAAGGGACCTGAGGAGACGTCGAGCATCGAGACGGGGACGGCCCGGCCCGGTCGTGAGAGACTTCCCGGCATGGCTCCGGACTCTTCGGCAACGCTGATCCTGCTCCGCCACGGCGAGAGCCAGTGGAACGCGCTCAACCTGTTCACCGGCTGGGTCGACGTCGACCTCACCGACAAGGGCCGGGCCGAAGCGGCGCGGGCGGGCGAGCTCATCAAGGAACTCGACCGGCAGCCCGATGTGCTGTACACCTCGTTGCTGCGGCGGGCCATCACCACCGCGAACCTGGCGCTGGACAAGGCCGACCGGCACTGGATCCCGGTGCACCGCGACTGGCGGCTCAACGAGCGTCACTACGGTGCGCTGCAGGGGCTGGACAAGG
>CAZHUU010000091.1:0-10591 GCA_964535335.1 uncultured Mycobacterium sp.
TCCACTGGCTGCCCGAGTACGTCGGCATGGGCATCGACGGGGTGTCGATCGGCAGCAACGACCTGACTCAGCTGACGCTGGGTGTCGACCGCGACTCGGACCTGTGCGCCGAACTCTACGACGAGTCCGACGGCGCGGTGCTCGACGCCATCGGCCGGATCATCGGCACCGCCCGCAAGCTCGGCATCACCGCCTCGCTGTGTGGTCAGGCCCCGTCGAGCCGGCCGGACTTCGCCGAACACCTTGTGCGGATGGGCATCACGTCGATCTCGGTCACTCCCGACGTGGCGGACCGAACCCGCCGCAACGTCGCAGCGGCCGAGCGGCGGCTGCTGCTCGAGTCGGCGCGGGGCCGTGACGGCGATCGCGGATGATCGTGCGCTGACCGTCCCCGCCGTCGCCGCGGCGCCACTGTCCGACGTGCTGCGGCGGCTGGGGACCACCGCCGACGGGCTGACGAGCGCGGAGGCGGCCGCGCGGCTGGCCCGGTTCGGTCCCAATTCCCTTCGTACCCACCGGGTCAGCGCGTGGGCGGTGCTGCGCCGTCAGCTCAACAACGCCGTGCTGATCCTGCTGGCGGTGACGGCGGTGGTGTCGTTCTTCCTCGGCGACGCCACCCAGGCCATCATCATCGGCATCATCCTGGGGGTCAGCATCGGCTTGGGATTCCTCAACGAGTATCGCGCCGAGCGGGCCAGTGCCGCGCTGCACTCCCGGGTGCGCCACACCGCCCTGGCCCGCCGCGACGGGCGCTACGCCAGGATCGACGTCAACGCGCTGGTGCCCGGAGACGTCATCCAGCTGACCCTCGGGGAACTGGTTCCGGCTGACGTGCGGCTGATCACCGTCAACGGGCTCGAATGCAACGAGAGCATTCTCACCGGGGAGTCCGCGGCCACCGAGAAGTCCGTGGCGCAGGCGCCGCCTGACGTGGACCTGGCCGATGCCGGGGACCTGGCCTTCATGGGCACCGTCGTCAGTGCCGGTGACGCGACGGCCGTGGTCTACGCCACCGGGCTGAACGCACAGTTCGGCAGGATCGCCGCCGGTCTGGGAGAGCGCCAGCCGGAGACCGACTTCCAGGTCGGGTTGCGCCGCTTCTCCTACCTGCTGCTGCAGGTGGCAATCACGCTCACGGTGCTGATCCTGGTGACCAATCTGCTGCTGCGCCGCCCGGTCATCGACTCGGTGCTGTTCGCGCTGGCGATCGCGGTCGGCATCACGCCCCAGCTGCTGCCCGCGGTGGTCAGCACCAGCCTGGCCACCGGTTCACGGCGGCTGGCCAAGCTGAAGGTCCTGGTCAAGCGGTTGGTGTGTATCGAGGACCTCGGTGACATCGACATCCTGATCACCGACAAGACGGGCACCCTCACCGAGGGCCGAATCACCCTGACCGAGGCGATCGACCCCTCCGGCGTCGCTTCCGAACAGGTCCTGCGGGCCGGGCTACTGGCCACCGACGTCAATCCGAACATCGGCGGAACGAGCGCCAACGAGATGGATGCCGCGCTATGGGAATCCGATGCGGGGCGGGCGATGGTCACCGCGGGTGCGCACCGGATCGCCGAACTGCCCTTCGACCACCAGCGCCGGGCGTGCTCGGCTCTGATCGACGATGCGGACGGTCGTGTCCTGATCGTGAAGGGCGCGCCCGAGCAGGTGCTGGCGCGCTGCGGCGAGCAGCCCCGGACCGTGGTGCTGGACCGGCTGTTCGCCGACGGGCGCCGAGTGGTGGCGGTGGCCGGCAAGCCGGCCCCGGGGTTGACCACCATCAGTCCCACCGACGAGGCCGGCCTGCATCTGGAGGGTTTCCTGGTGTTCGCCGACCCTCCGAAGGAGGCGGCGCGGGCGTCGCTGGCACAGCTGGCCGAACTGGGTATCGAGGTGAAGGTCGCCACCGGCGACAACCCGAAGGTGGCCGAAAAGGTCTGCGCCGATCTGCAATTGGGTTCACACGGCACCGTCACCGGGGCACAACTCGACGCGCTGGACGATGCCGGCTTCGAGGCGGCGGCGCGCTCGGCGACGGTGTTCGCCCGGATCTCCCCGGAGCAGAAGGCCCGGCTGATCAGCGTGCTACGCCGCACCGGGCGGTCGGTGGGCTTCCTCGGCGACGGGGTCAACGATGCACTGGCGCTGCATTCGGCCGATGTCGGCATCTCGGTGGACACCGCCACCGACGTGGCCAAGGACGCGGCCGACGTGGTGCTGCTGGAGAAGGACCTCGGGGTGCTGGCGACCGGGGTGGCCGAGGGCCGCCGGATCTTCGCCAACACCATCAAGTACGTCCTGATGGGCACGTCGAGCAATTTCGGCAACATGTTCTCCGCCGCCGCCGCCTCCGCGGTGCTGACCTTCCTGCCGATGCTGCCGAGTCAGATCCTGCTCAACAACCTGCTCTACGACACCTCGCAGCTGGCGATCCCGACCGACCGTGTCGACGAGGAGCAGCTGCACGCGCCGTCGCATTGGAACATCGCCTTCATCCGCCGCTTCATGCTGACGTTCGGCCCGATCAGCTCTCTGTTCGACTTCCTGACCTTCGGGTTGATGCTCGGTGTGTTGCACGCCGGTCCGGTCGAGTTCCGCACCGGGTGGTTCGTCGAGTCACTGGCCACCCAGACGTTGATCATCTTCGCGATCCGCACGCGGCGAATCCCGTTCCTGCGCAGCCGACCCGGTGGCTGGCTGGTGCTGACCACCTTCACCGTCATCGCGGTCGGCATCGCCCTGACCGTGTCACCGCTGGCGGCCGCGCTGGGTTTCACGCCGCTGCCGTGGCAGTTCTTCGGGGCGCTGGCGCTCTTCGTCGTCGCCTACCTGGTGTTGGTGGAGATCACCAAGGTGGTGTTCTACGCCGAGCCGATGCGGGCGCCCGGGGCACCGCACCGCACCCGCGGCGTTGAGCACCGGATTCACCGCCGCGCAGCCCGATTCAGCCACGGCGGCCGGTTGCGCCAGTAGCGCACGTGTTCAGCCGCGGGGCGGTTGCAGGACCTTCATCGCCATCCGCATCGCCGGTGCGGGCACCCGATCGCGCATCGCCAGGGCGGCGTTGGCCACCCTGGTGCGCGCCGGCGTCCCGCGGCCGAACAGCCGGTTGAACGGACCGCCGGTCGGCTCCAGTTCGACGTGCAGTGGCGGCGCGCCGTCGCCGGCGCCGAGGGCGGCCGAGATCACGATCCGTTGGATCTCACTGGTGCCCTCGAAGATGGTGTATAGCTTGGCGTCGCGGTACCACTTCTCCACCGGGTGATCGCTGATGTAGCCCCAGCCGCCCATCGTCTGGATGGCCCGCTCGGTGGTCTTCACGGCGATCTCACTGGCGGCGAGCTTGGCCATCGACCCCTCGCCCCGCTCGAACGGCACCCCGCGGGCGGCCATCCAGGACGCCCGCCAGGTCAGCAACCGGGCGGCGTCGATGCCGGTGGCCAGGTCGGCGAGCGGGAATGCGACGCCCTGGTTGTCGATGATCGGGCCGCCGAACGCCTCCCTCCGGTTGGCGTAGGCCGTGACGTATTCCAGCGCCGCCCGGGCGATTCCGAGCGCCTGCGCCGCCACCATCGGACGGGTTTGTTCGAAGGTGCCCAGGGTGGCCGAGCGTGAGCGCTGCCCGGTGGCGGCGGCCTCCCGCGCCTTGGCGAGCTTGTGCTCCAGCCTGTCCTGGCCGCCGAGCAGGTTCTCGGCCGGAACCCGCACCCCGGAGAACGTCAGCTCGGCGGTGTGCGAGGCCCGGCACCCCAGCTTGTCGAGCTTGCGGACCAACTCCAGGCCCGGTGTGCCGCCGGGCACCACGAACAGCCCCTGCCCGCGGTGGCCCAGGTCCTGGTCGACGACGGCGTTGACCACGTGGACGTTGGCGATGCCGCCGTTGCCGATCCACATCTTGTGCCCGTCGATGATCCAGTCCGCATTCGCTCCCGAGCCGTCCCGTCGGGCCGTGGTGCGCAGGTTGCGCACATCGCTGCCGCCTTCGGGTTCGGAGATGGCCAACGCGGCCAGTTTCAGGTCACCCGGGGAGCCGAAACACTCCGGGGCCCAGTGCAACATCTGTTCGGGTGTGGCGGCCTGACCGATCGCCGACAACGCCAGGGCCGGCATCACGATGGCCAGGCCGATCCCGGCGCAACCCCAGAACAGTTCCTCCATGAACATCGGCAGGGACAGGCCGGTGGGATCGCCGATCAGGTCGCGATAGAACAGCGGGCTGTAGAAGCCGCGCCGCGCCGCCTCCTCGAGGAGCGGCCAGGGGAACTCCTGCCTGCGGTCGTACTCGCCGGCGACCGGGCGGATGCACTGTTCGGCGAACTCGTGCGTTCGCCGGGCGAGGTCGTGCTGTGCCGATGTCGGTGTGAGATCGAAGCCCATCGCGCGTCCCTTTCGACGCCTGAGGTGATACCTCCGGTACCGATCGGTCAAACCCGGTCGACGTCGTCGCGACGAGTGCAGCCCCGGCCGCCGATGAGTCGGTGTGGTCGGCGGCCGGGGCTGATGGGGATATCGAGCCGGTGGGCGCGGGTGTTACGGCGGGGTGGCGCGTTTTTCGACCCACTGCAGTGGGTAGCCGTCCGACCAGTACACGGAGGTGACACCATGCCGAAAACCACCAAGAGCGGCAGCGCCAAGAGGAACGAGTTGCCCAGCACCCTGCAGAAGTCCGACGCCAAGGCGCAGCGGACCTTCGCCAAGGCCCACGATTCCGCGGTCAAGGAGTACGGCGAGGGGGAGCGCGCCCGCCGGGTGGCCTACAGCGCGCTGAAGCACAGCTACGAGAAGGTTGGCGACCGCTGGGAGGCCAAGGACCACAAGGGTCCGTCCGACGCCCGCGCCCGCAGTGGCGGCCCCAACGCCAAGGGCGAGACCGCCGAGGGCGTCAATGCCACCGCCACCAAGAAGCATCTGCTTGACGTGGCGCGCCGACTGGACATCACCGGCCGGTCGTCGATGAGCAAGGACGAGTTGGTGTCGGCGATCAAGAAGGCCAACCGCCGGGCGAGCAGCCGCAACCGTTAGCGGCCGGGTCGCGAGTCGGCCGGCTGCCGTTCGGCGTCGGTGAAGAATTCGAGCAGGTACCGACTCTCCTCGATGTCTCCGATGGTCCGGCGGGCCTTCCTGCGGGTCACCAGGATGCCCACCACCGCCACCGCCCACACCACGTACTGGACACACCACGCCAGCCGGAACGACGAGAACGAGTAGCCGCCGGCCGCGCCGATGATCATGCCCATCGCCTGCATGACCAGCAGCGAGGCCAGGAAGCCGCCCATATTGACCGCGCCCTGCGCGGTGCCCAGGGTGGAGCGCGGGTTGAAGGTGCGCGCGAAGTCGAAGCCGACCATCGATCCGGGGCCGCCGACCGAGATCACCACGATGAGCAGCACCAGCAGCCAATGCGGTGCCGGGCCGGGCAGCGCGAGCACCACCGTCCACATCGCGGCGTTGCTGGCGATGATGCCCAGCACCAGCCACGACCGGCGGTGCGGGTGGCGACCGGTGACGATGCCGATGATCACCCCCGATGCGATGGCCGCCACCACCGAGATGGTGAGCAGTGTGCCTGCGGCGCTGCGCGGAACATTCTGCGCGGCAGTCAAATACGGCACACCCCACATCAGGGCGAACACCGTGACCGAGAACTGGGTGCCCATGTGGGTGAAGAAACCCAGCCGGGTGCCCGGCCGCAGCCACACCGTCTTGACGCTGCCGAGGGTCTCCCGCAGGCTCACCGCCGGGTCGTGCACCACCGTGCCCGGCGGTGCGTTGCGGACCAGTGCCGCGGTGAGCACCAGCGCCAGTACCCCAAGCGCCGCCACCGCGTTGTAGGCCGTGGTCCAGCCGGACCCGATCAGCAGGCTCAGGAACGGCACCGCGGACAGCACCTGCCCGAGTTGGCCGGAGATGCCGGTCAATTGCGTCACCAGCGGAATCTGACGGGGGCTGAACCAGTGCGGAACCAGCCGCAGCACCGAGATGAACGTGAAGGCGTCACCCAGGCCCACCACCGCGCGCGCCCCGATCGCGGCCGGCAGCGACTCGGTGAACGCCAGCGCCAACTGGCCGGCGACCATCAGGCTGCCGCCGCTCAGGATCATGACCTTCGAACCGAAGCGGTCCAGCAGCAGCCCGGCCGGGATCTGCGCGCTTGCGTACACGACCACCTGCAGCACCACGAACGTCGACAACACGCCGGGACTGGCCGAGAAGCGGCTGGCGGCGTCCAGACCGGAGACGCCCAGGGTGGTCCGGTCCAGCACGGCCACGATGTAGGCGAGCAGTCCGGTTGACCACACGATCCAGGCTCGCACTGCCCTCGTCCTCTCCTCGGCGGTCGGGTCGACCGGCGCGATTCACCCGGCGCAACCCCGGCCTGGTTACCCCGGGACAGTGCCGACGCTATGCATCCATCATCCCGTGCGGGCGCAACTTGATTCCCGCAGCGGTTCGAATCCCTTGTCAGACCCGGGCCGTGGCCGGGTCGCCGCCGAACCGCTGCGCCAGCCACACCGGGATCACGGCCACGACGGTCAGTGTCGCCGCCACGACGTTGATCACCGGCGCCTGGTTGGGCCGGAACAGGTTGCCGAAGATCCAGATCGGCAGCGTCTGAACCGTCGGCCCGGCGGTGAACGTCGTCACCACGATCTCGTCGAAGCTCAGCGCGAACGCGAGGATGGCCCCGGCCAGCAGGGCGCCGCGCATCATCGGGAACGTCACGTAGCGGAACGTCTGCCAACTCGAGGCGCCCAGATCGGCCGAGGCGTCCTCGAGGCTGGTGCCCAATCGGCGCAATCGGGCCTGAATGTTGTTGAACACGATCACGATGCAGAACGTGGCGTGCCCGACGATCACCGTCGCCAACCCCAGCGTGACACCCAGCGCCGAGGTGAAGGTCGCGTTCAACGCGATACCGGTGACGATGCCCGGCAACGTGATCGGAAGAACCACCAACAGACTGATGGTCTGCCTGCCGAAGAACCGGTAGCGCTGGACGGCGAACGCCGCCATCGTGCCCAACGCCAGCGCCAGTGCCGTCGCGCACAGACCCACGACAACCGAGTTGCCCAATGACCGCCACATCCCGGCACTGGCCCATGCGTCGGCCCACCACTTCCCGGTGAAACCGGTGGGCGGGAAGGCGAACGTCTTCGAGATGTTGAACGCGTTGAGCACCACCAGAAGCAGTGGTGCGTAGAGGAAGACCAGCACCAGGGTCGTCCAGATCCACACCAGTCGGCGCATCGACGTCGAGAGCATCAGACGTTCTCCAGTGCACCGGTGCGCCGCATCGCCAACAGATAGCCGATGATGGCGACCAGCGGGATCAACGACAGCGCGGCCGCGAGCGGCTGGTTGTTCGCGGTCACCAGCTGGCCGTAGATGATGTTGCCCAGCATCTGGGTCTTGCCCCCGACGATGGTGACCGCGATGTAGTCGCCCATAGACAGCGAGAACGTGAAGATCGAACCCGCGGCGACACCGGGGAACACCAACGGCGCCACCACGCTGCGCAACGTCGTCAGATCCGATGCGCCGAGGTCGGCGCTGGCGTCGATCAACGCGTCGGGCACCCGTTCGAAGGCCGCGAACACCGGAATCACCATGTAGGGCAACCACAGATAGGCCAGTGTCAGCACCGTCGCGGTGATGCCGTAGCCCGGGGTGTAGCCGGCCACCCACCGCAACGGTCCCTCCGGGGACAGCATCATCCGCCACGCGTAGGCCTTGACCAGATAACTGGCCCACAGCGGCGTCGTCACCGCCACCACCAAGGCCAGTCGCACCCGGGGTGAGGCGACCTTGGCCATGCAGAACGCCAGGGGTACCGCCAGCGCCATGCAGATCACGGTGACCGCCAGCGCGATGCCGAGCGTGCGCAGGGTCGCGGTCCGGAAAACCGCATCGGTCAGTACCCTGACGACATTGTCACTGGTGTAGGTGCGCACCACCGCGCCGGTGAAGGCGTCGGTAGTCCAGAACGCCGAAACCAGCAGCACTGCAAGGGAACCCAGGTAGGCGATCAGCAGCCAGCCCAGCGGAGGGACGAGCAGGACGGCCAGCGCGAGCCGAGACCGGGGCCGATGGGTCGATCGGCCCGCGACACTCACCCCTTGATCTGCTGCCACTTGTCGACCCACTCGCTGTAGGCCGTGCAGTTGTCACCGCTGCCGTCCACGCACTTCTTCTGCGGCGTGGTCCAGTAGCTGATCTGCTTCGCGTACTCCTCGTCGGTGGCGTGGTAGGTCGCGCAGAAGTTCTTGTCGGCGGTGAAGTCACACGCCTTGGTCTGCGCCGGCGCCTCACCGAAGTACTCGGCCACCTGGGCGTTGACCTGCGGAGCGACGATGTAGTCCAACCACTTGTACATGCAGTTGGGGTGGGCGGCCTTCGATGAGACCATCCAGGTGTCCGACCAGCCGGTGGAGCCCTCCTTCGGCAGCACGGTGGCGACCTTGACCTTGTCGTCGCTCTTGAGCATGTTCGCGATCACCTGCCAGCTGGTGCCGATCACCGAGGTGCCGGACTCGAAGGCCTGCACCGCCTTGGTGTAGTCGGACCAGTACTCACCGATGTTGGCGTGCTGCTGTTTGAGCAGGTCGACCGACGCGTTGAGCTGGTCCTCGGTCAGCGCGTAGGGATTCTTGATGCCCAGGTCGGGTTTGGTCTTCGACAGATACAGCGCCGCGTCGGCGATGTAGATGGGCGAGTCGTACGCCGTCACCTTGCCCTTGTACTCCGGGTTGCCGGGGAACACCGCGCCCCACGAGTCGAGGGCGCCCTTGACCACGGCGGTGTTGTACATCAGCAGGTTGGCGCCCCAGCCGTGCGGAATGCCGTACATCTGGCCGTCCACGGAGTTCCACGACTTGTCCTTCAGGAAGGGCGCGATGCTGGCGTAGTTCGGCACCAGCTTGGTGTTGACCGGTGCGACGTCGCCGGCGTAGATCAGCCGTAGGGTGGCGTCCCCGGAGGCCGACACACCGTCGTACTGCCCGGTGCGCATCAGCTGCACCATCTCGTCGGAGGTGTTGCCGATCTTGACGTTGACCTTGCAGCCGGTCTGCTGCTCGAACGGATGCACCCAGTCGGTCTTCGGATCGTTGGACCCGTCCTCGGCGTAGCCGGCCCACGCGACCAGGTTCAGCTGCCCCTCGCCGTTGCCGACCGCGGACAACGGCTCGAGTTTCGGTGGCGCCGAGGCGTTTCCACCGCCCGGCGTGGTCGGGCTGGAACAGGCAGCGATGAACGCGGCGCACGCGGCCAGCGCGACACCAAGACGGCGGGTGGTGGATCTCATGGCGAACTCCTTTGTCGGGCCGGGCTATTCGTGCGGGGATGGGGTTCAGGTGCCGAGCAGTGACCGGATCGCGTCGTCGGGCCAGGCGAGCGCCACGGGGGAGCCGTGGACGATGCCGGGGGAGACGTCCGCGCTCAGCACCGTCGCGGTCAGGCGCTGGCCGGCTGCGGTGTCGGCGGCGACGCGGGTGATCGGCCCGGCGTAGACCACCTCCGCGATGACCGCCTCGACGCTGCGCATCCCGGCGGGTGCGGCCTGGCCCGGTTGCAGCAGCACGATGCGTTCGGGCCGGATGGCGAAGCTACCCGGCCTGCCCACCAGGGTCTCGGCCGCCGCGCCGTCGAATACGTTGGAGGTGCCGACGAAGTCGGCGACGAATCGGTTCGCCGGATTCTCGTAGACTTCGCGCGCGGCGCCGACCTGTTCGATGCGGCCGTTGTTGAACACGGCGAGCCGATCGCACAGCGTCAGCGCCTCGTCCTGGTCGTGGGTGACGATCACGAACGTTATGCCGACTTCGCGTTGGATGGCCTTGAGTTCGACCTGCATCTGTTCCCGCAGTTTGAGGTCCAGTGCCCCGAGTGGCTCGTCGAGAAGCAGCACCCTGGGCCGGCCGACCAGCGCGCGGGCCAGCGCCACCCGCTGCTGTTGGCCGCCCGAGAGTTGCGCGGGCTTGCGGACGGCGTGCCCGGACAGCCGCACCATCTCCAGCGCCGCGGCGGTGCGGTCCCGGCGCTCGGCCTTCGGTACGCCCTTGACCCGCAGGCCGTATTCCACGTTCTGCGCGACCGTCATATGGGGGAAGAGGGCGTAGTCCTGGAAGACGGTGTTGGTGTCGCGGCGCGCCGGCGGCAGGGCCGTGACGTCGTGACCGCCGAGGTGGATGGTGCCCGCCGTGGGTTGCTCGAACCCGGCGATCATCCGCAGCACCGTGGTCTTCCCCGACCCGGACGGCCCCAGAATCGCGAACAGTTCGCCGTCGCTCACCGTCAGGCTGGCGCCCTCCACAGCGACCACGTCGTCGAAGACCTTCCGGACAGCCCGGAGTTCGATCTGGGGTTCGTCGACGGCGGATCCCGAGCCGGTGCCGACCGCGGCTGCGACGCTCCCCGAAGGCATGGGTGGATAGTACGGATCGCGTTGTTTCCCCGCAGCACCATGAGCCGTATCGGCGGTCGGCATGCCTTCCGGCCACCGATCCGGTATCTCTCGGTGGGAGACGGCAGCGCGCATCGGCGCCCGAGATCGTCCCCGCAGGGATCCGCCGCCGAGTCGCCGGGATCCTGCCGGACTACG
>CAZHUU010000091.1:10601-19551 GCA_964535335.1 uncultured Mycobacterium sp.
CCAGCGCACCGGCCTTGCCGATTTCGAGCGCGCGGATCTCTCGGTCGGTGACGACACCGCGCATCGGCGTTGGTCGTCCCCGCGGGGATCCGCCGCCGAGTCGCCGGGATCCTGCCGGACTACGGGTCGGTTCGTCACCGCTGCCGATCTCGGGTCCGCCTGCTCTTCGGGGGCCATTCGCTACGCCTGCCACCGCCGGCCGGGCGGGAAGGGGATGCCGGTATGCCCATCGAGCTGCCCGGATCCCCGACCTGCCTGCCGCCGGGCCGAACATCGTGTGCAACGAGCAGTTGGCAGGTCCGACACCGCCGACTGGTCGGACGGTGGCCGGCCCGGCGTCGTCCAACATACAACGGGGTCGGGGACCGCGGACCGCCACCTGCGGCCCGGTGCACGCCTCGACCGGCGACGATCTGTTCCATGGCCAGCACAAACAGCTGGTAGCGCCCTCTTCGAAGTCCCGGGAGACGCACTCGGCCAGCAGCAGTGTGGCGTCAACACCAAGTCCCCGCTCCGGCGACCGGGCCGCGCTGGAGGTATCGGCTGGCACCTCTGGCGGTTGCGGCATCCACCCGCGCCGATTCGAGATCGACAACCGCAGGGTCGCCGGTGTCGAGGTGGACCTGAACGAATTCCGCCCCCGCGATACGGCCGGTGGGATTGACGGCGACCGCCAAACCTTACCGACTAGTAAGATTTGCCAGCAAACTTTCGAATGCCATTTCGGTGAACAATCGTGGACTGGGGAACCGAGCAACCGCTTGGCCGGGCCGTCGGCAGCCGCGACTCCGACAGCGAATTTGCAGGTAACGATTCGATAACAGTCGTGCTTTGATCAGCACAGTTGTGGCTACTCGACCGTAACCACCTGCATGCAGGACATTTGTCCCAGGCGGTCGGAGCGTCGATTAAGCGTCGTGTTACCCACGGCACCGTTACCCGTGCGTAGAACTCATCAGTAACCGATATCGAGGTGAAAAGCCCCGCCGTTCTTATGACACTCTTACTGCAGCCGGGTTATCCGCGAGACCTCTTCTCCGCGAGGGGACGCGCCGGATCGCATCGGCTCCAGAACGGGCCGACCCGGCCCGTCCGAGGCGTGATCCGAGGAATCGCCGAACACCTCCGCCGGGGCAACGTAGGTCCGGGTGAAGCCGACAGACGACGCGACGAGAAGTATCGAGGGAGTTAGACAAGGTGACGATCCACGAGCACGACAGGCTGTCAACGGGCGACGGGTCGGGACGGGGCTCGGAACGGGGTGAGGCCCCGCAGAGCACCACCCACGCGCTGGTCGATCGTCTCAATGCTGGTGAACCGTATGCCGTGGCCTTCGGCGGGCAGGGCAGCGCGTGGCTGGAGACCCTCGAGGAGCTGGTGACCTCGGCCGGCATCGAATCCGAGTTGGCGACCCTGGCCGGTGAGGCCGAGCTGTTGCTCGAGCCGGTGGCCAAGGAACTGGTCGTGGTCCGTCCGATCGGCTTCGAGCCGCTGCGCTGGGTGCGCCTGCTGGCCGCCGAGGAGCCGGTGCCGTCGGCCAAGCAGCTGACCTCGGCCGCGGTGTCGGTGCCCGGTGTCCTGCTCACCCAGATCGCCGCCATCCGCGCCCTCGCCCGCCAGGGCATGGATCTGACCGCCACCCCGCCGGTGGCCGTGGCCGGCCACTCCCAGGGCGTGCTGGCCGTCGAGGCGCTGCGCGCCGGCGGCGCCGAGGATGTCCAACTGCTGGCGCTCGCGCAGCTGATCGGGGCAGCGGGCACCCTGGTGGCCCGGCGCCGCGGCATCTCGATCCTCGGCGACCGGCCGCCGATGGTGTCGGTCACCAACGCCGAGCCCGAGCGCATCTACGAGTTGCTCGAGGAGTTCGCGCAGGACGTGCGCACCGTGCTGCCGCCGGTGCTGTCGATTCGTAACGGCCGCCGGTCGGTGGTCATCACCGGCACCCCGGAACAGTTGTCCCGCTTCGAGCTGTACTGCGAGCAGATCGGCGAGAAGGAGGCCGCCGAGCGCAAGAGCAAGGTGCGCGGTGGCGCGGTGTTCAGCCCCGTCTTCGACCCGGTCGCGGTCGAGGTCGGGTTCCACACCCCCCGGCTGGCCGACGGTATCGACATCGTGGGCCGGTGGGCCGAGGCGGTCGGGCTGGACGTCGAGCTGGCGCGGGCCATGACCGAGGCCATCCTGGTTCAGCAGGTGGACTGGGTCGACGAGGTGACCGCGCTGCATGACGCCGGCGCCCGGTGGATTCTGGACCTGGGGCCCGGCGACATCCTGACCCGTCTGACCGCACCGGTGATCCGCGGCCTGGGCATCGGTATCGTGCCCGCCGCCACCCGCGGTGGCCAGCGCAACCTGTTCACCGTCGGGGCGGTGCCCGAGGTGGCCCGGCCGTGGTCCAGCTACGAACCGTCGGTGGTCAGCTTGCCGGACGGCTCGGTGAAGCTGTCGACGAAGTTCACCCGCCTCACCGGCCGCTCGCCGATCCTGCTGGCCGGCATGACGCCCACCACCGTCGACGCCAAGATCGTCGCCGCGGCGGCCAACGCGGGCCACTGGGCCGAGCTGGCCGGTGGCGGACAGGTCACCGAGGCCATCTTCGACAAGCGCATCGCCGAGTTGGAGACCCTGCTCGAGCCCGGCCGCGCCATCCAGTTCAACGCGCTGTTCCTGGATCCCTACCTGTGGAAGCTGCAGCTGGGTGGCAAGCGCCTGGTGCAGAAGGCCCGCCAGTCGGGCGCCCCGATCGACGGCGTGGTGGTCAGCGCCGGCATCCCCGACCTCGACGAGGCCGTGGCGCTGATCGACGAGCTCAACGGCATCGGTATCGCCCACATCTGCTTCAAGCCCGGCACCGTCGAGCAGATCCGTTCGGTCATCCGGATCGCCGCCGAGGTGCCCACCAAGCCGGTCATCGTCCACATCGAGGGCGGCCGCGCCGGTGGCCACCACTCCTGGGAGGACCTCGACGACCTGCTGCTGAGCACCTACTCGGAGCTGCGGTCCCGCTCGAACATCACGGTGTGCGTCGGTGGCGGTATCGGCACCCCGGAGCGCGCCGCGGAGTACCTGTCCGGCCGCTGGTCGGCGGCGTACGGCTATCCGCAGATGCCGGTGGACGGCATCCTGGTCGGCACCGCGGCGATGGCCTGCCTGGAGGCCACCACCTCGCCCGCCGTCAAGCAGCTCTTGGTCGACACGGCCGGCACCGACCATTGGGTGGGAGCCGGAACGGCCCAGGGCGGCATGGCATCCGGGCGCAGCCAGCTCGGCGCCGACATCCACGAGATCGACAACGCCGCCTCGCGCTGCGGCCGGTTGCTCGACGACGTCGCGGGTGATGCCGACGCGGTCGCCGCTCGGCGGGCCGAGATCATCGACGCGATGGCGCCGACCGCCAAGCCGTACTTCGGCGACGTGGGGGAGATGACCTACCTGCAGTGGCTGCAGCGTTATGTCGAGTTGGCGATCGGTGACGGCGACAGCACCGCCGACACCAGGGTCGAGGGATCGCCCTGGCTGGACATCACCTGGCGCGACCGGTTCGCCGCGATGCTGCAACGAGCGGAAGCCCGGCTGAACGCGGCCGACGTAGGTCCGATCGAGACCCTGTTCGATGCCGAATCGGCAGACGGTGCAGCGCTTTTGGAGAACCCGGATCGGGCGATCGCGGCGCTGGCGGCTCGGTACCCCGACGCCGCGGCAGTCCTGCTGCACCCGGCCGACGTGCCGTTCTTCATCGAGCTGTGCAAGACGCTGGGCAAGCCGGTCAACTTCGTCCCGGTGATCGACAAGGACGTCCGGCGCTGGTGGCGCAGCGACTCGCTGTGGCAGGCCCACGACGCCCGCTACACCGCCGATCAGGTGTGCGTCATCCCCGGCACCGCGGCCGTCGCCGGCATCACCCGCGTCGACGAGCCGGTGGGCGAGCTGCTCGATCGCTTCGAGAAGGCGGCCGTCGACCAGGTGCTGGCTTCCGGCGCCGAACCCGCGCCGGTGGCCTCCCGGCTGCAGGTCCGTACCGACGCGACCGGACCGCTGGCCATCGTGCTGGACTCCCCGGACGTGTTGTGGGCCGGCCGCACCGCCACCAACCCGGTGCATCGGATCGCCCCGCCTTCGGAGTGGCTGGTCCACGACAACCGTTCGGCGACAAACCATTCCACCGGTGCGCGCCTGGAGGCCATTGCGGCCGACCGGGTTGTGCTCAGTGTGCCGTTGTCGGGCACCTGGATCGACATCGCCTTCACGCTGCCCGCCACGGTGATCGACGGCGGTGCACCGGTGGTCCGCACCGAGGACGCGGCCGCCGCGATGCGCGCGGTGTTGGCCATCGCCGCCGGGGCCGACGGACCCGCCGACCTGCCCGCGGTGGTCAACGGCTCCACCACCGTCACCGTCGAGTGGGACCCGGAGCGGGTCGCCGACCACACCGGAGTGACGGCGACATTCGGATCACCTTTGGCGCCAACGCTTTCCGTGGTGCCTGACGCGCTGGTCGGGCGCTGCTGGCCCGCGGTGTTCGCCGCGATCGGCGGCGCCGTCACCGACACCGGGTTCCCGGTCGTCGAGGGCTTGCTGAGCCTGGTGCACCTTGACCACGCCGCACAGCTGCTCAAGCCGCTCCCCAAGGACCGGACCCGGTTGACCGTCACCGCAACGGCTTCGGTGGCCACCGACACCGAGGTCGGCCGCGTCGTTCCGGTCACCGTCAACGTCACCGACGCCAACGGCATCATCCTCGCGGTGCTCGAGGAGCGCTTCGCGATCCGCGGGCGCACCGGGCCCGCCGAGTTGACCGACCCGGTTCGTGCCGGGGGAGCGGTCTCGGAGAACGCCACCGACACCCCGCGCCGACGCCGCCGCGACGTCACCATCACCGCGCCGGTCGACATGCGGCCGTTCGCGGTGGTCTCCGGTGACCACAACCCGATCCACACCGATCGGGCGGCCGCCCTGCTGGCCGGGCTGGATTCGCCGATCGTGCACGGGATGTGGCTGTCGGCCGCGGCCCAGCACGTCGTCACCGCCACCGACGGCAAGCCGGTCCCGCCGGCCAAGCTGCTCGGCTGGACCGCGCGCTTCCTGGGCATGGTCAGTCCCGGCGACGAGATCGACTTCCGGGTCGACCGGGTCGGAATCGATTTGGGCGCAGAGGTTTTGGAGGTCACCGCCAAGGTCGGCAGCGACCTGGTGATGAGCGCGACCGCCCGGCTCGCCGCACCCAAGACCGTGTACGCGTTCCCCGGTCAGGGCATCCAGCACAAGGGCATGGGTATGGAGGTCCGTGCCCGCTCCAAGGCCGCCCGCAAGGTGTGGGAGAAGGCCGACAAGTTCACCCGCGACACGTTGGGCTTCTCGGTGCTGCATGTGGTCCGGGACAACCCCACCAGCCTGATCGCCGCCGGCGTGCACTACCAGCATCCCGAGGGTGTGCTGTACCTGACGCAGTTCACCCAGGTCGCGATGGCCACCGTCGCCGCCGCCCAGGTGGCCGAGATGCGCGAGCAGGGTGCGTTCGTCGAAGGCGCGATCGCCTGCGGCCACTCCGTCGGTGAGTACACCGCGCTGGCCTGCGTGTCGAATGTGTACGAACTGGAGGCACTGCTGGAGGTGGTGTTCCACCGCGGCAGCAAGATGCACGACATCGTTCCGCGCGACGAGATGGGCCGGTCGAACTACCGGCTGGCGGCCATCCGCCCGTCGCAGATCGATTTGCCCGACGCCGACGTCAAGGACTTCGTCGCCGAGATCGCCGAGCGCACCGGGGAGTTCCTGCAGATCGTCAACTTCAACCTGCGCGGTTCGCAGTACGCGATCGCCGGCACGGTGCGCGGCCTGGAGGCACTGGAGGAGGAGGTCGAGCGGCGCCGCGAGATCAGTGGCGGCAAGCGCTCGTTCATCCTGGTGCCCGGCATCGACGTGCCGTTCCACTCGAACGTGCTGCGGGTCGGTGTCGACGACTTCCGCCGTGCGCTGGAGCGCGTCATGCCCGAGGATGCCGACCCGGCACTGATCGTCGGGCGTTACATCCCGAACCTGGTGCCCCGGCCGTTCACCCTGGACCGCGATTTCATCCAGGAGATCCGCGACCTGGTTCCGGCCGAGCCGCTCGACGAGATCCTGGCCGACTACGACACCTGGCGTGCCGAGAAGCCGCACGAGTTGTGCCGCAAGATCGTGATCGAACTGCTGGCCTGGCAGTTCGCCAGCCCGGTGCGCTGGATCGAGACGCAGGACCTGCTGTTCATCGAGGAGGCCGCTGGCGGCCTCGGCGTCGAGCGCTTCGTGGAGATCGGCGTGAAGTCCGCGCCGACGGTCGCCGGCCTGGCGAGCAACACCCTGAAGCTGCCCGAATACGCCCACAGCACAGTGGAAGTCCTCAACGCCGAGCGGGACGCCGCGGTGCTCTTCGCCACCGACACCGACCCCGAGCCGGAGGAGGACGTTGCCGTCGAGGCGCCCGCGTCCGAGGCGGCGCCCGCCGCGGTTCAGGCCGCACCGGCTCCGGCACCCGCGGCGGTGCCCTCGGGCGGACCCCGCCCGGATGACATCGGGTTCGACGCCGGCGACGCCACGCTCGCGCTGATCGCGCTGAGCGCCAAGATGCGCATCGACCAGATCGAGCCGCTGGACTCCATCGAGTCGATCACCGACGGGGCGTCCTCGCGGCGCAACCAGCTGCTCGTCGACCTGGGCTCCGAGCTCAACCTGGGTGCCATCGACGGTGCCGCCGAGGCCGACCTGGCCTCGCTGCGGGGGCAGGTGGCGAAGCTGGCCCGCACCTACAAGCCGTTCGGTCCGGTGCTCTCCGATGCCATCAACGACCAGTTGCGCACCGTGCTCGGCCCGTCCGGCAAGCGGCCGGCCGCGATCGCCGAGCGGGTCAAGAAGACCTGGGAGTTGGGTGACGGCTGGGTCAAGCACGTCACCGTCGAACTCGCGCTGGGCACCCGGGAGGGAAGCAGCGTGCGCGGCGGCGACCTCGGCGGCCTGCACGAGGGGGCGCTGGCCGACGCCGCGGCGGTCGACAAGGCGATCGACGCCGCGGTCACCGCGGTGGCCGCCCGCCGGGGCGTCGCGGTGTCGCTGCCCTCGGCCGGCGGCGCCGGTGGCGGTGTGGTCGACTCGGCGGCGCTCGGTGAGTTCGCCGAGAAGGTGACCGGCCGCGACGGTGTGCTGGCCACCGCGGCCCGCATGGTGCTGGGACAACTCGGCCTGGACAACCCCGTCACCGCGCAGCCCGCGGCCACCGACGCCGAACTCATCGAGCTGGTGACCGCCGAGCTCGGCTCGGACTGGCCGCGGTTGGTGGCCCCGTCGTTCGACGGCAGGAAGGCGGTGCTGCTCGACGACCGTTGGGCCAGTGCCCGTGAAGACCTGGTCAAGCTGTGGCTGGCCGACGAGGGCGACGTCGACGCGGACTGGGTGCGGCTCTCGGAGCGCTTCGAGGGGGCCGGTCACGCGGTGGCCACCCAGGCGACCTGGTGGCAGGGCAAGGCGCTGGCAGCCGGACGCACGATCCACGCCTCGCTGTTCGGACGGATCGCCGCCGGCGCCGAGAACCCCGGAACCGGTCGATATTCCGGCGAGGTGGCGGTGGTGACCGGCGCGTCGAAGGGCTCGATCGCGGCGTCCGTGGTCGGCCAGCTGCTCGACGGCGGCGCGACCGTGATCGCCACGACCTCCCGGCTCGACGACGACCGGCTGGGCTTCTACAAGCAGCTCTACCGCGACCACGCCCGCTATGGCGCGTCGCTGTGGGTGGTCCCGGCCAACATGGCCTCGTACGCAGACATCGACGCGCTGGTGTCCTGGATCGGCAGCGAGCAATCCGAAAACCTTGGGCCGCAGTCGATTCACATCAAGGATGCACAGACGCCCACGCTGCTGTTCCCGTTCGCCGCGCCGCGGGTGGCCGGCGACATGTCCGAGGCCGGTTCGCGCTCCGAGATGGAGATGAAGGTCCTGCTGTGGGCCGTCGAGCGGCTGATCGGCGGGTTGTCGTCGATCGGCGCCGAGCGGGACATCGCCTCGCGGCTGCACGTGGTGCTGCCCGGCTCGCCGAACCGCGGCATGTTCGGCGGCGACGGCGCCTACGGCGAGTCCAAGTCCGCGCTCGACGCGGTGGTCAACCGCTGGAACGCCGAATCGTCCTGGGCCCAGCGGGTCAGCTTCGCGCACGCGCTGATCGGCTGGACCAAGGGCACCGGCCTGATGGGCCACAACGACGCCATCGTCGGTGCGGTCGAAGAAGCCGGGGTGACCACCTACACGACGGCCGAGATGGCCGCGATGCTCCTCGATCTGTGCACGGTCGAGTCCAAGGTCGCCGCCGCACACACCCCGCTGAAGGTCGACCTGACCGGCGGCCTCGGCGACATCGAGCTCGACATGGCCGAGCTGGCCGCCAAGGCCCGCGAGGAGATGACCGGCGAATCGGAGGACGCGTCGACGTCCGCTGCTGCCGCCGGCACCATCGCCGCGCTGCCGTCCCCGCCGCGCGGGCATACCCCCGCGCCCGCCCCGGCCTGGGCCGACCTCGACGTCGACCCGGCCGACCTGGTGGTCATCGTCGGTGGGGCCGAACTCGGCCCGTACGGCTCGTCGCGCACCCGATTCGAGATGGAGGTCGACAACGAGCTGTCGGCCGCCGGCGTGCTCGAACTGGCCTGGACCACCGGCCTGATCAAGTGGGAGGACGACCCGAAGCCGGGTTGGTACGACAGCGCCAGCGGTGAGCTGGTCGACGAGGCCGACCTGGTCGAGCGCTATCACGATGCCGTCGTCGAGCGGTGCGGTATCCGGGAGTTCGTCGACGACGGGGCCCTCGGGGCGGACCATTCGTCCCCGCTGTTGGTCAGCGTCTTCCTCGACAAGGACTTCAGCTTCGTGGTGTCGTCGGAGGCCGAAGCGCGGGCGTTCGTGGAGGTCGATCCCGACCACACCGTCGCCC
>CAZHUU010000092.1:0-19172 GCA_964535335.1 uncultured Mycobacterium sp.
GCACGCCCGCCGCGTTGAGCTCAACGTTAGCGACATACGGGACGTCCACGCCGCTGAGAGCCGCCAGCTCACCGAACACCGCTTGGAGGCAGCCATGGGCGTACGCGACGGTCGCAGGTGCCCAAACGTCAGGGCCCGGCGGCTGCGGGTACTGGCCGTACGGCGGCGGCTGCCCGTACGGGCCGGGCTGTCCATAGGCGGCGGGGTTGTACTCGGGGGGCGCTCCATGGGGCGGGGCGGGCGGGTAGCCCGGCTGCCCCTGTGGCTGGCCGTACTGCGGATACTGCTGCGGGTAGGCGGGGGGCTGCCAGGCCGGCTGCTGCTCCGAACCACCCGACGTCGGCTGCCAGCCCGGCTGCTCGGTGGCAGGCGGCTGCCAGGCGGGGGTTTCCGGCTGGTCAGAACCGGCCGGCTGCTGCCAGGCCGGAGGCGCGGCCGAGGGCTGCTCCGAGCTGGGAGCAGGCTGATCCTGACCCTGCGCGGGCTGCTGGGCCTGCCAGGGGTTGGGGTCGGATCCCTGCGGTCCGCTCATCGTCTCTCCTTGATCTGGTAGCGATTCGCCGATGACACCGTAGCGTTTGCATCACCCTACCCGCCATCAACAGCGACGACGCCGCGCCGGATGTCGTCGACCGCGCGTTTCGCGGCGGTGCGCAGCGAGCTCTCCGGTGCCGCGTTGCGCACCTGGTCCAGCAGGTCCAGCACCTGGCGGCACCACCGGACGAAATCGCCGGCCGGCAGTGGGGTGCCGTTTCCGGTGACGTCCGAGGCCGCCAGCGCCGCGGCGAGGTCGCCGGTGGTGGCCCACCGGTAGATCGCGGCCACGAAACCCTCGTCGGGTTCCCGGGACGGCTGGATGCGGTGCCGGTTCTCATCGGCGCGCAGCTGACCCGACAGCCGCCGGGTCGCCACCAGGGCCCGCCGGACGTCGGGGGTCGGCATCTCCACCGCGTGCGACGGGGTGGGACCGTCGCCGCCGCGGGCCTCGAACACCATCGCCGACAGCACCGCCGCCAGTTCCGCGGGCTGCAGGCCCTTCCATGCCCCGGTGCGCAGGCACTCGGCGACCAGCAGGTCGCTCTCGCTGTAGATGCGAGCCAGCAGCCGTCCGTCGGCGGTCACCCGCGGCTCGCCGTCGTCCCCGTCGATCTCGACGAAACCGCGTTCGGTCAGCAACCCGAGGATGCGGTCGAAGGTGCGGGCCAGCGAGTTGGTGGCCGCATTCACCTTGGCGCGGATCTGCTCGTTGTCGCGCTCGACCCGCAGATAGCGCTCCGCCACCCGCACCGCGGCGTCGCGGTCGGCCATCCGATGGCCCGGGTGGCTGCGCATCTCGTCACGCAGCCTGCTCAGCTGGGGATCGATGTCGGGCGCCTCGTCTGGGTTGCCGCGTCGCTTCCGGCCGTCCGGGATCACCAATCCGGCCGCCGCCGACCGCAGGGCCGACGCGAGGTCGCGGCGCACCCGGGGCTGACGGTGCTCGACCCGCTTGGGTAGCGTCATCGAACCCACCGGACCGGCGGCCCCCGGATAGTCGGCGGTGGAGATCCTTCCGGCCCAATGGTTTTCGGTGAGCACCAACGGCCTCGGATTGTCCGCGTCGGCGGCGGGCTCCAGCACGACGGCCAGACCGCCGCGACGGCCCTGGGTGATGTTGATGATGTCGCCGCGGCGCAGCGCAGCGAGCGCGTCGCCCGCGGCCTGCCTGCGCTGCAACCGCGACGCCCGGGACTGCGCCCGCTCACGCTCGGAGATCTTGGCCCGCAGCCGGGCGTAGTCGATGACGGCCGGCTCCGGCACCGGTTCGGCGCGGCGGTCCCAGCCCAGCTCGCCGGCGATGTCGTCGAGCATCTTCTCGCCGCGTTCGACCCCGCGAACCAAGCCGACCACCGAACGGTCCGCCTGGTACTGGGCGAACGAACGCTCCAGCA
The DNA here is from genome assembly GCA_964535335.1 of uncultured Mycobacterium sp. Taxonomy (GTDB): domain Bacteria; phylum Actinomycetota; class Actinomycetes; order Mycobacteriales; family Mycobacteriaceae; genus Mycobacterium. The sequence goes on from CAZHUU010000092.1 coordinate 1,932, forward strand.
GCTCACGGGCCTGCTCGGGACCCATCTGGTTCACCAGGTTGATGGTCATGTTGTACGACGGCGCGAACGAGCTCTTCAGCGGGAAGGTCCGGGTGGAGGCCAGCCCGGCGACCTCGGCCGGTTCCACATCTTGGGTCCAGAGCACGACGGCATGGCCCTCGACGTCGATCCCCCGGCGGCCGGCCCGCCCGGTCAGCTGGGTGTACTCCCCCGGCGTCAACGGCAGATGCTGCTCGCCGTTGAACTTGACCAGCTTCTCCAGCACCACGGTGCGGGCGGGCATGTTGATGCCCAGCGCCAGGGTCTCGGTGGCGAAGACCGCCTTGACCAGCCCTGCGGTGAACAACTCCTCGACGGTGTGCCGGAAGATCGGCAGCATGCCCGCGTGGTGGGCGGCCAGGCCGCGCAGCAGGCCCTCTCGCCACTCGTAGTAGTCCAGCACTGCTAGGTCGGCGTCGGCCAGATCGCCGCAGCGCCGGTCGATCACCTCGGCGATGCGGTCCCGGTCCTCGTCGGTAGTGAGCCGAAGCGGGCTGCGCAGGCACTGTTTGACCGCGGCCTCGCAGCCGGCCCGGGAGAAGATGAAGGTGATCGCAGGCAGCAGCCCTTCCCGGTCCAGCGCGGCGATGACGTCGGGCCGCGACGGCGGGCGATGCAGGCCGGGTCCGCCACCGGGACGGCCCCGCCCGCGGTGGCGGGGTTGCCAGTCGGCCAGCCGATCGGCCTCACGGCGGTTGGCGATGTGGCGCAACAGCGTCGGGTCCACCAGATGCTGCTTGCCCGCGGGCGCCTTGTCGGCGGAGTAGTCGAACAGGTCGAAGAGCCGCTTGCCGACCAGCACGTGCTGCCACAGCGGCACCGGCCGATGTTCGTCGACGACCACGGTGGTGTCACCGCGCACGGTCTGGATCCAACCGCCGAACTCCTCGGCGTTGCTCACCGTGGCCGAGAGGCTGACCAGCCGCACCTCGTCGGGCAGGTGCAGGATCACCTCCTCCCAGACCGCGCCGCGCATCCGGTCGGCCAGGAAGTGCACCTCGTCCATCACGACATACGACAACGCCCGCAATGTTTCAGACCCGGCGTAGAGCATGTTGCGCAGCACCTCGGTGGTCATCACCACGACCGGGGCGTCACCGTTGATGGACTGGTCGCCGGTGAGCAAGCCGATCTGCTCCGGACCGTAGCGGCGGACCAGGTCGTTGTGCTTCTGGTTGCTCAGCGCCTTGATCGGCGTGGTGTAGAAGCACTTCCGGCCCGCGGCCAGGGCGAGGTGCACCGCGAACTCACCGACGACGGTCTTGCCCGCACCGGTCGGGGCGCACACCAGCACGCCGTGGCCGCGCTCCAGCGCATCACACGCCTGGCGCTGGAACGGGTCGAGCTGAAAGGTCAGCAGTGCGGCGAACCGCGCCAGCTGGGAGTCCGGATCAGGTGATGTCGTCATGCTGCGGGGTGTGCTGGGGACCGGCGGGCACCGGGTCGGCCACCGAACTCGGCGGCTCGATCGGTGCGGCCTGGTCGTCGGGGATGGTGCCTTGGGCTTCCCGCTTGGCCTTCCGCCGGTCGTGCACGCGCGCGATCTGGATGGCGAACTCCAGCAGCAGCGTCAATGCCATTCCGAGGGCGAGCATGGAGAACGGATCGGAGCCGGGCGTGGCGAACGCGGCGAACACGAACACCCCGAAGATCAACCCGCGCCGCCACGCCTTGAGCCGTTCGTAGGGCAGCACCCCGACCATGTTGAGCATCACGATCAGCAGCGGGAACTCGAAGCCGACACCGAACACCAGCAGCAGGTTGATCAGGAAGCTGAAGTAGCGATCGCCGGAAAGCGCGGTCACCTGCACGTCGCTGCCCACGGTCAACAGGAAGTGCAGGGCCTTGGACAGCACCACGTAGGCCAGCACCGCGCCCGCGACGAACAGGGTGGCCGCGAAGACGACGAACACCGTGGCGAATCGGCGCTCGTTGCGGTACAGACCGGGGGTGATGAACGCCCACAGCTGGTAGAGCCAGACCGGGCAGGCGAGCACGATGCCCGCGGTCAGGCCGACCTTGAGGCGGAGCATGAACTGGTCGAACGGTGCGGTGGCCAGCAGCCGGCACCCGCCGTCGGCGCTGATGTCGGCGCGGGCCGACTGCGGCAGCGCACAGTACGGCTCACGCAGCCACTCACCGAGACTCTCCACCCCGAACAGGCCGTGGCTGTACCAGATGAAACCGATGATCGTGGTCAGCGCCACCGCGCCCACGGCGATGAGCAGCCGGGTCCGCAGTTCGTGCAGGTGGTCGACCAACGACATGGTGCCGTCAGGATTGGTGCGACTGCGGCGTCGACGCGGATCGAGCCGCAACAGGAGTTTCGGGGTGCGCACGGCAGGGGCTACCTACTCAGCGCCTCGGCGCCGGATTGGAACCGGTTCAGGCCGGTCGGGCGTCGGTCTGGTTCTGCGGCGGGGGCGGCGTCACCGGAGCCTCGACCCGCTCAGAATGAACCTGGGTCGGGGGCTGGGCGGGAGCGACCGGGGTGTCGGTCTTGCCCTCGTTCTGAAGTTCCTTGACCTCAGACTTGAAGATGCGCATCGACTTGCCCAGTGAGCGCGCAGCATCAGGCAACCGCTTCGACCCGAAGAGCAGCACCACGACGGCGATCAGGATCAGCCAGTGCCACGGTTGTAGAGCACCCAATTTGGTCACCTCCAGATGTCTGCTCGATGCTACCGCACCGACCCTGTGCCGAGGCTGGACGCGGGGATCAGCCGGCCGGATCGTCATAGGCCGCCAGGGCCGCGGTGGCCGCCTCGCGCACCCGATCCGCCAGGGACTGCGGTGCCAGCACCCGAACATCCGGGCCGAAGCCGAGCACCAGCCGGGCCATCCACTCGTCGGAGGCGTAGGTCATCGCCGCCTCGCGGTGGCCGTCGGCCAGCTCCTTGCGCACCCGCATCGGGTAGTACTCGAGCATCCACGACGCGGCCGGGGCCACCAGCAGGGTGGCCGAGGGCAGTGCGGGGTCCGCGTCGAACAGCGAGGTGTCGGGCCCGGCCTGCACGACCGGGGCGGGCGGTGCGGACGGCTCGTCGAGGATGTCGGCGGCGACGATGCGGTCGAACCGGAACAGCCGCACCCCCTCGGCCTCGCGTGACCACGCCTCGAGGTAGCTGTGGTCACCGACCAGGACGACCCGGATCGGGTCGACGATCCGGGTGGACAGCATGTCGCGGGAGGCCGAGTAGTACTCGATGCTCAGCGCCCGGCCGGTGCGCACCGCGGTGCGGACGGCGGCGGCGGCCTCACTCTCGATCGGTGCCGGTTCATCGACGGCGGCCGCGGCGTGGGTCTGGTCGTGCGCGACGGTGCCTGCCGCGGACTCGATCTTGGCGATCGCGCTGCGGGCAGCCTCCGGGTCGACCACGCCCGGGATGTCGACCAGCGCGCGCAAGGCGACCAGCAGGCCGGTGGCCTCCGGCGAGGTGAGCCGCAGCGGCGCGTCCATCCCGGCGGTGAACGTCACGTTGACCGTGTCGTCGGAGAACTCGAAGTCGATCAGGTCACCCGGGCCGTATCCCGGAAGTCCGCACATCCACAGCTGCTGTAGGTCCTGGCGGAGTTGCTTGAGCGTCACCCCCAGGTCGGCGGCCGCCTCCTCGTAGGTGATCTGCGGGTTGGCCTTGAGGTAGGGCACCATGTTGAGCAGCCGCACCAGGCGGGTCGAGACGGGGCTCATGCGCGATCCGCCTTCGCTCCTCGCTGAACGCTCACGCGCGGCCCGCCTGAGCCTCGAGCCGGGCCATCACATCGGCACGCAATGCCTCCGGTTCGAGCACCAGGGCATCGGCGCCGTACCCGGCGATCTCCCGGGTGAGGCGGTCGCGGGTGCCGAGGTCGAGTTCGATGACCTCACCGGCCCGGCCGCCGACCGTGCGGGAACCCTTCGACGTCCCGGCGCGCCGCAGCGCGGTCGCCCGGCCGTCGGCCACCCACACCCTGGCGGTCAGCCCGCTCGGTGCCTCGCCGATGGCCTCCTCCACGATGGCCCGCAGATCGGTGCCCGGGGGGCGGGTGACGGAGCCCGCCGGCCCGACGGTGCCCACCCCGGCGTCGATGCGGGACAACCGAAAGGTGCGGGTGGCGTTGCGATCCCGGTCGTGCCCGACCAGATACCACCGGCCGCGTGCGGTGACCACACCCCACGGCTCGACGGTCCGCTCGGCGTAGGGCTCGGTGGGCAACGGCCGGTGCCGGAACCGGACGGCCTGCCCGGAGTCGATGGCGGACAACAGGATTCCCAGGACGTCCTCCGAGCCGCGCAGTCCGGGTGGCCCGGTGGCGGTGGTGATCGCCACCGCCCCGTCCGGGTCGACGTCCACCCCGGCGGCGCGCAGTTTCAGCAATGCGCCCTGGGTGGCGGTGATCAATTCGGGCGATTCCCAGAGTTGGGCCGCGACGGCGACGGCGGCCGCCTCCTCGGCGGTGAGCTCGATGTCCGGCAACGCGTAGGCGTTTCGGTTGATGCGGTACCCCTCGGCGGGGTCGAACGTCGACACCCGCCCGGTCTCCAGCGGGATACCGAGATCGCGCAGTTCGTTCTTGTCCCGTTCGAACATCCGCGAGAAGGCCTCGTCGGTGGGGCTGTCGGCGTAGCCGGCCACGCTGGCACGGATGCGTTCGGCGGTGATGAAGCCGTGGGTGGACAACAGCGCGATGACGAGGTTCATCAACCGCTCGACCTTGGAAGTCGCCACCGGGCAACCTTACCGGGAAACCCGGCGGCCGCCGTGCGGCACGCGGTGGCGGCGCGATGGGTCTCCGGGACCACTGCTTGTGCCCGGCTTTGAGCGACTCGGGGGGGCCGGCAACCCGATAGTCGCTCGAAGGCGGGCACAAGCATTGCCGGTCCGGACACCAACGGGTCTAGAACAGCGTGCCGGTCTCGCCGAGCATCGCCTTGCGGACCAGCGGCAGGGGCAGCGGTCCGAGCTTGACGAAGGTGTCGTGGAAGTTCTTCAGCGAGTACGCGTCGCCCATCTTCGCCCGGTAGTCCTCGCGCAGCTTGAGGATCATCAGCTTGCCCATGGTGTAGTAGCCGTAGGTGGCGTCCGACGTCCCGCGCTTGGCTTCGGAGTCGGCGACCGACACCGGCTGGTAGGCGTCCCGGACGAACAGATCCTGCGCCTGCTCGATCGTCATACCCTCGGTGTGCATCTTGATGCCGACGATGAACCGGACGTCCCGCAGCAGTGCGTCCTGAATCTGTGCCAGCCGGTAGCGCGGGTCATCGGCGTGCAGGCCTTCATCGAGCATCATCTGTTCGCAGTAGTGGGCCCAGCCCTCGAAATTGCTTGCCGCGCCGAAGACCTTGCGGACATCGGAGGGAAAGTCCTTGGCGTACAGGAACTGCAGGTAATGACCCGGCCACACCTCGTGGACGGACACGTTGCTGATGCTGGCCCGGTACCACCGCGACATGAAGTCGTTCTGCTCCCGCTCCGGCCAACCGGGGTCGGGCAGCGTCATGTTGAAGTAGGCCTCGGTGGCCACCGTCTCGAACGGCCCGGGGATGTCCATCGAGGCCGAGGTGGTCGCCCGCATGAACGGCGGCGTCTCCACCACTTTCGCCGGCGGCGCGGGCGGCACCTCGACGATCTGGCGCTCGCGGACGAACTGCGCGAGGCCGTCGAGGTTGCTCTGGGTGACCGCCAACAACTCCGAGCCAGGCGGGTAATCCTTCGCGACGTCGGCCAGCACGTCCGCCGGACTCTTGGCCGGATCGATCTTCCGCGCCGCGTCGGCGAAGGCCTGCTGATTGCGTTTCAGGTCCGTCTCGGCTACCGAGAGCAACTCGCCCAGTGGCGTGGTGATCATCTCGTCGGCGGCGAGCACATCGCGGTAGGTCTGCGCGCCGTAGGCGAACGGCCCACCCGAGCGCGGCAGCAGATCCCGCTCCAGCCACACCTTGTAATCGGCGAGTGCGGCGACCACCGCGCCGTTGGCGGCCTTGAAGTCGGCGACCAGTGCGGGATCCTTGACCTCGGCGAACGCCGCCGGAACGTCCTGGTCGAAGAAGTCCCGATTGCCGTCGGCCTGTTCGATGGCGATCTCGGTGTACACCCGGGGTGGGTTGTCCAGGTTGCGGCGGGCCTCCGCAAGCGCATTCGGCATCAGCTTCTCGCGGGCGATCAACGACCTGAGCCGGTCCTCGGGTGGCGCGAAGTTGCGCGAGATCATCACGAAGGCGTCGTTGGTGATACCGCTGCTGTACAGGTCGGGATCCTTGGCCCAGCCGCGGATGACGTCGTTGCGCAGCAGCATGCCGTCCAGGGTGTGCTTGGTCTGCTCCAGGTCGAGTTGGGCTTCGAGCGAAAGTGCTTGGGCGTCAACCTTGTCCAACCGCGTCCGGAATTCCCTCAGCGCCTCGCTGTCGGCCCGCACCGCCGCGGCCGAATAGTCCGCGATCAGCTGGTCGTAGGTGTGGATGCCGAGGTAGGTCGCATTCGAGGGGTTGCGCTTGTAGCTGTACTCCAGGACCTCACCGGCGAGCTGGCGGAAGGCGGCGTCCCCGGAGCCCGCGGTCGGTGCCGGCGGCGGACTGGGTCTGCCGCACGCCTGCACGAAGGCCAGCACCAGGACCAGGGCCAGCGCCGGTGCGGCGCGGTGTGAGCGCATCGGCGCTACATGCTCGCGATGAGCCGCTTGACTCGCTCGTCGACCGACCGGAACGGGTCCTTGCACAGCACGGTGCGCTGGGCCTGATCGTTGAGCTTCAGGTGCACCCAGTCGACGGTGAAGTCGCGGCCGGCCTCCTGCGCCGCGCTGATGAACTCCCCGCGCAGCTTGGCGCGGGTGGTCTGCGGCGGGGTGTCGACGGCGGCCTCGATCTCCTCGTCGGTGGTGATCCGCGTCGCCAGGCCCTTGCGCTGGAGCAGGTCGAACACGCCGCGACCACGCTTGATGTCGTGGTAGGCCAGGTCGAGCTGGCTGATCTTGGGGTCGGACAACTCCATGTTGTAGCGGTCCTGGTAGCGCTGGAACAGCTTGCGCTTGATCACCCAGTCGATCTCGGTGTCGACCTTGGCGAAGTCCTGGCTCTCGACGGCGTCGAGCTGGCGGCCCCACAGGTCGACCACCTGGTCGATCTGGGTGTTCGGCTCGCGGGTCTGCAGGTACTCGACCGCCCGCGCGTAGTACTCGCGCTGAATGTCCAGGGCGCTGGCCTGCCGCCCGCCGGCCAGCCGGACCGGGCGCCGGCCGGTGAGGTCGTGGCTGACCTCGCGGATCGCCCGGATCGGGTTGTCCAGCGAGAAGTCCCGGAACGCCACGCCGGCCTCGATCATCTCCAGCACCAGCGAGGCGGTGCCGACCTTGAGCATGGTGGTGGCTTCGCACATGTTGGAGTCGCCGACGATGACGTGCAGCCGGCGGTACTTGTCGGCGTCGGCGTGCGGCTCGTCGCGGGTGTTGATGATCGGCCGTGACCGGGTGGTGGCGCTCGACACCCCCTCCCAGATGTGCTCGGCGCGCTGGCTCAGGCAGAACGTCGCCGCCTTCGGGGTCTGCAGCACCTTGCCGGCGCCGCAGATCAGCTGGCGGGTGACCAGGAACGGCAGCAGCACATCGGAGATCCGGGAGAACTCGCCGGCGCGCACGATCAGGTAGTTCTCGTGGCAGCCGTAGGAGTTGCCCGCCGAGTCGGTGTTGTTCTTGAACAGGTAGATGTCGCCGCCGATGCCCTCATCGGCCAGCCGCTGCTCGGCATCGATCAGCAGATCCTCGAGCACCCGCTCGCCGGCGCGGTCGTGGGTGACCAGCTGCACCAGGTTGTCGCACTCGGCGGTGGCGTACTCCGGATGGCTGCCCACATCGAGGTACAGCCGTGCGCCGTTGCGCAGAAACACATTCGAGCTGCGGCCCCAGGACACCACCCGCCGGAACAGATAGCGGGCCACCTCGTCCGGGCTGAGCCGGCGGTGGCCGTGGAACGTGCAGGTGACACCGAATTCAGTTTCGATGCCCATGATTCGTCGCTGCACAACGACGAGCCTACTGGTTGCCTTGCGGTCACGGTGGCCAAGCCGCGCTGAATGGGACACCGCCCTGTGGATCGCCGCCGACGGGTCCGGCGCCCCGCGTGCCAGCATGAGCTGTGACCGAGCCCGTGGCCGCCGACCCCGCGAACGTGCGCACGCTGACCGAGCGCGTCACCGCGATCGCCGACGAACTGGCCGCGATGGCGATCCCCGGGATCACCCCGGCCCCCGGTTCGACCCTCGGCGGCCTCGACGGCCCCCGCCGCGCCACCGCTGACGTGCACCGACTCGGCGCCGCGGCGCGGGACTGGGCGGCAGCCACCCGCCGCTCCGTCGATCAACTCCTGGCCGCCGACGACGGCACCGCCGACCGCCTGCGGCATTGACCGGCTTCACCGTCACCCAGGCGCAACGCTGGCGACCGGAACCGCTCACCGAGACCGCCGACGCGTGGGACAGGGCCGCCGGGGTGGTGCTGCGCCATGCCGACACCGTCGACACCGCGGTGTCCGGCACCGAGTGGCGCGGCGCGGCGGCCCGGGCGGCCACCGGGGCCGTCGCCCCGCTGACGGCCGGCCTGCTCCGACTGTGCCGCGCGCTGGTCCTGGCCGCCGCCGAGGCCCGCGACGCCGCCGCGACCGTCGGTGCGGCGCGCGAGCGGGTGCTGGCCGGGCTGGCGGCAGCCGCCGGCGAGGGCTGCCCGGTGCGCGAGGACGGCACCGTCGACCCGCCGTCCCGGCCGTCCCCGCTGAGCGTCGCCCTGGCCGGCGGCTCGGACTCGGCGGCCCGCACGATGCTCGAGGTCCGGGCCCGCGAGCTGACCCGGCAGCTGCAGGAGGCGCTGCGCCACCTCGCCCAGGCGGACACCGAGGCCGGTCGGGCCATCGACGCCGCCTTCGAGGCCACCGGCGAGCGGTCCGCAGAGGTTCGGCCGGCCGCCGCCGCCGCCAACGGCACCGCAGTGCAGGGCTGGCCCACGACCGGCCAGGGCCGAATCGCCGCGCAGCTCACCGCGCTGCCGGCGGCCGAACAGCGGCGCCTGGTCGAGGAGCATCCGGAGCAGCTCGGCAACACCGACGGGGTGCCCTGGCCGCTGCGCTTCGCGGCCAACCGGATCAACATCGCCAACGCCGTCCTGGACCAGCAGCGGATCCTGGACCGGCCGGTGGACGAGAAGCTGGCCGCCGCCGTTCCGCCCAACCTGGACCCGGCCGGGGCCGAGCGAATGTGGGCGGCACTGCACGCCGACCCGGCGATGCGCGCCGCGGCGATCGCCACCCACGACCGCCGGGCCCGGCAGCGCATCGCCTTCTACCGGGGCCTGCTCGCCGACGTTCCCGACCCGGTCGACCGCGACCACTGGGTGCCGCGCCAGATCCTGGCCTTCGACCCGGATCGGGCCGCGCTGGTCGAGGTCTCCGGCGATCTGAACCGGGCCCGGGCCGTCGGCGTGCTGGTGCCGGGACTCAACACGACCGTCGAGGGCTCCGCCGACGAAGTGGCGACCGCCCGGCGATTCGTCGCGGGCTCCGGCGGCGACGTGGCGATGGTCACCTATCTGGGCGGCCGCTTCCCCACCGGCGAACTGCTCGCCGGGCTGGCCGACGCCAGCGATCCGCGGTACGCGCTCGACATGGCGCCGCGGCTGGCGGCGTTCAGCGAGGACGTCGACCGAACCGCCGGCCGGCGGCCGGTGACCTACATCGGCCATTCCTACGGCGGATCGATCCTCGGCACGGCGGAGCGGTTCGGGCTCACCGCCGACCGGGTGATCTACGCCGAGGCCGCCGGCGCCGGTGTCGGTGTGCACCAGCCGGCCGACTGGCACAACCGCAATCCGGCGGTGCTGCGGTTCTCGATGACCGCACCCGGTGACCCGATCAGCGTGGTGCAGGGGTATCCGACCGGCCCGCACGGCGCCGACCCGGACCAGCTGCCCGGCGTGATCCCGCTGGCCGCGGGCCGGCGGCTCACCGGGCGGCCCATGACGGGCCCGTCCAGCCACAGCGACGTGCTCACCGAGCCCTCCGATGCGTGGCGAAACATCCTGGCCGTCATCACCGGTGACGCCACGCAGGTCCGAATGCGCTGACGAGTCCGCCCAACACACCGTGCCGTCAGTCGTTGCTATCGAACGAATCGCGCGCCGCACCGACTAGAGTCGGCTGCTGTGGAGCGCGATCAGCCTGCAGGCCGGCGATTCCGGTTCGGCATGGTCGCACTGGGGGCGCTCGGCCTGGTCATCTTCAGTTGGCTGACGCCCGAGTCCAAGACCCAACACCCCAAGCTGCCGATCGGCGTCGACCAGGGCGTATCCCGGCCCGGCGTCGAGCAGAACGTGTACCGGCAATGCTCCTTGGAGGATCCCGACACGCCGCAGTACGGCGACCGCACGCTCGCGAGTGGCTGCGACGGCTAGCGGCTAGTCGTCGCTTTTCTCCTCGACGCCGCCATCGGCCACCGCATCCTCCTTGGGCAACAGCGATTCCAGCGCCGGGCCGGTGATGCGACGGAACGCGCGCCGCGGCCGGTTGGCATCCAGGATCGCCACCTCCAGGGTGGTGGACCCGAGCGCCCGGGACTCGGACACCGGGGTGGAACCCGAACTGTTGCTGGTGATTCCGGCCCGCAACGCCTCCACGGCAATGCCGATCGCATCACCGAGTTCGGCGTTCTCGGAGTAGCTCTCCTTGAGCGCGTTGATGATCGGTTCGGTGGTGCCGCCCATCACGACGAAGTGCGGCTCGTCGGCGATCGAGCCGTCGTAGGTGATGCGGTACAGCTCAGGCGGTTTGGTCTCGCCCTCGTATGCCACCTCGGCGACGCACAGCTCGACCTCGTAGGGCTTGGCCTGCTCGGTGAAGATGGTGCCGAGTGTCTGGGCGTAGACGTTGGCCAGCTGACGACCGGTGACGTCGCGACGGTCGTAGGCGTAGCCGCGGGTGTCGGCGAACTGGATGCCGCCGCGGCGAAGGTTGTCGAACTCGTTGAACCGGCCGACGGCGGCGAAGCCCACCCGGTCGTAGAGCTCGCTGACCTTCTGCAGCGACCGCGACGGGTTCTCGGCGACGAACAGCACACCGCCGGCGTAGGCCAGCACGACAACGCTGCGGCCACGGGCGATGCCCTTGCGCGCGAGCTCGGAACGTTCACGCATCGCCTGTTCAGGCGAGATGAAATATGGGAAGCTCACTAGTCCACCCGCGGTGCTTCGTTACTGGGACCCTTACCCGGGCCGAATGTGTTTGTCGCCGAACGCGTTTCGATGACCTCACGCGCCAGCCGCGAGATCCGCTCCTCGGAGACCTCGGCGGCGCCCTCGGCCTCGATGGTGACCGCGGTCGGGAAGATTCCCCGGACCAGGTCGGGGCCACCGGTGGCGGAGTCGTCGTCGGCGGCGTCGTAGAGCGCCTCGACGGCCGCCTTCAGGGCCGAATCCGCGTCCGTCACAGCGCCGTACAGCTTCTTGATCGAGGACTTGGCGAACAGTGAGCCGGAGCCCACCGATTGGTAGCCCTCCTCCTCGATGTTCCAGCCGCCCGCGGCGTCGAACGACACGATCCGCCCCGCGGCGCGCGAGTCCGGGTCGTCGAGGTCGTAGCCCACCAGCAGTGGCAGCGCGATGAAACCCTGCAGCGCCGCGCCGAGGTTGCCGCGCACCATCGTCGAGAGCCGGTTGACCTTGCCGCGGAAGGTCAGCGGCACGCCCTCGACCTTCTCGTAGTGCTCGAGTTCGACGGCGTAGAGGCGGGCGAACTCGACGGCGATCGCCGCGGTGCCCGCGATGCCGGTCGCGGTGTAGTCGTCGGTGATGTACACCTTCTGCACGTCGCGCCCGGCGATCATGTTGCCCTGCGTGGAACGCCGGTCCCCCGCGATCAGCACGCCACCGGGGTACTTCAGCGCGACGATCGTGGTGCCGTGCGGCAGCGCGTCACCGGCGCCGGACAGCTCACCGTGACCGGTGGGCAACAACTGCGGGGCCGCGCGCCGCAAGAAGTCGGAGAACGAAGACAGGTCGGTGTTGGGTGAGCTAGTGGCCAGGCGATCGGGAAACGGCCAGGTCACTGTCCGCCCTTTTGCACGTACGCGCGCACGAAGTCCTCGGCGTTCTCCTCGAGAACGTCGTCGATCTCGTCCAGCAGGTCGTCGGTCTCCTCGGCGAGCTTGTCGCGACGCTCCTGCCCGCCGGCGCCGTTACCGGAGAGGTCGTCGTCCTCGCCGCCACCGCCGCCACGCTTGGTCTGTTCCTGAGCCATCGCTGCCTCCTGCTGGTCTTCGGCGGTCCGCCCGGGCATCGCTGCCGGTGGCCGCCGTTCCTTCACACTACCGGTCGAGTCCGATCTTGCCTGCTCTAACGAACCTCACGTCGTGAGTTGTTCCACCAGTTCCGCGGCGCTGTCAACAGAGTCCAGCAACGCCCCGACGTGGGCCTTGCTGCCCCGCAGCGGCTCCAGGGTGGGGATCCGGACCAGGGAATCGCCGCCCAGGTCGAAGATCACCGAGTCCCAGCTGGCGGCGGCGATATCGGCCCCGAACCGGCGCAGACACTCGCCCCGGAAATACGCCCGGGTGTCGGTCGGCGGGTTGTCCACCGCGTCGATCACCTGCTGCTCGGTGACCAGCCGCTTCATCGATCCCCGGGCGACCAGGCGGTTGTACAGGCCCTTGTCCAGCCGGACGTCGGAGTACTGCAGGTCGACCAGATGCAGTCGGGGTGCCGACCAGCCGAGGTTCTCCCGCTGCCGGAAGCCCTCCAGCAGCCGCAGCTTGGCCGGCCAGTCCAGCAGTTCGGCGCATTCCATCGGATCGCGTTCCAGCAGGTCGAGCACCTGCGCCCAGGTCTGCACCACGTCGGCGGCCCGCGGATCCGGATCGCGGCTGTCCAGCAGTTTGGCCACCCGGTCCAGGTAGATGCGTTGCAGCGCAAGCCCGGTCAGTTCGCGTCCGTCGGCCAGTGCCACCGTGGCCCGCAGCGACGGGTCCCGGCTCAGCACATGCACGGCGTGCACCGGGCGGGCCAGCACCAGATCGGACAGGTCGACACCGGCCTCGATCAGGTCGAGCACCAGCGAGGTGGTGCCCACCTTGAGATACGTCGACGTCTCGGCCAGGTTGGCGTCGCCGATGATCACGTGCAGGCGCCGATACTTGTCGGCGTCGGCGTGCGGCTCGTCGCGGGTGTTGATGATGCCGCGCTTGAGGGTGGTCTCCAGGCCGACCTCGACCTCGATGTAGTCCGAGCGCTGGGACAGCTGGAACCCGGGTTCGTCGCCCGACGGGCCGATTCCCACCCGGCCCGAGCCGGTGACCACCTGCCGGGACACCAGGAACGGCGTCAGCCCGGCGATCACCGCTGAGAACGGGGTCTGGCGGCTCATCAGATAGTTCTCGTGGGTGCCGTAGGACGCGCCCTTGCCGTCGACGTTGTTCTTGTACAGCTGCAGCTTGGCCGCGCCCGGCACGCTGGCGACGTGGCGCGCGGCGGCCTCCATCACCCGCTCGCCGGCCTTGTCCCAGATCACCGCGTCCAGCGGGTCGGTGACCTCCGGGGCCGAGTACTCCGGGTGGGCGTGATCGACATACAGCCGAGCGCCGTTGGTGAGGATCATGTTGGCCGCGCCGACCTCGTCGGCGTCCACGATCGGTGGCGGTCCGGTGGAGCGGCTCAGGTCGAACCCGCGCGCGTCGCGGAGCGGGGACTCCACCTCGTAATCCCACCGGGTGCGCTTGGCCCGCTGGATGCCCGCGGCCGCGGCGTAGGCCAGCACGGCCTGGGTGGAGGTGAGGATCGGATTGGCGGTCGGGTCGGACGGCGACGAGATGCCGTACTCGACCTCGGTGCCAATGATCCGTTGCATGGGGGCAAGCGTAACGGGGCCACGATCCGCCCCGCGCGCCGCAGCAGCCACGGGAGTTTCGATCCACGATCGCGGCCCCCGCCGACGGTTAGGGTGTCGGCCATGACGTCACCCGCGGCGGGCGATCGGTACGCGGCCGAACGCTGGTTCCTCGCCCAGGGTCTGCCCGCGGTGGTGCGCCGGGGAGCGCTGTTGCGCCGGGTCTGGAGCCGGTCGGCGCCGGCGATCGCCGGCTACGCGGTGGTGGCCGCCAACTCGATACTGGTAGTGGCGTTGTCGGGCAAGCACACCATCGACATCGGCGGCAGGCCGGACCTGGCCGAGGGGGCCATCCTGGCGCTGCTGGTGCTGGTGCTGCCCATCGCGGCGGTGGCCGGCTGGCTGGTGTCCCGGATCGAGTGCCTGCGATGGCGCCAGGTGGCGGTCGTCGCGTCGATCGTGGTGATCGTCCTCGGCGCCGTCTTCGGCGGGCTGAGCTACCGCGTCTTCGCCAACCTCGTGCTGTCGGGCATCGCGGTCGGGGTGATCCTGGTGCTCACCGGCGCCGGGGTGGGATCGGTGCTGGGCTGGGCGGCGCACACGACGCTGACGAACCTGGCCCAGATCGCGGGGATGTTCGTCCGCGCCCTGCCGGTGGTGCTGCTGACCTTCCTGGTGTTCTTCAACACCTACGTCTGGCTGATGGCGGCGGTGATCACCCGGACCCGGCTGTGGCTGGCACTGGGCTTTCTGTTTCTGATCGCGGCGGCGTTCCTGGTCTCCAGCACCCTGGATCGGGTCCGCCCGATTTTGGCCGACCCGGAACCCGATCCCGGGGATGCAGCGGAACTGGCCGGCACCCCGTTCGAGCACATGCCGGACGAGCCCGGCAGCACCCCGCTGACCCACCCGGAACGGGCCAACGTGGTGTTCGTGGTCGCCGCATCGCAGGTGGGCCAGGTGCTCACCGTCGCGATGCTGACCGGCGGCATCTTCCTGATCCTGGGGCTGATCCTGGTCAGTCCCCCGCTGCTGGACTCCTGGACCCGCGGTGCGGGCCGCCCGGACGGCCACCTGCTCGGCATGACGCTGCCCGTCCCGGACGCCCTGATCCAGACCACCTTGATGCTGACCGCCATCACGTTCATGTACCTGTCGGCGAAGGCGGTCACCGACACCGAGTACCGCGCGAAGTTCCTGGAGCCGATGCTCGACGACGTTCGCCTGACGTTGGTGGCACGCGATCGGTATCGGTCGTCGCTGGCGAAGCGGTGAGGTGACGGTGTCGGACATCAGGCGCGTCCATGACTGGTTCCTGGCCCGCGGCCTGCCGCTGGTGCTCACCCGGCGGGTGCGCTCCCGGGCGCTGATCGAACGTTCGGCGCCGATGGTCAGCGGTATCGGTGCGCTGATCGCGGCGACGGCGGTGATCGCCGACTACAGCGACGGCGGCGCGGCGCTGTCCGACGTGGTGCCGCTCGGCATCATGGCCGTGGTGCTGACCGCCGCACCGTTCGTGCTCAACCTGCTGCACGCCGCGGGAACCACCCGCAGCGAGGCGGGGCGGCGCACCGCCGCGCTGCTGGTGATGGCGGTGTTCGTGATCGGTTTCCCACTGGCCGACCGCGGGTGGTCCGGGCTGACACTGGCCGAGGTCGCCGGCTTCGTGATCGTGGCCGTGCTGGCGGTGTGGCTGACCTATCTGGGTATCGGGTCGATCGTGTTGTGGGCGTTCCGGTTCGCCTGGGTGCAGCTGGGTGCGCTGGGCACGTTGATGAGCCGCGCGCTGCCGCTGCTGATGCTGACCGTGGTGGTGTACTTCATCGGCGAGCTGTGGCAGCTGGCGGCCCGGATGTCGCGCCAACGGCTCTGGCACACAATCGGCTTTCTGGCGCTGGTGGCGATCGCGTTCATGGTCGCCACCATCCGCGACGAGGTGCAGGCCCTGCGCGACGACCGGTCCGGCCCGCGCGACCCGGCCGTCCTGCTCGCCGGTACCCCGCTGGCCACCGAAACCGACCCCCGGCGAACCCCGCTGTCGGTGGCCGAGCAGGCCAACGTCGTTGCGGTGATGATGGTTTCGCAGGCCATCCAGGTGGTCATCTTCACCACCGGGCTGTTCGTGTTCTTCCTCACCCTCGGGGTGATCGCGATTCCCGACGACGTGACCGTGCTGTGGTCCGCCGAGCAGCAGTGTGCGGTGGGTGAACCACCCTGTGCGGGAACGTGGTTCGGAATCCACGTGCCGGTGCCGCAGACCGTGGTGCACACGTCGCTGTTCGTCGCCGTGCTCTCCGGGCTCTACTTCACGGTCAGCACCAGTGTGGATCCGCTGTACCGGCAGCGGTTCTTCGACCCACTGGTGGCCGACGTGGCGGTGAGCCTGGCCGGCCGCGACGCCTATCTGGAGATGGAGGAACGACATGGTTGACCGGACCGGTGATCTATTCGGCAAGCGCTACGGCGAGGTACTGCTGGTCCACGCCGGCGAGCAGGGCCCCCGGGCCACGGTGTACAACACCTTCCCGCTCAACGACTGCCCGGCACAGTTGTGGGATGCACTGGACGCCGAGGCGATCGCGCGGGAGAACGGCGCGGTGGCCGCATTGCTCAACGGTCCGCGCTACTGGCTGATGAGCCACATCGACAAGGTGCCGCCCGAGCAGCAGGAGACCAAGACGTTCGGCGGAATCGAGATGATCCGTCAGGCGACGGTCGCGCTGTCGTCGATGAACCCGGCGCCTTACAGCCTGAACGCCGTGGACCGGCGCACCGTCTTCGTCTTCGACTCGGGCCGGCCGGTTTTCGAACTCGTCGACGCCGACGGTCAGCGGTGGGTGATGCAGACCTTCAGCCAGATCGTCGACAAGAACCTGACCCTGGACGACCTGCCCGGCCTGGCGGCACGCCTGAGCCTGCCACCGAACTGGCGCTACGAGACCCGAATCCTGACCGAGCCGCTCCGGGTGGACACCACCACGCGCGACGCCCACGTCACCCAGGACGACCTGGCAAACACCTACTCGCTGGAGATGTGAGCCGGACTGGGCCGGAACCGATTTACAGGTACTGGCCCAGGTTCGACTCGGTGTCGATGGCCCGGCTGGCCGACGAGCTCTTGCCGGTGACGAGCGTGCGGATGTAGACGATCCGCTCGCCCTTCTTGCCCGAGATACGCGCCCAGTCATCGGGATTCGTCGTGTTCGGCAGATCCTCGTTCTCGGCGAACTCGTCGACGATGGAATCCAGCAGATGCTGGATGCGCAGACCGCGGGAACCGGTCTCCAGCACCGACTTGATCGCGTACTTCTTCGCGCGGTCGACGACGTTCTGGATCATCGCCCCGGAGTTGAAGTCCTTGAAGTACATGA
>CAZHUU010000093.1:0-19172 GCA_964535335.1 uncultured Mycobacterium sp.
TCTCCAGCAGCGGTGCCAACCGGCGCCGGATCCCGACGTTGGCCTTCATCCGCGGATCCTTGGCGTACTCGGCGTACATGTAGTCGCGCTCGTCGTCGGTGACCATCTCCAGCGTCAGCTCGTCGTGGTTGCGCAGGAAGATCCCCCACTGCGCCATCTCGGGGATCTCCGGGGTCTGCGCCAGGATCTCCGAGATCGGGAACCGCGACTCCCGGCGCACCGCCATGAAGATGCGCGGCATCAACGGGAAGTGGAACGCCATGTGGCATTCGTCGCCGCCGGTGGCCGGGTCGCCGAAGTACTCGACCACATCGGCCGGCCACTGGTTGGCCTCAGCCAGCAGCACCCGGCCCGGGTACTCGTCGTCGATCACCTTGCGGCAGTGCTTGAGGAAGGCATGCGTCTCGGGCAGGTTCTCGCAGTTGGTGCCCTCCCGCTCGAACAGGTAGGGCACGGCGTCCAGGCGAAAGCCGTCGATGCCGATGTCGAGCCAGAACCGCAGGACGTCGATCATCGCCTCCTGCACTGCCGGGTTGTCGTAGTTGAGGTCCGGCTGGTGGGAGAAGAAGCGGTGCCAGTAGAACTGACGGCGCACCGGGTCGAACGTCCAGTTCGACTCCTCGGTGTCGATGAAGATGATGCGGGCGTCGGTATAGCGCTGACTGGTGTCGCTCCACACGTAGAAGTCGCCGTACGGCCCGTCCGGATCGCGGCGCGACTCCTGGAACCAGGGATGGGAATCGGAGGTGTGGTTCATCACCAGGTCGGTGATGATGCGGATGCCGCGGCGGTGCGCGGCGTCGAGCAGGGCGACGAAGTCATCGACCGTGCCGAACTCGGGCAGCACCTTGTAGAAGTCGCGAATGTCATAGCCGCCGTCGCGGAGCGGCGAATCGTAGAACGGCGGCAGCCACAGGCAGTCGACACCCAGCCACTGCAGGTAGTCGAGTTGCTCGATCAGCCCGCGCAGGTCGCCGGCGCCGTCCGAATTGGAGTCGTAGAAGGCGCGCACCAGTACCTCGTAGAACACCGCGCGTTTGAACCAGGTTCGGTCGGCGGGCAAGGCATGCGCCTGCCCGAAATCGTCCGCCGACGGGTGCTCGACGACACCACCTTCGACATGGCTGCCCTCTGCGGGGTCACTGCTCACGTCCATCCCCGTTCCACTACCCCGCTGTGCGCCGGCCGAACCGTCGACCGCCGTGCGTCGCGAGGGTGCGCGAGATGTTCACAACGCCGGCTTCTCGGCGTGCCGACCCGCACTATCGCACGCTAATCGCGGACGCGCACAACGACCTTGCCCTTGGCCGAGCGGTTCTCCAGCGCGGAGACCGCGGCCGCGGCCTGCTCGAGCGGATAGACCTCGGGTTGCGGGGCGGCCAGCCGGCCCGACGTCAACAGCTCGGCCAGCCCCTCCCACTGTTCGGCGAGCGCACCGGGGTGCGTCATGGTCCACGCGCCCCACCCGACCCCGACGACGTCGATGTTGTTCAGCAGCAACCGGTTGACCTTCACGGTCGGGATCTCGCCGCCGGTGAATCCCACCACCAGCAGCCGGCCGGCCGGCGCCAGGGAACGCAGGGAGTCGGTGAACCGGTCGCCGCCGACCGGGTCCATGACGATGTCCACGCCCCTACCGTCGGTGAGATCGGCCACGGACTCCTTGAAACCGTCGGCGAGCACGACGTCGGTGGCGCCGGCGGCCTTGGCCACTTGCGCTTTCTCCTGGGTGCTGACCACCGCGATCACCCGGCCCGCACCCAGCGCGGGCGCCAGCCGCAGTGTGGAGGTGCCGATGCCGCCGGCGGCGCCGTGCACCAGCACGGTCTCGCCCTTGGCCAGCCGGCCGCGCACGGTCAGCGCGAAGTAGACCGTGAGGTCGTTGAACAGCAGCCCGGCCCCGGCTTCGAAGCTGACGTTGTCGGGCAGCGGGAAGGCCCGCTCCGGGGTCAGCACCGCCGTCTCGGCCATGGCGCCGGTGATCAGCGTCAGGCCGACGACCCGGTCGCCCGCCTTGACCGAGGCGCCGGCGGGCGCCTCGCGTACCACCCCGGCCACCTCGGCGCCCAGCGTGAACGGCAACTCGGGCTTGTACTGGTAGAGCCCGCGGGTCAACAGAGCGTCGGGGAAGGCGACCCCGGCCGCGTGGACGTCGACGACGATGCCGCCGTCGGCTGCCGGTTCGTCGACCTCGACCAATTCCACCGACTCCGGCCCGTCGAGCCGGGAAACTCTGATCGCACGCATGGCGTCAGTGTTGCATGCGGTCCGATGCCGCCGGTGCGGCTACTTGGGGTAGTCGATCTCGAGCAGGTCGACCCGTAGCTCGCCGCGCGGGGTGGCGTAGGTGACGGTCTCACCGGCCTTGCGGCCGACCAGGGCCAGGCCCAGCGGGCTGTCGGCGGTCAGCGTGGTGTCCTCGGCACCGGCCGGGGTTTCCTCGAGGAAGTGGATCACCCGCATGCGCACCGGCTCGTCGCCGGGAAAGCGAATCGTCACCTGGGTGCCGTTGGGCAACTGCCCCTCGACCGCGGTGTTCCCGCCGGCCAGCAGCCAGGTGAGCCGGCCGATCTGCTCGTCGATGCCGGCGAGGTCCTCGGCGCGCTGGATCGCGTCCGCCGCGTCTCCCCGGTCGCCGACGGTGTCGGCGTCGTCCTGGAGTTCGGCCCGCATCTGGTCGCGGCGGCGGCGCAGGTCGGCCAGTTCCGCTTCGACGCGGCTGCGTTCCTGTTCGGCGAAGTTCCCGGCTCCGGTGTGTTGACTCATGCACGACAAGGTACCGCCGGAGTGCCCGTCCCAAGTCATTTCCCCTGCCGATGCGCCGAGGGCCCGCAGCGAGGCGCGGTGCGGGAGATCGACGGCAAGATCTGCGGCCATCGGGAGTCTACGGTTCGTCGGCACGCGATGCGGCTCCCCCGGTGCGCGGATCTGGCTGGGCGGCAACGAGATTTCACCCGATGTCTCCGATCGGGTTTGAAGCGAGGGTGCCCGGGGAACCGGTCTGTCATCAGTGGCGCAGCGGGGCAGCGGGGCCATGCCGCTACGTCAAACCATTCGCACCATCTCAGCGGAGTTCATATGAGTGTGACGGAATCGAGTATCGGGCGGAACATCGCCCGGGTGTTGGCGGCAGCGCTGGGGGCCGGTGCCCTGACCTCGATGGGCGGCACCGCGACCACGTCGGCGGAGCCCTGCCCCGACGTACAGGTGGTCTTTGCCCGCGGTACTTTCGAGGCGCCCGGACCCGGTTTCATCGGCGACGCCTTCGTCGACTCGCTGCGAGCGCAGCCCGAACTGGCCGGCAAGTCGGTCGATGTCTATTCGGTGAATTACCCTGCGTCCCTGGACTTCATGGCCGCGGCGGACGGGGTGGTCGACGCCAGTAACAAGCTACGCAGCCTCACCGCGACGTGCCCCGACACCATGGCGGTGCTGGGCGGCTACTCCCAGGGTGCCGCCGTCGTGGGCTACGTGACCCAGGACAGCATCCCGCCGGGCTTCACCCTTCCGCCGGGCATCACCGGGCCGATGGCACCGGAGGTCGCCAATCACGTCGCCGCGGTGGCGTTGTTCGGCAAGCCGTCGAACGGCTTCCTCAACTCGCTGGTGCGCGACGCCCCGCCGGTCACCGTGGGTCCGCTGTACACGGGCAAGACCATTGACCAGTGCATCCCCGCCGACCCGGTGTGCTCGCCGACCGGCAGCGACAACGCCGCTCACGGCGCGTACATCGCCGACGGGATGACGGACCAGGCGGCCGGTTTCGCCGCCCACCTGGTCGCGTCGCAGACGCCCGGCAAGCCGGTGGAACTCAGCAGGCAGCACCCTTAGCGGCTGGCCTCATCGGCCATCGCGTTGCGATCCGACTCCCCACCCGGGGCGTCCGGATCGTCGTTGCGATGATCGAGGCGACGCTGTCGCTCCCGCTGCTCCTCGGTGACCAAGGTGGCGTCCACGGGGGTGGGGGCGGGGTCGCGTTGTTCCATTGCGGCACTCAGCCCTTGAACGCGTCTTTGATCTTCTCGCCGGCGTCTTTAAGGCTGGACTTGGCCTGGTCGACCTTGCCCTCGTTCTCGGTGCCCTTGTCGCCGGTCGCCTTGCCGAAGCCCTCTTTGGCCTTGCCGGCCAGATCGTCGGCCTTGTTGCTGAACTTGTCCGATGCACTCACGACGGGTCCTTCCCTTGCTGCGGCTCAGCGGTTGAGCCTCCGTCCGGGTTACCTCGGCCGCGCGCGAAAGAAACCGTGCGGGCGGTCACGTCACGAACCGGTTTGATCCGTCGGGGCGGCCGACTGGGTGAAGCGGGGTGTGAACCGCGGTATCGTGCCCGCCGCGGCGAACGGCTGAGTGAACCGCGGTATCGTGCCGACGTGGCATCCCGTGATCACGGCGACCCTGGTGATGCACCCTCGGTCCCGCCGCCCCTGACCGAGATCGCCGACGCCTCGCGTCCGTCGGCGGCCGAGGAGGCGCGCACCATCGCCGCCTCCACCAACACCGGCACGTTGGCCACCTTGACCGCGACCGGGGATCCGTGGGCGTCGTTCGTCACCTACGGCCTGCTCGACGGCGCGCCAGTGCTGTGCGTCTCCCACATGGCCGAGCACGGCCGCAACCTCGCCGGTGATCCGCGCGCCAGCCTCGCGGTCGTTGCGCCGACGACGGAGACCGACCCGCTGGCCAGCGGGCGGATCACCCTGGCCGGGGTGGCCGAACGTCCGGTCGGCGCCGAACTGGATGCGGCGCGCGAGGCGCATCTGGGCGCCGTGGCCGCGGCCAGGTACTACATCGACTACTCGGACTTCTCGGTGTGGGTGCTGCGGGTTCAGCGGGTGCGCTGGGTCGGCGGCTACGGCCGGATGGATTCCGCCACCGGATCGGATTACGTTGCCGCGCAGCCGGATCCGGTCCGGCCGCTGGCGGCCGGGGCGATCGCCCACCTCAATGCCGACCACGCCGAGTCGCTGGCGCAGATGGCCCGCGTCCTCGGTGGCTACCCGGACGCCACCGCCGCGGTGTGCACAAGCATCGACCGCTACGGTCTGGACCTGCGGGTCGACACTCCGCGCGGCGGGGCCTACACCCGGGTCGGCTTCGGTGTGCCGCTGACCTCGGCGGACGAACTACGCTCCGCGGCAGCCGATCTCGCGGCCCGGGCCCGCGGCTAAGCGGAAGGCGTTGTCGTCCAACTGCGCCGGTTGGACCACCGATGCCCGGCCGCCGACGACGACCAGCACCGCGTCCGGGCCGGCCCGCAGCAGGGCAGCCACGTCGCCGGCGGAGATCATCGGCCCCGCCCGGTGCTCTGCTGCAGTTCGTCGATGAGCTCCGAGGCTTCCGCCTTGGTCATCCGCGCCGGCACCTCCACCCCAGCCTCCTGGGCAAGCGTGCTCAGGTAGCTGCGCTGGGGCCCGGTCATCGGCTCGTCGCCGGTCACCCATTCGGACTGGTCCTTTTCCGGGCTCTCGTTGGGCGCGCGGTCCGGATCATCGCTCATGGCTCGACCTCCCAGTTGTCGTCGGGGTAACTATGCCCACGACAGTGCTGCTCTATGCCTGGCTAGCGCATCTTCCCTTGAGCCGCTACCGCATGCGCCGCGGCGGTACCGGGCTGGGCACCCGGTCGGCGGTACACCACCGCGCGGCCACCGTCGCCGGGGGCGTAGGCGATACCGCGGGAGTGGATCGGCTCGCCGGGGGCGGACGTCGGGACGAAGGTGAACTGCTCCAGCAGGGTTCGCAGGGTCGCGTTGAGCTCCATGTTGGCGAACGCGGCGCCGATGCAGCGGCGGATTCCACCGCCGAACGGGATCCAGGTGTAGTTGTCGGGCGGGGCACCGATGAACCGCTCGGGGTTGAACGTGGCCGGATCGGGGAACCGATCGGCCGAAGCGTGTGCCAGTGCGATGCTGACCATCACCACGTGGTCCTCGGGGATCACCCACTCCCCCAACCGAATCCGGGTCAGGGTGCGCCGGGAGGTGCCGTCGATCACTGGCCGGACCCGCTGTACCTCCCAGATGGTGGCCTGCCGCAGCTCCGATCCGCCCGCATCGGCCTCCTCGGTGAGCCGGGCCAGCAGGTCGGGGTGGCGGCGGATTCGTTCGATCGTCCAGGCCAGCGTCGTCGCCGTGGTCTCGTGCCCGGCGGTCAACAGGGTCAGCAGTTCGTCGGCCACGTGCCGGTTCGGGATCGGGGAGCCGTCCTCGTAGCGGGCCCGCAGCATCAGCGACAGCACGTCGGTCCGGTCCTCGAAGCCCGGGTCGGCTAGCGCCTCGGCGATCAGGCCGTCGATGATCTCGTCGTACCGGCGCCGATACCGGCGCATCACCCCGCCGGGGCTGCGCGGGCCCAGGTCGCGCCGGAAGAATCGCGGCATGACGGCCAGCCGACTGCCGATCACCACCGCCCGGGGCAGCAGGTCGCGAAGTTCGTCGAACGCCGCACCCTCGGCGCCGAAGACCGCGCGCAGGATCGCGTTCAGCGTGATCCGCATCATCGCCGGCATGGTCTCGAACTCCACGCCCTCGGGCCAGCCGGCGACCTCGCGCAGCACCTCCTCTTCGACGATCGACTCGTAGCCGTGCATCCGCTTGCCGTGGAAGGGCGGCACCAGCAGCTTGCGCCGCTCGCGGTGCTCCTCGCCGTCGAGGCTGAATGTCGAGCCGGGGCCGAGCACCTCACCGAGGTTGGTGGCCCGGCCCACCAGGTCCCCGCCGGCGGTGAACAAGTCTTTGACCAGTGCCGGTTCGCTGATCAGCACGGTCTTGCCGAAGATCGGCAGGTTCAGCGAGATGGCGGGACCGTAGCGGCGCGTCAGCGCACCGATCGACGAGCGTCGGGACAGCAGGAACCTCAGGCCCTGGACGGTGCGCGGGGTGCGCGGGCCGGGTGGCAGTCGTACCGGTTCGGTGGTCGCCTGTGCCATGTCGCCAACGGTACGCCGGTGTACCGCAGCCGCACAAGGAGTGCATGGCGGCACAAGGCGGGGCAGTACCCTTGCACGCAGACCACTTTCGTGACAGGAGAATTGATGACCGCGTCAGATGAGCGGCAGACCCTCGTCAAGCTGGGCGCCGAGCACGGCTGGGCGCACCGCACCACCGACCGTGCCGACGTCTACACCCGTGGCAACATCCGGATCCGGGTGATCTGGCAGGGCGACAGCAAGATCAACGGTGCGTCGTACTTCGACGACCAGATGTACGAGGCCTACACCCGCGAACTGGACAAAGTCCGCACCTGGCTCAAGCGCTAGCCGGACCGGCCGGGCACGGGTGCCGGCGGACCCAGCAGCGCCAGTGCGGCGCCCACCGCCTCGTCGGTGACGTCGCTCATCCGTCCGCCGCTTTCGACACTCATCGCCGTCAGCTCCCGCAGACCGCCGATCAGCATGATCGCGCGCTGCCGGGACACCGTGTCGACGCCGGCCGCGCGCAGTTCCTCGGTGTCGCTGAGAGTCTGGATCATCGTGATGAACGATTCGGTGACCTCGCGCTGCAGCCGCCGGGCGGCCAGCCCGAGCGCGGGTACGTCGCGGATCCAGCTCAGCATCACCGCCGGCCGGGACTCGGCGTTGGCGATCCAGGCCTCGACCGCCTGCCGGATCTGCACCGCCCACGGCGCACCGGGGTCGACGGCGGCCGAGATGGTGGCGATCGCCTGCCGGTTCGTCTCGGTGAGCAGGGCCACCAGGCAGGCTTCCCGATCGGAGAAGTACTCGTAGAAGGTGCGCCGCGAGGTGCGGGCCCGCCGGACGATGTCGGCGACGGTGGTGGCCGAGTAGCCGATGTCGTCGATCGAGCCGGCCAGCGCGTCGACGAGCCGCTGCCGCGGGGTGGCATCCAGGTTCGTGACCGGCACCGTGGACTTCACCGTTTGTACATCCCAACTTTCGGATCGTTGGTCGATGCTACTGCCGCGACGGCCGCTACCATGGGGCATCGTGTCCGACTTCGGATTCTCGCGATTCGTCGCCGTGGGCGACAGCCAGACCGAGGGCCTGTGGGACGGCGACGACACCGCGGGTCTCGTCGGGTTCGCCGACCGGCTCGCGGCCACCCTCGACTCGTTGCAGCCGGGACTCCTGTACGCCAACCTCGCGGTGCGCGGCAGGCAGATCTGCGATGTTCTCAACGACCAACTGCCGCAGGCGTTGACGATGGAGCCCGATCTGATCGCGGTGTGCATCGGGATGAACGACGTCACGCGACCGGGCCGCGCGTTCGCCGCCGCCCTGGTAGACCTGGCGGAGATCTACGCCCGGCTGGCCGACTCCGGCGCCACCGTGGTGACCACCACGTTCCCCGACGTCGCCGGGATGCTGCCGGTCGGCCGCTTCATCGCGGGGCGGATCCTGCAGATCAACGCCCTGATCCGCGATGCCGCCGAACGTCACGGGTTCGCCCTGGTCGACCTGTACACCGCGCCGTCGATGACCGAGGCCGAGACCTGGAGTTACGACCGGATGCACGCCTCGCCCCGGGGGCACATTCTGTTCGCCGAGGCCGCCGCCGAGGCGCTGGGCCTGCCCGGCAGCAGCAACGCCTGGACCGTGCCCGCCGGGGACGGCAGGCGGGCCGGTCCGATCGCGCGCGGCTATGCGCAGCTGCAGTGGACCCGCAGCCTGTTGATCCCGTGGTTGTGGCGGCACGCCCGCGGGCGCTCCTCCGGTGACGGCATGCAGCCCAAATATGCTGTTCTGCAGCCGGTTTCACCGCTGGTTCAACAGGCGCACCGTACCGCGTAGCGTCCGCCCACCGGGCCTACTGTGACCCAGGTCACGAAGGCTGCGCCGGGGTGGCCGGATCACCCGTCGGTGTTTGGGGTGAAAGGCCCGATGACATCGCCATTCATGGTATAGTGGCACCACAAACCCAGGGGTGGGAGCACGGGGGCAGCGACGATGGTTGAGGACCGGCGGGAGTACACCGGCCTGGGCGGCTGGTGGCACGACAAGACCCGGCACTGGCAGTTCCATCCCCCGCTGAAGACGTCGTTCACGGTGCTGTCGCTGCTGGTGATCGTCGCCGTCGTGCTGGTCTTCATGCAGTTCCGCGGGCAGTTCACCCCGAAGACCCAGCTGACGATGATCGCGAACCGGGCCGGCCTGGTGATGGATCCGGGCTCGAAGGTCACCTACAACGGTGTCGAGATCGGCCGGGTGACCGACGTGAGCCCGCGCGTGCAGGGCGGCGTCACCAACGCCCAGCTCAAGCTCGACGTGAATCCCAAGTACATCCACCTGATCCCGGCCAACGCGATCGCCGAGATCAAGGCCACCACGGTGTTCGGCAACAAGTACGTGTCTTTCCGCAGCCCGCCCGACCCGAGCAAGGCCCGCATCTCCAGCTCGCAGGTGATCGACGTGACCCACGTGACCACCGAGTTCAACACGCTGTTCGAGACGCTCACCAACATCTCCGAGAAGGTCGACCCGGTCAAGCTGAACCTGACGCTGGCCGCCGCCGCCGACGCGCTGAGCGGGCTGGGCACCAAGTTCGGCCAGGCGATCCTCAACGGTAACGCCATCCTCGACGACCTCAACCCGCAGATGCCGCAGATCCGCTACGACGTGCGCCGACTGGCCGACCTCGCCGATCTCTACGCCAAGGCCTCGCCGGACTTCTGGACCTCCCTCGACAACGCGGCCACCACCGCGCACACCCTCAACCGCCAGCAGGCTGACCTCGACGCCGCGCTGCTGGCCGCGGCCGGATTCGGTAACACCGCCGGTGATGTGTTCGAGCGCGGTGAGCCCTATTTCGTTCGCGGGCAACAGGATCTGTTGACCACCGCCCGCACGCTGGACACCTACAGCCCGGCCATCTACTGCATCATCCGCAACCACGCGCTGGCCGACCCGGCGGCCGCCGCGGCCGCGGGTGGCAACGGTTACTCCATCGACTTCCACATCATGTTGACCGGAGCGCCCAACCCCTACATCTATCCGGACAACCTGCCCCGGGTGAATGCGCACGGCGGTCCCGGCGGGGCGCCCGGCTGCTGGCAGAACATCACCCGCGACTTCTGGCCGGCGCCGTACCTGGTCGCCGACACCGGCGCCTCCATCGCGCCCTACAACCACTTCGAGTTGGGCCAGCCGATCCTCAACGAGTACGTGTGGGGCCGGCAGATCGGCGAGTACACCATCAACCCATGACCGGTCAGTCGCCCGCCGGGATGCGCAGGGTGTCACCGGTCAGCATGGCGATTGAACTGCGCAGCTCCTCGGCGGGCGTGGGCGGTGGCAGCGGTTCGTGCGGCCCGGCGCGCATGGCGTCGACCATCAGTGCGGCGAAGCGGCGCCAGGCCTGCGGCGCGTGCTCGCGGGTGGCCTCCAGCACGCCGGCGTTGGCCAGCAGCAGCACCACCACGTCGCCGACACCGATGTCCGGGCGCAGCGCACCGGCCTGCTGCGCGCGGGCGATCACCTCGCCGACCTTGTCGACAGTCTCGGCGGCGCGCTGTTCGATGAGCGAGCTGGCCGGGAACGCGGTGGTGAGTAGCGCCCGCAGGCCGGGATCGGAGGCCTGCAGCGCGCACAGGTCGTAGACCAGGTCGCGGAAGCCGTCCCAGGGCTTGGGGTTGGCCAGCGCCTTCTCCACGGTGTCGATGCAGGACGACCTGTAGCTCCCGAACGCCGCGATGGCCAGGCCGGTTCGGCTGGGAAAGCGGCGGTAGAGCGTGGCGACGCCGACGCCGGCCGTGCGGGCGACGTCCTCCAGGGGCACCGACAGCCCCTGCTCAGCAAACAGCCGACTGGCAGCGGTGACGATACGTTCCCGGTTGCGTTCGGCGTCGGCGCGAAGTGGCCTGGATCGCTCTGCACCCCGTTGTGCGGGAGGAATCACCACGTCAGCCTACCGCAGAAGTGGAGGAAGGCCACCGCTTGCCGGTACCGTCTTTCGAAAGAAGTGGTGGAATGTCTCCACTTACGGGAAGGAGCCACACAGTGGCAATCACTACAGCTCAGCGGCCCGGGCGCGCCCGGCACGCCGCGCCCAAGGCGGGCGTCCGGGGTAATCCCTGGTGGATTCTGGCCGCCGTCTCGGTCGGCGTCATCATGGTCGGCCTGGACGCCTCGGTGGTCGCGATCGCCAATCCACGGATCGCCGCCGACCTCAACGCGACGCTGTCGGACCTGCAGTGGATCACCGACGCCTACCTGCTGGCCCTGGCCGCGCTGCTGATCTTTGGCGGCAAACTCGGCGACATGTTCGGCCGCAAGCGGGCGTTCTTCGTCGGTGTGGTGGGCTTCGCCGTCACCTCGGTGGCGATCGGCTTGATCGGCACCGTCGGCGGGGTCATCACCATGCGGGCGCTGCAGGGCGTGTTCGGTGCACTGCTGATGCCCAGCACGCTGGCGATCATCCGCAGCGTCTTCCCGGTGCACAAGCTCAACACCGCGATCGGCATCTGGGGCGCCGCCACGGGTGTGTCGGTGGCAGCCGGCCCGATCCTGGGCGGCGTGCTCGTCGAGCACCTCGAGTGGGAGTCGGTGTTCTACATCAACGTGCCGATCGCGGTGGTCGCCGTGCTGATCGGCGCGGCGGCGATCAACGAGAGCCGCAGCGACGCCGAGCACCGGCTCGACGTGGCCGGCATCCTGACGCTGTCGGGCAGCCTGTTCCTAATGGTGTACGGCTTGATCAAGGCGCCGGAATGGGGCTGGCTCGACCCGGAGACGCTGGCCTTCCTGATGGGCGGGGCACTGCTGATGGGGGCGTTCATCATCGTCGAGCGCACCACCGCCGACCCGCTGCTGCCCCTGCGGTTGTTCGCCAACCGCTCGCTGTCGATTGGCGCCGCGGTGGTCACCATCAACTTCTTCGCGTTGTTCGGCGCGCTGTTCTTCATGACGCTGTTCCTGCAGAACGTGCAGGGCTGGAGCCCGGTGGAGACCGGTGTGCGTACCCTGCCGCTGAGCGTGGCGATGATGGTGCTGGCTCCGCTGTCCGGGGTGATCACCGAACGGTTCGGCCCGCGCCCGGCGATGGTACTCGGCCTGCTCGGTGTCGCCGGCGGCCTGGCGCTGTTGAGCGGCCTGCAAGCCGACTCCGGCTACGGCGTGATCTGGCCGGCGTTCGCGTTGCTGGGCGCCGGGATCGGACTGGTGCTGACCGCGAGTTCGGATGCGATCGTGGGCAACGCCCCAGTCGACGACGCAGGGGTGGCCGGCGGGTTGCAGAGCACTTCGGTGCAGCTGGGCGCGGTGCTGGGCACGACGATCCTGGGCTCGGTGTTGTCCAGCAAGGTGGGATCGACGCTGCTCGACAAGCTCACAGCTGCGGGCACGCCGCTGCCGATCGCCGAGAAGCTCTCGCCGGCAAAGGAACTGGTGGCCAAGGGGATGGCGCCGTCGATCCCGGGAGCTCCGGCGCAGCTGAACGCCATGGTCGCCACCGGAAGTCACGAGGCGTTCATGGCCGGGCTGCAGACCTCGATGGTGGTTGGGGCCGCCGCCGCGGCCGTGGGCGCGGTGCTGGCCTTGTTCGTGCGGCGCGGGGAGGGCTGACGAGGCTCTCCCGGGGCATGTGTTGTGCCCGGCTATGAGCGACTATCGGCAGCCGCTGGGGGCTCGGGCGGTCGCTGGCGGCCTTCGGGCGTCGCGCCCGACGGTGATTCAGAACTCAGGTACATGTTTACTCGCACTTCTTGTGCGTGAGTTCTGACTCAAAGCTCACAGCTCCAAGGGCACATGCTTTTCGGCACATGCATCGACCACCGCGGTCATCACGTCCTGGGTGGGCGGGCACACCGCATGCCCGGGAAGACTCGGGCCCGCCGCCGCGCCCGCCTAGGCTGAAGCCATGACCTTCCCCATCCGCATCGGAGTCCAGCTTCAGCCGCAGCATTCCACCGACTACACCCGGATCCGTGACGCGGTGCGCCGCTGCGAGGACATCGGCGTGGACGTGGTCTTCAACTGGGATCACTTCTTCCCGCTCTACGGCGATCCCGACGGCGCGCACTACGAATGCTGGACGATGCTGGGCGCCTGGGCCGAGCAGACCTCCCGGGTGCAGATCGGCGCGCTGGTGACCTGCAACTCCTACCGCAATCCGGAGCTCCTGGCCGACATGGCCCGCACCGTCGACCACATCTCCGGCGGCCGGCTGATCCTCGGCATCGGATCGGGCTGGAAGCAGAAGGACTACGACGAGTACGGCTACGAGTTCGGCACCGTCGGCAGCCGGCTCGACGACCTCGCGCAGGCGCTGCCGCGGATCAAATCCCGGCTGGCCAAACTGAACCCGGCCCCGACCCGTGACATCCCGATCCTGATCGGCGGGCAGGGCGAGCGCAAGACGCTGCGGCTGGTGGCCGAGCACGGCGACATGTGGCACAGCTTCACCGACGCCAACACCTACCCGCCCAAGGCCGAGGCGCTGCAGCGGCACTGCGAGACCGTCGGCCGCGACCCGGGCACCATCGAACGCTCGTCCGGGGTGCAGGGCAATGACGCCGAGGCCCTGGTCGCCAACGCCGAGGCGCTGGCCGCGCTGGGGGTCACGCTGATGACGGTCGGATGCGACGGCCCCCGCTACGACCTGACCCAGGCCGAGACCCTCGTACGGTGGCGCGACGGCCGCTGACTCGGCGGACCGATCAGCAGGGCTCAAACTCCAGGGGCAGCGCCTCCAGCCCCAAAGTGCCTGCCGGCCAAAGGGTGTGCGCCTCGCCGGCCAGCCGGTAGTCCGGAATCCGGGCGTGGAACTCTTCGATGGTCAGTCGCAGCTCCCGCCGCGCCAGGTGCGAGCCGAGGCAACGGTGGATTCCGCCGCCGAAGCCGAGATGCGTCGGCTTGGCGGTCAAGTCCATCTCGTTCGGCGCGGCGGCGGCCGACGGCACCTCCCGGTTGGCCGTCCCGAGCAGCAGCAGCACCGGCGAGTCCGCAGGGATGGTGACGCCCTCGACCTCGACGTCCTGCGTCGTGCGGCGCGGCACCCCCGGCACCGGACCATCGAGGCGCAACACCTCCTCGATGAACGGCGGGATGAGCGCCGGATCGGCGATCAGCCGTTGCCGCAGTTCGGGATTGGTGGCCAGGTTGAGCAACGAGTAGCCGATGGCGCCGGTCACGGTGTCCAGACCGGCCAGCACGATCAGGAAGCACAGGCCGAGGATCTCCTCGTCACTCCAGGCCTCGTCGCCGTCGAGGGCCAGGATGGAACTGAGCATGTCGTCGCCCGGGTGGCTGCGCTTGGCCTCCAGCTGCTCGGCGAGGAAGCCGAAAAGCGCCATGCTGCACTCGATTACGCGCGGTGACGCTGACTCCGCGTCGAGGGAGCCGACCTCACGGTCCTTGATGATGCCGTAGGTCCACTCGAGGAACTGCGGCAGATGCTCGAGCGGCAGGCCGAACAGGGTCAGGATCGCCTGGGTCGGGAACTTGTAGGACAGATCGGCCACCACGTCGCAGCGGCCCAGCGGGGCGAAGGCGTCGATGTGGCCGCGCAGCTGCGCCCGCAGATCGGCGTCCATGGCCGCCATCCGTTTGGGTCCGAACATCGGATCCAGCACCCGGCGGTAGTCGGCATGCTTCGGTGGATCGATCGCCAGCGGAATCATCCTGATGGCGTTGGCCACCCCGTCGAAGGCCTTGGCCGACGAGAACAGGTCGGGATTCCGCTGAGCGAAGCGCACGCCGTCATAGCTGGTGATCAGCCAGGTGTTGCCGGCCCGGTAGACGGGGCCGGGACGACGGAGATACTCCATGGCCGCGGTTCGGCCGTGCTCCATCGGTGCGGCGCCGTAGTAGCTGTCGGGCATCTCCGTCGTCGTCATCCCCGGAGCGTAACGAGACTGGCAGTCTTGTTCGGTCCGAATCGGCCATTCGATCGACACCGATCGTTGAAACCGGGAGGATGGCCGGTGCGTCCTGCACCCCTGACCCGGACGTGGTCTGGAAGGACCCGAAAGAACGATGCCGAAGAAGTACGGGCTCAAGGAAAAAGACCAGGTTGTGGCCCACATCCAGGAGCTGCTGCTGGCCGGGCGGCTGCGAACCGGCGACCGGGTGGACCGCAATCGGATCACCGCCGCCCTGGGGCTGAGCCGCGTTCCGGTGCAAGAGGCGCTGGTGCAACTGGAGCATGACGGCATCCTCGAGACCCGCTATCACCGCGGCGCCTTCGTGCAGCGATTCGACGAGACCACCTTGCGCGAACATCACGAGGTGCACGGCATGTTGACCGGCGCGGTGTCTGCGCGGGCCGCCGCCGAACCCCGGCCCGAGGTGCTGGAGGAACTCAACCGGGCCATGACGATCATGCGGGACGCCACTGGACCGCAGTCCTATGTGGAAGGGGCGGACCTGTTCCGCGTCACGGTGCTCCGGGCATACGCCGGGCCGCGGCTGGCGGCAACGATCCGATCGTCTGGCAGCTTCCTGCCGCGCGACTTCTGGTCCGAGTACACCGACATCAAGATCCACCTGCTGCCGCTCGTCGAGGTGGAGTACGCCGCGATCCTGCGCAAGGACCCGGCCGGCGCCCGTCAGGCCTGCATCGACCGGGCCGACGTGATGGCCGACCTGCTCATCGCCGAACTGGACCGCCGCGGCGTGTTCGCCGAGTTGGACTCCGAGTGATCCCAAGGCGTGCCCCGCGCCGGCACGCCGCTACCTTGCTAGTAATGGCCATCTTCTTCCGCCGGCTGCCGGTCGTGCTGGCCGTGCTGCTGCTCACCCTCGGCCTGGCCCCGACCGCACCGGCCGGCGCCGACCAGTGCTCGCCGCCCGGGGAGCAGTCGGCCAGCGCCCTGCCCACCAACCTGGCGGCCGCCGCCAAGGGGCCCAGCGAGGACAAGTACACGACCGCCACCACCGAGCCGCTGAGCGCGATTAACCTCGACGCGCTACGGCTGATCACGCCGGGGACGCTGACCGTCGGCACCCTCTCCGATGCGCCACCGAGCATCTGCATCAACTCGCAGGGACAGTTCACCGGATTCGACAACGAACTGCTGCGGGCGATCGCCGACAAGCTCGGATTGAAGGTCACCTTCGTCGGCACCGAGTTCTCCGGGCTGCTGGCCCAGGTCGCGGCCCGCCGCTTCGACGTCGGCTCGTCCTCGATCACCACCACCGACGCCCGGCGGCGCACCGTCGGCTTCACCAACGGCTACGACTTCGGCTACTTCTCCCTGGTGGTGCCGTCCGGCTCGCCGATCACCGGCTTCGACAAACTCGGGCCCGGCCAGCGCATCGGCGTCGTACAGGGCACCGTGCAGGAGTCGTACGTCATCGACACCCTGCACCTGCAGCCGGTGAAGTTCCCCGACTACAACACCGTCTACGCCAGCCTCAAGACCCGGCAGATCGACGCGTGGGTGGCGCCGTCGCAGCAGGCGCAGGGCACGGTGCGCCCCGGCGATCCCGCCGTCATCGTCGAGAACACCTTCAGCCTGGACAACTTCGTCGCCTACGCCGTCGCCGACGAGAACCGCCCGCTGATCGACGCGCTCAACGCCGGCCTGGACGCCGTGATCGCCGACGGTACCTGGTCGCGGCTGTACTCCGAGTGGGTGCCGCGGGCGCTGCCGCCCGGCTGGAAGCCGGGATCCAAGGCGGCGCCGCTACCGCAACTTCCAGACTTCGCCGCCATCGCCGCCGCCCACCAGAAGCCCGCGGCCGCGGTGGTGGCGCCGAAATCGGTGCTGAGCCAACTGCGCGAATCGTTCCTGGACTGGCAGCTGTACAAGAAGGCCATCCCGGATCTGTTGCGCACCGGCCTGCCCAACACCTTG
Source organism: uncultured Mycobacterium sp. (assembly GCA_964535335.1). GTDB lineage: Bacteria > Actinomycetota > Actinomycetes > Mycobacteriales > Mycobacteriaceae > Mycobacterium. Next base: position 16,751 of record CAZHUU010000093.1, read on the forward strand.
ATCCTGACATTCAGCGCCAGCGTCATCGGCCTGCTGCTCGGCATGGTGCTGGCCGTCGCCGGAATCTCCCGGGCGCGCTGGCTGAGGTGGCCGGCCCGGATCTACACCGACATCTTCCGCGGTCTGCCCGAGGTGGTGATCATCCTTCTGATCGGGCTGGGGGTCGGACCCATCGTCGGCGCGCTGACCGGAAACAACCCGTACCCGTTGGGCATCGCGGCGCTCGGTCTGATGGCCGCGGCCTACATCGGCGAGATCTTCCGATCCGGCATCCAGAGCGTGGAGGCCGGGCAGATGGAAGCGTCCCGGGCGCTGGGGTTCAGCTACGCCTCGTCGATGCGACTGGTGGTGGTGCCCCAGGGTGTGCGTCGGGTGCTGCCCGCCCTGGTGAACCAGTTCATCTCGCTGCTCAAGGCGTCCTCGCTGGTGTACTTCCTGGGCCTGGTGGCCAGCCAGCGCGAGCTGTTCCAGGTGGGCCGCGATCTCAACGCCCAGACCGGTAACCTTTCCCCGCTGGTGGCGGCCGGCCTGTTCTACCTGCTGTTGACCATTCCGCTGACCCACCTGGTCAACTACATCGACGGGCGGCTGCGGCGGGGCCGGCCGGCGGCCGCCGAGGATCCGCTGGACCCGGTCACCGCGAGCCAGGAGATGGTGTGATGGCCGAACCGCGGTATGCGCCGGTTTCGCTGGCCGCCAACGATATTCACCTTGCCTTCGGCGACAACGCCGTGCTGCGCGGGGTGGACATCGAGGTTCCGGCGGGCAGCACCACGGCCATCATCGGCCCGTCCGGGTCGGGCAAGTCCACGCTGCTGCGCACCCTGAACCGGCTCTACGAACCCGACCGCGGCGACATCCTGCTCGACGGGCAATCAGTGCTGCGCGACGATCCGGACAAGCTACGCCAGCGCATCGGCATGGTCTTCCAGCAGTTCAACCTGTTCCCGCACAAGAGTGTGCTGGACAACGTGACGCTGGGACCCCGCAAGCTCAAACGGCTCCCCGCCGAGCAGGCCCGCGAACTCGGGCTGGCCCAACTCGAGCGGGTCGGCCTGAAGCACAAGGCCGACGCCCGGCCCGGCACGCTGTCGGGCGGTCAACAGCAGCGGGTCGCCATCGCCCGGGCCCTCGCGATGGCACCGCAGGTGATGTTCTTCGACGAGGCCACCTCGGCGCTGGATCCCGAACTGGTCAAAGGGATCCTGGCGCTGATCGCCGAACTCGGCGCCGACGGCATGACGATGGTGGTGGTCACCCATGAGATGGGGTTCGCCCGGTCGACCGCCGACTCGGTGGTCTTCATGGACCATGGCACCGTGATCGAGTCCGGGCCGCCGGAGCAGATCTTCACCTCGGCGCAAACCGACCGGTTGCAGCGGTTCCTGTCGCAGGTGTTGTGAGCCCCGGTCGCTGAAATCGGCGTTCGCCAGACGACATGGCGCAACCCACCAATTGACGGCGGCGCACAGGTTAGACTAGCGAACTATGATAGAGACCGAACCGCAGCTCGCCGATCTGTCGGCGGATCTGCAGCGGGTTCTCTCCAAGCTCTTCTCTGTCCTGCGCCGTGGCGATGTGAATCGCGGCAACGACGGGCCGGACCTCACTCTCGCCCAGCTGTCGATCCTGCTGACCCTGCTCGATCAGGGCCCGATCCGGATGACCGAGCTGGCCGCGCGCGAGCGGGTGCGCACCCCCACCACCACCGTGGCGATCCGCCGGCTGGAGAAACTCGGCCTGGTCAAGCGCTCCCGTGACCCCTCCGACCTGCGGGCCGTCCTGGTCGAGGTGACCCCCGAGGGCCTGTTGCGGCATCGCGAGGCGCTGGCCGCCCGCCGCGCGCATCTGGAATCCATGTTGGGCAAGCTCACCGACGAGGAGCGCGACACCCTGGCCCGGGCGCTGCCCCCACTCGAGCGCCTGGCCGGTCAGGCCGAAAGCTAGCTCCCCACCTCAGCCGAGCCAGTCCAGGACGGCGGCCGCGGTCCACGACTGCTGCATGCTGCCCAGCGGTTCACCGGTAAACGGCTCGTAATACTCCGCGAACGTGCCGTCGCTGGCCTGCCGCAGCCCCTCCCGGCGCAGCAGCAACGAGCGCTCCGACCACCCGCGCCGGGCGAACGCCCAGGAGAACAGCCAGGTCAACACCGGCCATACCGGCCCGCGCCAGTACTCGCGCGGCCGGAAGTCCTTGGACACCGGTGACGTCGACGGGATCAGCGCGTACTTCAGGTCCGGGTGCCCGCAGAACCGGGGCCCCTCAAGGACTTTCAGCAGCGCCCGCTCCTGCTCGTGCGGCAGCCCACCGCACAGCAGCGGCGCGAACTGCGCCGCCGTCTCGGTGGCTATCCAGGTGCCCGCCCGGACATCGAAATCCCTTGCCGCGCCGGTGCGTTCGTCGGTGGTCGCGACCACGCCG
>CAZHUU010000094.1:0-18927 GCA_964535335.1 uncultured Mycobacterium sp.
CGGCCGGGTGGGGCGCAGCCGCGGGCGCGGCTACGGCGACGTCGTGTACCCGCGCGAAATGCCCCTGACCGAGAGCGCGTACGACCGGCTGGGCGCCATCGCGCAGAACAACGAGCTCGGTGCGGGTATGGCAGTTGCGTTGAAGGACTTGGAGATTCGCGGTGCGGGCAACGTGCTAGGGGTCGAGCAGTCCGGCCACGTGGCCGGGGTCGGCTTCGATCTCTACGTGCGGCTGGTCGGCGAGGCCGTCGAGGCGTACCGGGCGGCGGCCGACGGCAAGATGGTGACGACGCCCGAGGAGCCCAAGGACGTCCGGATCGACCTTCCGGTGGACGCGCATCTGCCGCCGGACTACATCGCCAGCGATCGGTTGCGGCTGGAGGCCTACCGGCGGCTCGCCGCCGCCCCCGACGGCGATGCCGTGAACGCCGTCATCGAGGAGCTGACCGACCGCTACGGCCCGCTGCCCGAGCCGGCCCAGCGACTGGTGGCGGTGGCCCGGCTGCGCCTGTTGTGCCGGCAGTACGGGGTGACCGAGGTGGCCGCCACCGGAACCGGTTCCGGCACAACCCTTCGGGTGTCGCCGCTGGCGCTGCCCGACTCCGCGCAGGTGCGGCTCAAGCGGGTGTATCCGGGCGCGGGTTATCGGGCGACGACCGCCACGATTCAGGTGCCGATCCCCCGGGAGGGCAGCGGTATCGGGGCGGCACGGATCCGTGACCTGGCGCTGGTGCAGATGGTCGCCGACCTACTTCTGGCGCTTGACGGAAAACCGCAAGCCGAGGCTGATATAACGACCTTCACGGCCACCGCGGGTGCCGGGAGGGGAGACGCACGGTGACGGTCATCCTCGTCGATCCGCGCCGGCCCCTCCTGGTTCCGGTCGAAGCGGTCGCCCTGCTCGGCGGCGACCTGCAGTACACCGAGGAGATGCCGATCAGGGTGCCCTGGTCGCTGCCGTCGGCGCGCCCGGTGTTCACCGGCGAGGACGCGCCGGTGCTGTTGTCGTCCGATCGGCGCCATCCCGAGGTGCGGGCCCGGCTCGCGGCCGGCGAGCCGTTGATCGAGGTCCCGGAACCCCAGCGCGGCGAACGACTGGTCGATGCGGTGGCGATCATGGACAGGTTGCGCACCGCCGGGCCGTGGGAGAGCGAGCAGACCCACGACTCGCTGCGGCGCTACCTGCTGGAGGAGACCTACGAGTTGTTCGACGCGGTGCGCGGCGGAAACCCCGAGGAGTTGCGCGACGAACTCGGCGACGTGCTGCTGCAGGTGCTGTTCCACGCCCGCATCGCCGAGGAGGCGCTGCACCGGCCGTTCACCATCGACGATGTCGCCGATGCGTTGGTGCGCAAGTTGGGTAACCGGGTCCCCGCTGTGCTGGCGGGCGAGCCGATCTCGCTGGAGGACCAACTTGCGCAGTGGGAGGAGCGCAAGGCGCTGGAGACATCTGCGCGGGTGTCGCGCATGGACGACATCCCGACCGGCCAGCCCGCATTGGCGTTGACGCAGAAGGTGATCGCGCGGGTGCTAGGCGCTGGCCTGCCTGCCGACCTGATCCCCTCGGCGATCACGACCGTGGTGGTCGCCACCCACACCGACGCCGAGAATGATTTGCGCACAGCGGTTCTGGAGTTCATGGACACGGTTCGTCGCGCCGAGGCGGCGATCTTGGTGTCCCGCCGCGTTGAGGACGTGCCCGCCGAACTGGACGTCGCCGTCATGCTGGGCGCCGTCACCGAGGACGAGTGGCGCCGACACTGGCCGGTGACGAGTCATGCCGAACCGCTGGACGACCTCCCGGCGGTGCCCGTGGTGGTGGCCGGCGACGAGCTGCTCGACGTCGACGAGCGGGTCACCGATATCGACTTGGACGAGCCGGAACCGCCGGCGGCTCAGTCCAGCAGCGTCGAACCCCAGTAGTCCGAATCGCGCAGACCGGGCGGGCAGGCGAAGATCGCCGAGCCGGTGTGGGTGATGTACTCGTTGAGCGCGTCGCGGCGGGCCAGTTCGGCCTGCATCGGAATGAACTGGGTCACCGGATTCCGCACGAACGCGATGAAGAACAGCCCGGCGTCGAGGTGGCCGAACCCGTCCGATCCGTCGGTGAAGTTGTAGCCGCGGCGCAGGATCCGGATGCCGTTCAGATGCTGGTGTGAGGCCAGGCGCACGTGGGCGTCGACGTCGACGAGCGGCGTGTCCTTGTCGTCCACCAGGTCGAGATTCAGTTCTTCGAACTCCTCGGCCAGGCCATTGGGTGCGCCGCTGCCCTTCTGCCGTCCGATCACCCGCTCCTGCTCCAGCAGCGTGGTGCGGTCCCAGGCCTCGATGCGCATCCGGATTCGCCGGCTGATCAAGTAGGTTCCGCCGGTCATCCAGCCCGGCCCGTCTCCTTTGGCCACCCACACCTGATCGTCGAGGGTTCCGATGTCCTCGGCCTTGATGTTGTTGGTTCCGTCCTTGAAGCCGAACAGGTTCCGCGGTGTGCTCTGCTCCCTGGTGGTCGAGGACGTGCGACCGAAGCCCAGTTGGGAATAGCGCACGGCCACCGTGCCGAAGCCGACCCGGGCCAGGTTGCGGATGGCGTGCACCGCGACCTGAGGGTCATTCGCGCAGGCCTGGACCACGATGTCACCGCCACAACGGGCCGGATCCAGCGTCTCGTTCGGGAACTTCGGCAGATTGGCCAGCAGGTCGGGCTTGTGCCGCGCGATGCCGAACCGGTCCCTGCCGTCCTTGACGAAGAAGCTCGGTCCGAACCCGATCGTCAGCGTGAGCTGGGAGGCGGCCAGCCCGAGCGCCTCGCCGGTATCCGACGGCGGCGCATAGGGATTGAGTCCTACGGCACCGTCCCGGACCGCTTCGTCGCCGGCGGTCATCCGCTCGGCCATCCCGGTCCATTCCTTCAGCATCGCCACCACGTCGGCCTTCGAGTCGGTCGTGACGTCGAACGCGCAGAAGTGCATCCGGTCCTGGGCCGGGGTGATGATGCCCGCTTGGCGCCCGCTGCGAAAGGGCACCGGCTTGTGCAGGTCACCCGGCACGGCGTCGGCCGCCGATGCGCGCCCGGCCAACGCGCCGGCACTCGCGGCGCCGACCACCGCGGCCGTCACCCCGGCGGCGCCGAACAGCTTGCGCCGCGACAGCCCGGTGGGCTGCCGGATGTCACTGGGGGGCGATGACACCCTGAACCTGACTGACTTCCTTGCTGAGCGCGTCGATGGCACGCGAAAGCTCCTGGCGCGCAGGCTCGGTGACGGTGTCGTAGGACACGAAGCCGTCGCCCTTCCGGTACCTGGCCAGCATCGCCTCGACCGCCGCGAAGCGTTCGTCGACCCGCTTGCCCAGTTCGGCGTCCCGCTCGTCGAGGACGGGCCGCACCGCGCCCACCGCGGTCCGCGAGCCCTCGACGTTGGCGTCGAAGTCCCACAGGTCGGTGTGGCTGAAGATGTCCTCCTCGCCGGTGATCTTGCTCGCGGCGACCTCGTCGAGCAAACCCTGCGCGCCGCCGGCGATCTGGGTCGCGTGAATGGTGTATTCCGGCGACTCCACCTGCTCGTGGAGTTCCTTGATGTCGGCGAGCAACTTATCGGCGACGGCGTTGGTGTCGGGCTGCAGCCCACTGACCCACAGATCCTTCTCGAGGCGGTGGAAGCCGGTCCAGCGCTGCCCCGGTTCGAGATCGGCCTCCCGCAGGTCGATGCGCGGGTCGAGGTTGTCCGGGAACGATTCGGCCACCGGCTCGATGCGCTCGTAATAGGTGCGGGTGGCCGGGTACATCGCCTTGGCGCCGTTCACGTCACCGGCCTTCACGGCGGCCACGAAAGCGGTTGTGGCGGTGACCAGTTGGTCGGTCTGACCCACGACGTAGGCCTTGTAGTCCGCCGAGGCCTTCTTGAGCCGGCCGTTGTCGTCGGTCTGCACGGACGCGCCCTTGACGGTGAAGTCGGCGCGGATGCCGTCACCCACCATGCCGGGTTTGCACGCGACCCGGTAGGTGCCCGGCTCGCTCAGCTGGACGACGAGCTTGCGCTGCAGGCCGGGGGAGACGTTCTCCACCTCGCCCAGCACGCGGTCGCCCTGGCCGTAGACGTACAACTCCGTCACCTTGGTGCCGTTGTTGGTGATGACGAACGTCGTCGGCCCGGTGCCGGCTTCGGTGGCCGACAGCGTGCAGCCGGTGTCGGTCGCGTCGACGGTGACCTCCGCGGGTGCGGCCACGCTGGTGCCCGCGGGTTTCGATTCCTTGGCCGTGCAACCAGCCATGGCGACACCTGCCAGGATCGCGGTGACGGTCGCGGTACCGGTCTTGAACTTCACGTGGTCGACCTTTCGGTGAGGGGAGCCGGCTCCGGTTTGGCGGCGGGGTGCGCGACCGCGGTGGGCCGCAGGAACAGGGTGAGCACGATCGCGAGGTAGGCCAGCCAGCACACGAGTTGCAACACCGTCGGGGTGGGCGTGATGTTGAAGACGCCCTGGATGATCTCGCCGTACCAGGACGACCAGTTGAACCAGGAGCTGATGTCGAACGCCCGGCCGCCGGGGTTCGGCAGCCAACCGACCGTCTGCAGGGCGCCGACGCCGTAGGACAGGATGCCGGCGGCGACCACGATGAGGAATGCGCCGGTGTAGGTGAAGAACTTGGCGAGATTGATCCGCACCGCGCCGGCGTACATGCCGACCGCGATGCCCGCGGCCACCAGGACGCCGATCAGCAGGCCCAGCAGCGGCCAGGCGGTCTCTGCCTCGGCGTAGCCGACCATGAACAGTGCGGTCTCCACCCCCTCGCGACCGACGGCCAGGAAGGCCAGCATGAACACCGCCAGGGCGCCGGTCTCCAAGGCGCGCGACATCCCGGCACGCAGTTCCCCCGACAGGCCCGCCGCGGCCTTACGCATCCACAGCACCATCGAGGTGACGATCGCCACGGCCACCAGCGACGCCACGCCCGCGATCGCCTCGGCCGCGAGGTCCTTGATGGTGTAGGCGCCGTACTGGATGGTCAGGAACACGCCGACCGTCATCGCCACCGCGGCGGCCACGCCGGCCCACACCCACGTGAGGGCGTCGCGGCGGTCGGCCTTGACCAGGAACGCGACCAGGACCATCACGACGATGCCGGCCTCCAGGCCCTCCCGCAGGCCGATCAGGCCGCTGCCGAAGACCTGGGCGGGAATGTTCGGCGCCGCCGCACTCAGGGTGATCATCGGCGTGTCCTCACTCATGTCGGAATTGAGGCAAGCATTGGCTTACCAAACCAAGGTGTGGCTCACCTTAGCAGAGGGATGGTAATGACGTTACCATCAGGGGGTGCGGCGTCGGTAGGGGATAACGGACCCTGGGTCATGGGACGATGTACAGACCGAGAGTCGGGTTTCGAGGAGTCCTGTTGTCGTCGTCGCGTTGGCTGCGTCCCATCGTCGTGATTGGGGCGGCGGCGGTGCTGCTGGCATCGAGTTGCTCGTGGCAGCTCGGGACCCCGATTCCGGAGGGCGTGCCGCCGCCGGCGGGTGACCCGGTGCCGGCGATCGACACCCACGGCGCCGGTCGCGGTGCCGACCAACTGCATCAGTGGGCGGCCGAACGCGCTCCAGCGCTGGGCATTCCGGTGCATGCGCTGGAGGCTTACGCCTACGCGGCGCGGGTGGCCGAGGTGGAGAACCCGAAATGCCACCTGGCCTGGACCACCCTGGCCGGCATCGGCATGGTGGAAAGCCACCACGGCACCTACCACGACGCGCAGATCCTGCCGAACGGCGACGTCACCCCGCCCATTCGCGGGGTACGCCTGGACGGCAGCAACGGCAACCTCGAGATCGTCGACAGCGAGGAGGCGTTGGACGGCGATCCGGTCTACGCCAGGGCCATGGGTCCGATGCAGTTCATCCCGGAGACCTGGCGGCTCTACGGGGTCGACGCCAACAACGACGGCGTGATCAGTCCGGACAACATCGACGACGCGGCGTTGTCGGCCGCCGGTTATCTGTGCTTCCGGGGCAAGGATCTGGCCACCGCGCGCGGCTGGATGAACGCCCTGCGGGCCTACAACCATTCCGATCAGTACGCCCGCACGGTCCGGGACTGGGCCACCGCGTACGCGGCCGGACATCCGCTCTAGCTGGTGCTCCAGCACGCTGGCGGCCCCGGCACCATCTAGGCTATGGCCGACAGCCCTTCCGGCCAGGCGAGTCCGACGACGGGCCACGACCCAGGGAGACGCCCAGTGCGCATCATCGAGCAGGTTGCGGCTCGCGAGATTCTCGACTCCCGGGGCAATCCCACCATCGAGGTCGAGGTAGCGCTGATCGACGGCACCTTCGCCCGGGCTGCCGTTCCCTCCGGTGCGTCGACCGGTGAGCACGAGGCGGTCGAGTTGCGCGACGGTGCATCCCGCTACGGCGGCAAGGGCGTGGAGAAGGCGGTGGAGGCGGTGCTCGACGAGATCGCGCCGGCCGTCATCGGAATGAACGCCGACGATCAGCGGCTGATCGACCAGGCCCTGCTCGACCTCGACGGCACGCCGGACAAGTCTCGGCTGGGGGCCAACGCGATCCTGGGCGTCTCGCTGGCGGTGGCGAAGGGCGCCGCGGACAGCGCGGCGCTGCCGCTGTTCCGGTACCTGGGCGGGCCGAACGCTCACATCCTTCCGGTGCCGATGATGAACATCCTCAACGGTGGCGCGCATGCCGACACCGGTGTCGACGTCCAGGAGTTCATGGTCGCGCCGATCGGTGCGCCGAGCTTCAGGGAGGCGCTGCGCTGGGGTGCCGAGGTCTACCACTCGCTCAAGTCGGTGCTCAAGAAGCAGGGGCTCGCCACCGGGCTCGGGGACGAGGGCGGTTTCGCGCCGGACGTGGCGGGCACCAAGGCCGCGCTGGACCTGATCGGCTCGGCCATCGAGGGGGCCGGCTTCGTCCTGGGCACCGATGTGGCGCTGGCGCTCGACGTCGCCGCGACCGAGTTCTATACCGCTGGAAGCGGTTACCGGTTCGAGAACGAGACCCGCACCGCCGAGCAGATGACGCAGTTCTACGCCGAACTGCTCGACGCCTACGCGCTGGTCTCCATCGAGGATCCGCTGTCGGAGGACGACTGGGACGGCTGGGTGGAGCTCACCACCGCCATCGGCGACCGGGTGCAGATCGTGGGTGACGACCTGTTCGTCACCAATCCCGAACGGCTCGAGGAGGGTATCGAACGTGGTGCCGCCAACGCCCTGCTGGTGAAGGTCAACCAGATCGGCACCCTCACCGAGACCCTGGACGCGGTGGCGCTGGCGCACAACAGCGGCTACCGCACGATGATGAGCCACCGCAGCGGCGAGACCGAGGACACCACGATCGCCGATCTCGCGGTGGCCGTCGGCAGCGGCCAGATCAAGACCGGTGCGCCCGCCCGTAGCGAGCGGGTGGCCAAGTACAACCAGCTGCTGCGCATCGAAGAGGCACTCGGCGACGCCGCCCGCTACGCCGGCGACCTGGCCTTCCCCCGGTTCGTCGGACCCGAGTAGACGCGAAAAGCGCTGTGGCAGAAGGCAAGCGGCCTGACCCCAATCGACGTGCACCGGCCTCCCGGCCGGGCGGGTCGGGTCGGAGCCGCTCGCGTACCTCGCCCGCGGCCAAACGCGAGCCCCGGCCGACCGAGGCGCGGGCCGCGGCCGAGTCGGCCGGCAACAGCATCGTCGAACCGATCCGGCGTGCGGTCGCGGCAGCGGTGGAGCAGCAGAGCGAACAGCGGCTGGGATTCACCGCCCGCCGCGCGGCGATCCTGGCGGCGGTGGTGTGCGTGCTGACGTTGACCATCGCCGGGCCGGTGCGCACCTACTTCGCGCAGCGCACCGAGATGAAGCAACTCGCCGCCAGCGAGGCGGCGCTGCGGGCCCAGATCGCCGATCTGGAGGCGCAGAAGGCCAAGCTCGCCGACCCGGCGTACATCGCCGCGCAGGCCCGGGAGCGACTCGGGTTCGTGATGCCCGGCGACATTCCGTATCAGGTTCAGCTGCCGGCGGGCGCCGTCGCGGAGCCGGGTGCGAGCCCGCAGGCAGCGGCCGTGCGCAGCACCGACCCGTGGTACACCGCGCTGTGGCACACCATCGCCGACACGCCCCACGGTCCGCCGCCGGCGCCGACCACCCCGACGACGTCGCCGACCATTCCGTTGCCGCCGCCACCCGAACCCGTCCCGGTGCCGCCGGGTGGTTGATCCCGCCGACTTGGACGCGGTGGCGCGTCAGCTGGGACGTGAACCGCGTGGCGTGCTCGAGATCGCCTACCGATGCCCCAATGGTGAACCGGCAGTGGTGAAGACGTCGCCCCGGCTGCCGGACGGCACGCCGTTTCCGACCCTGTACTACCTGACCCATCCGGTGCTGACCGCCGCCGCGAGCCGGCTGGAGTCCGAGGGGCTGATGCGGGAGATGACCGATCGGCTTGCCGAGGACCCCGAGCTGGCTGCGGCCTACCGGCGGGCCCACGAGTCGTATCTGGCCGAGCGCGACGCGATCGACCCGCTGGGCACCACCTTCTCCGGTGGTGGCATGCCGGACCGGGTCAAGTGCCTGCACGTGCTGATGGCGCACGCACTGGCCAAGGGCCGGGGAGTCAATCCGTTCGGGGACGAGGCACTGGCCCTGCTGGCCGACGAGCCGGCGATGGCAGGCATTCTGGCGAAGGGGGACTGGACGTGAGCGTGCGGAACGACCGGGTTGGCGCCATCGACTGCGGCACCAATTCGATCCGCTTGCTGATCGCCGACCGGGTGGACGGCCGACTGGTCGACCTGCACCGCGAGATGCGCATCGTGCGGCTCGGCCAAGGTGTCGACGCCACCGGGCAGTTCGCGCCGGACGCGCTCGCCCGCACCCGGGCCGCGCTGGCCGACTACGCCGACCTGTTGGCCACCTTCGGCGTCGGCAGGGTCCGCATGGTGGCGACCTCGGCGACCCGGGACGCGGCCAACCGGGAGGTGTTCTTCGCGATGACCGCCGACGTGCTCGGCCGGGCCTGCCCCGGTGCGGTCGCCGAGGTGATCACCGGGGCCGAGGAGGCGGAGTTGTCCTTCATCGGCGCGGTGGGCGAATTGGACCCCGCTGCAGCGCCTTTCGTGGTCGTCGATCTCGGGGGTGGCTCGACCGAGGTGGTGGTGGGCGACCGGGCCGGTGTGCAGGCCAGTTTCTCCGCCGACATCGGCTGCGTCCGGCTGACCGAGCGGTGCCTGCACTCCGATCCGCCGACCGCCGCAGAGGTGGCGGCCGCCCGCGAGGTGGTGCGCGAACGGCTCGGGGCGGCGCTGCGGGAGGTACCGGTTGACGGGGCAAGGACCTGGGTGGGGGTGGCCGGGACGTTCACCACGATCGCGGCGCTGGCGGCTCAGCTGACCACCTACGACCCTGCGGCGATTCACCTGTCCCGGGTCTCGTTCGCGAAGTTGTTGCCGGTGTGCGATCAGCTGATCGGCATGACCCGCAAGCAACGGGCCGCGCTCGGGCCGATGCACGAGGGCCGGGTCGACGTCATCGGCGGGGGCGCCATCGTGGTCGAGGAGCTGGCCGATGCGCTCGGCCGCCGGGCCGGTATCGACGAACTTGTCGTCAGCGAACACGACATCCTGGACGGGATCGCGCTGTCGCTCGGGTGAGCCGTCACTCCGGCGGGATGAGGATCTCGCCCTCCGCGCCGGTGGGAACCTTGCTGCCGGCCAGGGTCAGGCCCAGCAGGATCATCACCACACCGATGGACAGGTGCAGCCAGTTGTCGGCGTCGTTGAGCGGCAGGGCGCGAGCCGGCGTGTCGCTGAGCAGGCTGAAGAGCCACAGCCCGAGGAAGATGAAACCGCCGCCGATCAGGTAGGCGCGGGCCCGCCGGTAGGTGCGGGCCAGGATCAGGCCGGCGACGCCGAAGATCAGGTGCACGAGGTTGTGCACGACCGAGATGCCGAACACGCCGAACAGTTCGGCGTGCGAGCGTTCGCCATGCCACTGCAGCTGGTCGAGGTGGCTGGTGAGGCCCGGGATGAACCCCGCGATGGCGGCGGCGAGACACACGGCGGCGACGATGAGCGTCGCGCCCTGCACCGCCAGCAGCCCGACCCGCCGGGTGCGCGGCCTACCGGTTCGGACGGTCCCCATGGTGCTGCCTTCCATCAGCGGCCCTGCGGTATTGACGGGCCTGCAGGTCGCTGGCATACCCGCTGCCTGCCGACGTCAATCGGGGCGGGCCGGGCGAGAACGGGCCGCGGAAGGCGGACGACCCGGTGGGACGCAACAGGGGCGCCGTCGGAAATCCCGGCGCCCCGGTTACCTCGCGGAGATCAACCGCCCAGCTTGACGCGGCAGCCGCTGCCGATGTTGTGGCAGTGGTGCCCACCCTTGCAGGCGTTGCAGCGACAGGTACAACCACCGGTGTGCTTGGTCTGGGGAACCTGCTCGGAAACGTGCATCTCAGATCATCTCCTTCGCGGCCCGGCCGGCGGGCCCTGCGCACACGATAGTTCGCATCTGACGGGTGTGTCAGCGCTTCTCCGGGGTCCAGGTGGCCGGCAGGCTGTTGATGCCGTTGATGAAGTTGGCCAGCTGGAAGTTCGGCTCGGGTGCCGAGATATCCGGGATGCGGGTGTACACCTCGGTGAGCAGGGTCCGCAGCATGGTTCGACCGAGTGCGGCGCCAAGACAGAAGTGCGGGCCGCCGCCGCCGAAGGCGATGTGCGGGTTGGGGTTTCGCATGATGTCGAACGTATGCGGGTTCTCGAAGACGTCCTCGTCGCGGTTTCCCGAGTAGTACCAGAGCACGACCTTGTCGCCGGCCTTGATCTCCGAGCCGCGCACGGTGACGTCCTGGGTGGCGGTCCGCCGCATGTGCAGCAGCGGCGAGGCCCAGCGCAACACCTCCTCGACGGCGGTATCGATGCGGCCGGGGATGTCCTCGATCAGCTTGGCCTTCTGGTCCGGGAACTTCGAGAACGTGTAGATGGCGTGTGCCGAGGCGTGCCGCGTGGTGTCGTTGGATGCTACGGCCAACAACACGAAGAACGCCTTGAGCTCGTCGTCGGTCATCTTCTTGCCGTCGAATTCGGCCTGCACCATCCAGGTCAACAGGTCCTCGCCCGGATGGGCGCGTCGCTCGGGGATCAGTTCGGCGGCCACGGCGTGCAGGTCCATCACCGAGGTCATGAATACCTCCAGCTCGGACTGCTCGCCGCGGATGTTGGGATCGGTCCAGCCGAGCAGGCGCTGGGCGGCGTTGACGGCCTTGTCCCGGATCTCGCCCTCGGGTAGGCCGAAGAAGCTGCCGAAGATGCGGCCCGGGAGCTTGACCGAGACCAGCTCGACGAAATCTCCCTCGCCGAGGTGGGACATCTCGGTCACGAGGTCACGGGCGTGCCCGCGGATCCACCCCTCCAGCCGGCGCATGTTCTTCGGTTTGAACGCGTCCATGGTGATGCCACGCAGTTGACTGTGCCGAGGTGCGTCCATCGCGATGAACGACTGGGCGATCTCGACGGCTTCCGGGGCGAAGTCCTCCATGGTGATGCCCTTGGCCGACGAGAAGATCTCGGGATGTCGACTGGCCATCCGGATGTCCTCGTGCTTCGTCAGCGACCAGTAACCCTGTGGGTTCAGCTCGGGTGGCAGCAGGTCCGACTCGGCGGGCCCGCTCCACGGCACCGGGCTCTCCCGGCGCAGCACCGCGAAGGCCTCGTCCTTCTCCTCCGGCGACTTCGACCAGAAGCTGCGGGCGCCCAGGTCGATGTCGGCGCGGGTGGGTGCGGTGGTGGGGGCGGTCATGGACGTCCTCTCGTCACCGCCGTGGACGCGCTCTGTGCTGCGCGTCACTTCGGCGTCGCACCCATGGTCGGCAGAACGGGCCTGCGGTGGGACCGTCGCGCGTGCCAATCAGTGGCCTGCGCGGGCCAGCGTCAGGTCTCGACAGGCGTCCGGAAGGTCGCAACCAGTCCGCCACCCGCGCGGGCCGAGAAATCCACCCGGCCGCCCATGGCGTCGACGATCTGCTGCACGATCCACAGGCCCAGCCCAGCGGTGCCGCGCTGGCCGCCGGCGCTGACGTACTTGGCGGTGAGCTCGCCCAGACTTTCGGCGGGGATGCCGGGCCCGCGGTCGAGTACCGCGATAACGAGTTCGTCATCGGTGCGGGTGCAGGTGACCTCGACAGGGGCGCCCCGGCCGTGCCGCGAGGCGTTCTCCAGGAGGTTGGTCACCACCCGTCGCACGCCCTGGGAGTTGATCGGTACCGCGCTCACGTCACCGGCCACTGTCAGCCGCAGACGCGGTGCGGTCAGGTGGACGGCGTCCGCCGCGGCGGTGACGAGGTCGGCGACGTCCACTCGTCTGACCCGCCCGGCCGAGAACGTCGGCCGTCGGCTCAGGGCGACGTCGGACAGTGCGTCGATCATGTCGGCCAGATGCCCGACGTGCCGGTTCGCCAGGCGCAGGCCGGTGGCGCGGTCGGCGTCGGACATCGGTCCCGCCAGCGCATCGGTCAGCGCCTGCAGGGAGGCGATCGGTGTGCGAAATTCGTGCACCAGGACCTGCAGGCCATCCTGCTGAGACTGGTAGGACTGCAGCAGCCGGGCCCGCAAGTCGCGTTCCTCGTCTGCGGCCGCGTGCTCGGCCTCGGCTTCGACCAGGGCGCTGACCCGCGAACGGTGCTCACGCTCGGCGAGCGCGGACAGTCCCGCGGTCAGGATCGCGATGAACACGAGGTACAGCGCCGACCAGCCGGCTTGCAGTGCCGGTGCCGTCGTCACGGTCGGCTGCGCCCTCAGGGTGAGTACCACAGCGATGTATGCGCCGCCCAAAAGCGTTGACAGGAAGAGGGTTTCGATGAAGGAAAGCCGGGCCGCCGAGGCGATCACCACCAGTGGCAGCACCGTCACCAACGGGCTGTACAGGCCGCCGGTGAGCACGATGAGCGCCAGTGTGAAAGCGGTGTCGGCGGCACTGACCAGCCACGAGTACCGGGTGCGTCGCACCTCGAGCTGCGGGTTGGCCAGCAGCAGCAGGGAATACACCATGGCGCCCGCCAGCACAGCGAGGGTGACCGAGACGTGCTGGCGCAGCCAGTCAGGACCCACGAGCACCAGGACGCTGATCGAGGCCACGACCGCGGCGCGCACCGCGACCACGATGCGGGCCATGCCGAGGTCGCCGTTGTCGATGACGGCGTGATCGAGCTGTCTCACCCGGCTGACCATAGGGTTGCGGCTAGCATCGCGGCAATGAACGCCAAAGCCGGCGGCCGAAAGATCGTGGTGGTCATCGTCGACGACCACGAACTCTTCGCGCAGGGTCTGGCTCTGCTGCTGACACGGGAGTGGGGGGAGCTCTTCACCGTCGGCGGCCAGACCACATACGTCGAGGAGGCAGCCGACCTGGTCGCCGGCTGTGATGCCGACGTCGCGATCATCGATCTGACCATGCCGCCACTGGGCGGGGTGGCGGCCATCCGGCATATCAAGGCGCGCCACCCGAAGACCCGGATCCTGGCGCTGTCGGGAACCGACGACGTGAGCCTCGCGGAGGAGGCGTTGCGGGCCGGCGCCGACGGGTTTCTCCCGAAGACCGCGCGCCCGGAGGCACTGGCAGGTCCGCTCTGGACGATTGCCGAGGGTCTACGCGTTGTCGACGGGACGTTGCTGGACGCGCTGCTGAGCAATACCCGCAAGCCGCCCACGACACTCTTGGACAACCTGTCCGACCAGGACCTGCGGCTGTGGACCTTACTTGCCACCGGGATGGAGACCGGAGACATCGCGCAGCGGATGCTGGTCTCCGAGCGCACCGCCAAGCGGATGGTCGCCGCGCTGCTGGCCAGGCTGGGGGTGACGAACCGGATCGCGGCGGCGGCCATGGCCGGCCGGTTCGGGGTGCTCGACGACCTGGCCGAGGCGGACCGACTCAGCCGACCTTGATCGCGAGCGCCGGGCACATCGCCGCAGCGCGGATCGCCCGGTCGCGCTCGGATTCGGGCGGATCGGCGTCGAGCACAACGACCTGGTCGGCACCGTCGGGCAGGTCGAACAGTTCGGGCGCCGCCATCAGGCACTGCCCGTGGCCTTCACACAGGTCGTAGTCGACGGTGATGTGCATGGGCTCAAGTATCGGCGTCGGGTGTGCGATCGGGGGCGGACCATGCGCGCCAGATGCTGGCCCATCCGGGCCAGACCGTGGTGCGCCCGCTGTCCCGCCGGTGCCGCTACACGCAATCCCCGGACAGGGTGCTGTTGCCCGCCTTCGAGCGACTATCCCGGCAGGACGGCGATGCTCCGTGGCCGTAGTCGCTCGTAGCCGGGCACAACACCCCCTTCGTCGGAGAGCCGCTCGCGCCGGGATCACGCCTCGAAGCGATAGCCCATCCCGGCCTCGGTGAGTAGGTGGCGCGCATGCGACGGGTCGTCCTCGAGCTTGCGCCGCAGCTGCGCGAGATAGACCCGCAAGTAGTGGGTCTCCTTCGCATACGCCGGGCCCCACACCTCCTTCAGCAGCTCCTCGCGGCCCACCAGCTTGCCGCGGTTGCGCGCCAGCATCTCGAGCATGCCCCACTCAGTGGGGGTAAGGTGCACCTCGGAGCCGTTCCTGATGACCTTCTTCGCAGCGAGATCGACTGTGAAGGAATCGGTTTCGATCACCGGCTCGTCGGTCTCCGACGCCGCGGCGCCCCGGCGAACGGCGGCGCGCAGCCGCGCCAGGAACTCGTCCATGCCGAACGGCTTCGTCACGTAGTCGTCGGCGCCCGCGTCCAACGCCTCGACCTTCTCGGTGGAGTCGGTGCGCGCCGAGAGCACGATCACCGGCGCGCTCAGCCAGCCGCGCAGCCCGCCGAGCACCTCGATACCGTCCATATCGGGCAGGCCCAGATCGAGCACGATCACATCCGGGTGGTGCTCGGCGGCCGCCTTCAGTGCGGCCGCCCCGGTGGCCGCGGTGATCACTTCGTAGCCGCGAACGCTCAGGTTGATCCGCAACGCCCGCAGGATCTGCGGTTCGTCGTCGATCACCAGCACCTTGGTCTTCGTCATCGGTCGGCCACCCGGGGCGGCGCCGCCAGATCGACCACCACCGTCAGCCCCCCGCCGGGAGTGTCGGTGGCCGCGATCGTTCCGCCCATCGCCTCGACGAACCCGCGGGCGACGGAAAGGCCAAGTCCCACACCGTATTTGTTGTTCCGATCACCGAGCCGCTGAAACGCCTCGAACAGCTGTTCCTCGGTGCCACGGGGAACCCCGGGGCCTTCGTCGACGACGTTGATCAGGACCCGGTCCGACACCCGCCCTGCGTTGACCCGCACGACACTGTGCGGCGCGTAGCGCAGGGCGTTGTCGATCAGGTTGGCCAGCACGCGTTCCAGCAGGCCGGCGTCGGCCAGCACCACCGCGTCGTCGACCGCGACCTTGACCCGGTCCAGCCCGCCGGGACCGAATCCCGTTGCCCCGCGACTGATACCGAGCAGCGCGCGCTGCACCACCTCTTCCAGATACACCCGCT
The DNA here is from genome assembly GCA_964535335.1 of uncultured Mycobacterium sp. Lineage (GTDB taxonomy): Bacteria > Actinomycetota > Actinomycetes > Mycobacteriales > Mycobacteriaceae > Mycobacterium. Next base: position 15,500 of record CAZHUU010000094.1, read on the forward strand.
TCAACTCTGGGCGCACCGCGCCGGCAGCCAGCCGGGACGAGTCCAGCAGGTTGTCGACCAGCGCCGTCAACTGATCCACCGACTCCTCGACGGTGGCGAGTAGTTCGGCGGTGTCCTCCGGGGAGAAGCCGACGTCGTCGGAGCGCAGGCTGGACACCGCGGCCTTGGCCCCCGCCAGGGGTGTGCGCAGGTCGTGGCTGACCGCCGAGAGCAGCGAACGGCGCAGATCGTCGGCCTTCTCGATCGCCTCGGCCTTGCTGGCTTCGGCGGCCAGCTCGCTCTGGCGCAACAGTCCGGCCGCCTGTTTGGCGACGGCGGTCAGCACCCGGCGGTCGCGGGCGGGCAGGCTGCGGCCGGTCAACAGCATCCAGAACTCGTCGTCGCCGACCTCGATGGCGGTGTCGGCCGAGTCGACGCTCAGGCAGGGGTCGGTGCCGACACATGCGACGATCTGCTCGTCCTCGCCGCGCACCCGCAGGATGGAAACCGCCCGCTGCGAATAGGTTTCACGCACCCGTTCCAGCAGGGTCTCCAGATCTGCCCCGCGCAACACCGACCCGGAGAACAGCGTCAGCAGTTCGGCCTCCTGCGAGGCGTGCCTGGCCTCGCGGGTGCGGCTGGCGGCCCGGTCTACCAGGGCGGCGACGGCGACCGCCATCACCAACAGCACCACCTCGGTGATGGCCGAATCCGGTTCGGCGATGGTGAAGGTGTAGCGCGGCTCGGTGAGGAAGTAGTTGAGCAGCAGGCCGGAGAGCACCGCCGACACCACGGCGGGCGCGACGCCGCCCAGCAGTGCGACCAGCAGAACGCCGACGAAGAAGATGGCGGTCTCGCCGGGAATCTTCAGGAACCTGTCCAGGAACAGCGCGGTGACGGCACAGATCACCGTGGGCACCACGACCGCCGCCACCCAGGAGAGGACACGGCGATCCCGGGGGGTGGTCGACCGCACCGAGAAGCCGCGTTTGGCCTCCTCGTGGGTGACCATGTGAACGTCGATCTTGCCGGAGTGCTGCACGATCGCGGCGCCGATGCCCTCGTCGAACACCCGCGCCCACCGGGATCGCCGTGACGTGCCGATCACCAACTGGGTGGCGTTCATCTCCCGGGCGAAGTCCAGCAGCGCCTTGGGCAGATCGTCGCCGACGACGGTGTGCACGGTGGCGCCGAGGCTGGCAGCCAGCTCCCGTACCTTGCCCATCTGCGGTGCGGACACTCCGGACAGCCCGTCGCCGCGGACCACGTGCACGATCATCAGCTCGGCGCTGGCCTTCGAGGCGATCCGGGAAGCCCTGCGCACCAACGTTTCCGACTCGGGACCGCCGGTGACCGCCACCACCACGCGTTCGCGTGCCTCCCAGGTATCGGTGATCTTGTTCTCGGCCCGGTACTTCGCGAGCGCGGCGTCGACCTGGTCGGCGAGCCACAGCAGCGCCAACTCCCGCAGCGCGGTGAGGTTGCCGCGCCGAAAGTAGTTCGACAGCGCGGCGTCCACCTTCTCCGGGGCGTAGACGTTGCCGTGGGACAGCCTGCGCCGCAACGCCTCCGGTGTGATGTCGACCAGCTCGATCTGGGAGGCGCCGCGGACGACCTCGTCGGGCACGGTCTCCTGCTGCTCGATGCCGGTGATCTGTGCGACGACGTCGTTGAGGCTTTCCAAGTGCTGGACGTTCACCGTGGAGAGCACGGTAATGCCGGCGTCGAGCAGTTCCTCGACGTCCATCCACCGTTTCGGGTTCTTGCTTCCCGGGGTGTTGGTATGCGCCAATTCGTCGACGAGCACCACCTCCGGGCGGCGGGCCAGCACGGCGGGCACGTCGAGTTCGGGGAAGCGGCCACCGCGGTACTCGACGAAGCGCGGGGGAATGATCTCCACCCCGTCGAGAAGCTCCGCGGTCTTCCGGCGTCCGTGGGTCTCCACCACCGCGGCCACCAGATCCGTGCCCCGCTCCAGGCGGCGGTGGGCCTCGCCGAGCATCGCGAAGGTCTTGCCGACTCCCGGCGCCGCGCCGAGGTAGATCCGTAACTCGCCGCGCTTGGGCCGGGAGCCGCCCAGGGCGGTCACCGCGTCACTCTCGGACGAAGTGTCCGGCGGCGGCTCGCCGCCGGACGTCACGCGCGGCGGTTGGACGGTGTCCACGCCCCTATTATTCGCAGATCCGTCCACCGACCCCTCAACTCTTCATCGGGAACTTCTGGTCCAGTGCCAGGTTGAGTTCCACCACGTTGACCCGCGGCTCGCCGAACACGCCGAGCGCTCGACCCTCGGTATGGTCGGCGACCAGGGTCCGGATCTGCTCGGCGGCGACGCCGCGGGTCTTGGCGACTCGGGCGATCTGCAGGTCGGCGTAGGCGGGTGAGATGTCGGGGTCCAGCCCACTGCCGCTGGCGGTCACCGCGTCGGCGGGCACCACCGGTTCACCGGGCGCCGCGCCGCGAATCGGCACGATCTGGCCCGCCGAGTAGTCCTCGCCGGCCTTGGCGCACTGCACCCGCACCCCTTCGTAGGTCTGCAGGAACGGAGCCTTGGTGGTGGCGCACGTCTCGTTGACGCTGATGACTGCGGTGGGCGTCAGCACCTTGCCGCGGGCGTCTCGGGGGCCGATCACCGACAGCACCGCACCGACACCGTCATCGGTGCAGAACGGTCGGGTGCCGTCGACACCTTCGAGCTCACCGACCGCCTCGCTGCGGGTGCACACCTGGGTGAGCAGGCTGGGTCGGTCGGGTGCGTCGACGATGCTCTCCGGACCCAGGTTCGACGCCGAGGTGGACAGCGGGTCGTATCCGGCGCCCGCGGCCGAGGGCCGGCTCTGGAAGTACTGCGCCAGCGGGCTGCCCTTGTCGTCGGTGAACAGCTGGCCGATCAGGCTGCTGGCCACCGGTGTGCCGTTGCGCTCGATGATCGAACCGTCGGACTTGTCCCGCAGGCCGGGGATTTGGGCTACCAGCCAGATGAACAAGGGATAACCGATGCCGACGATGACGGTCAGCACGAGCAGCGCGCGCAGCGCCGCCCAGTGTTGGCGAATCAGTGTGGAGAGGTTCATGTCACATTCCCGGTAAGAACTGGATGATGAGGTCGATGAGTTTGATCCCGATGAACGGGGCGATGATGCCGCCGAGGCCGTAGACGTAGAGGTTGCGGCTCAACAGCTTTGACGCGCTGCTGGGGGTGTAGCGAACGCCCCGCAGCGACAACGGGATCAACGCGATGATGATGATCGCGTTGAAGATGACCGCGGACAGGATCGCCGACTGCGGGCTGTGCAGCCGCATGATGTTGAGAAGGTCCAGTCCGGGGAACAGCGCGACGAACATCGCCGGGATGATGGCGAAGTACTTGGCGATGTCGTTGGCGATCGAGAACGTGGTGAGCGCGCCACGGGTGATCAGCAGCTGCTTGCCGATCTCGACGATCTCGA
>CAZHUU010000095.1:0-18764 GCA_964535335.1 uncultured Mycobacterium sp.
CCCGCCGATGGACAGCCGGGCCAGTACGGGCAGCCGCCGCAGTACGGCCAGTACCCGCAGCAGCCGGGCCAGTACCCCGGTCAGTACCCGCAGCAGCCCGGTCAGCCGGGGCAGCCGGGTCAGTACCCGTACGGCCAGCCCGCCGGCGCCGAAGAGGCCTCCAAGAAGTCGGCGAAGGTCATCGGCGCGGTCATCGGTGTGCTGGCGGCCGTCGTCCTGGCGGTGGTGCTGGTGCTGGGATTCTGGAAGCCCGGCTTCTTCGTCACCACCAAGCTGGACGTCGACAAGGCCCAGCAGGGGGTGCAGCAGATCCTCACCGACGAGACCAACGGCTACGGCGCCAAGAACGTCAAGGACGTCAAGTGCAACAACGGCCAGAGCCCGACGGTGAAGAAGGGTGACACCTTCAACTGCGAGGTGAGCATCGACGGCACCAAGCGCCAGGTGACGGTGACGTTCCAGGACGACAAGGGCACGTACGAGGTCGGCAGACCCAAGTAGCCGCCGGGCGGCGTGATCGGCGGAAGTAGCCGCCGGCTCAGCCCCTCCCAGGTCGCATCGCTGTCAGAAATCCGCTATCACCGGTGATATCTGATAGCACCGGTGATAGCGGATTTCGGAAGGGCCTCGTGGTCCGGAGCGGCGACACGCCGGGCTGCAACCTAGCCCGGCAGCCCGTCCAGGGCCTTCTGCAAACGCCCGACCGACGATCCCACCCCGTAGCGCAGCGCCAGTTCGGCGACCCGCGCCGGGTCGTCCGCGGCCAGCGGCAGCCGGTCGTCGACGGTCGAGAACCGCACCGGAGCGTCGCGGGCCACCCGCACCACCGGGCCCGCGGCCTCGATGTAGTCGGTCGCCGCCAGTAGCTTGGCCCGGAACGCCCTGGCCAGCTTGGACTTCGGATCGTGCGCGGCCGCAAGGATGTCCGCCAGCGACCCGTACTGCGCCAGCATGGTGGCCGCGCTCTTCTCGCCGACACCCGGCACGCCGGGCAGACCGTCGGACGGATCACCACGCAGCAGGGCCAGTTCGGCGTACGCCGGTCCGGCTCGATGCGCCGGAACGCCGTACTTCTCCGCCACCTCGGCCGGCCCGAACATCGTCGCGTTGGACAGTCCGCGGCCCAGGTAGAGCACCCGCACCGGCGGCGGATCGTCGTTGACCAGCTGCAGCAGATCGCGGTCACCGCTGACGACCACCACTGGGTCGCGTTGCTCGGCAGTGGCCAGGGTGCCCAGCACGTCGTCGGCCTCATAGCCGGGCGCGCCGGCGGTGGCGATCCCGAACGCGTCGAGCAGCTCCATGATCATCTCGACCTGGGGGGTCAGTTCGTCGGGAATCTCCTCCAGATCCGGTTCTCCGCTGTCGAATTCGCCATCCCGCGCCCCACCCGCCTCGGCCACGCGGTGCGCCTTGTACGACGGGATCAGGTCCACCCGGAACTGGGGCCGCCAGTCCAGGTCCAGGCACACCACCAGCCGGCCCGGGCGCTCCCTGGTGATCAGGGTCGCCACACTGTCGATGAACCCGCGTACCGCGTTGACCGGACGTCCGTCCGGCGCGGTGATCGAGGACGGCACCCCGAAGAACGATCGGAACCACATGCTGGCGCCGTCGAGCAGCAGCACCGGTGCCGGCATCAGCACTCCTCGAACAGGTACGAACCGGTGGTGATCATCTTGTCCGCGGCGCCCTCGTCGTGCAGGGCGGTGCGGACCGCCACCGTGCCGCCGACGCCGCGGATGGCTTCCACCGCCACCCGGAATGGGCCGCTCTTGCCGCGGGCCAGGAACATGACGTGTGAGCTGATGCCCTGAAGTTGTTGATGGCCAACGAGTTCCGCGGCGGTATCGAGGGCCGCTGTCTCCAGCACCACGAACTGCGGGCCGATGTGCAACGCCGCGTCCGGGGAGGCCACCTCGACCGTCAGCTCCGGTAACGCCCACGCACCGTCGGGCCGCCGCCGGGCGCCGAACACCTGCCACAGTGGCGGCAGGTCGGGGGAGTCGACGACCTCGATCGGGTTGAGCTCCATGCGGCCCAGGCCCTCCGGGGGCACTCCGATGGTGAACCCCTGGCCCTCGTTGAGCGCGAGCACCCGGCCGGGGTTGTCGGCATCGACGATCTTCGACCGGCTGTAGGCCATCTGCCTGCCGCGCTTGAGCTCCTCGGAGCGGATCTCGATGCGCCGCACGTCGCGGCCGGGGTCGAGCACCTGGATGGAGTGGACCACCGGATTGGGCACCGCCTCGAGGTCGGACACCAGGCCGCTGTCCGGCGAGACGATGCCGAGCACGGCCAGCGACAGCCCGCCGGTGGGATTGCGCATGTCGTGGCGGATCTCGACAGTGTCCCGGGCGCCGATGTCCATCGACGAGTAGCTGCGGCCGAGGTAGCGATAGCTGAGCAGGGCGCCCCAGCGGCGATTCAGTTCGGCCGCGTAGGCCTCGGGGTCACCGGCGAGCTCACGGATATCGCGCAGCACCGTGTGATCGTATGCCCGCCGCTAATCTTGCTGACATGGCCATGACCACCAGCCGTTTCCCGTCCGATGTCTACGCCTGCCGGCTCAAGGCCGCCGCGGCCGCGGCCGACCAGGCGGGGGTCGCGGGCCTGGTGGTCACGCCGGGATTCGACCTGCGCTACCTGCTGGGGTCGCGGGCGCAGACCTTCGAGCGGCTGACCGCCCTGGTGATTCCGGCCGCCGGGGCGCCGGTCGTGGTGCTGCCCCGGCTGGAGATGGCGGCGCTGCGCGAGTCCGCGGCCGCCGACGTCGGCCTGATCGTCCAGGACTGGGTGGACGGTGAGAACCCCTACGACATCGTCGCCAACGCACTCGGCGGTCAGGCGCGCGTCGCGGTGACCGACTCGATGCCCGCACTGCACCTGCTGCCGCTGGCGTCGCGACTCGGTTCGGTACCGGTGCTCGGCACCGAGATCATGGCGGGTCTGCGGATGGTGAAGGACCCCGCCGAGATCGAGGCGCTGCGCACCGCCGGTGCGGCGATCGAGCGGGTGCACGCCCGGGTGCCCGAGTTCCTCAAGCCGGGTCGCACCGAGGCCGAAGTCGCCGCCGACATCACCGAAGCCATTGTCGCCGAAGGTCATTCGGAAGCCGCGTTCGTCATCGTCGGATCCGGGCCGAACGGCGCCGACCCGCACCACGAATGCTCCGACCGGGTGCTGCAGGCCGGCGACATCGTCGTCGTCGACATCGGCGGACCGGTCGAACCCGGTTACAACTCCGACTCCACCCGCACCTACAGCCTCGGCGAGCCGAGCGCCGAGATCGCCGAGCAGTACGCGGTGCTGCAACGCGCGCAGGCCGCCGGGGTCGCCGCGGTGCGGCCCGGGGTCAGCGCCGAACAGGTCGACGCCGCCGCCCGCGACGTGCTCGCCGAGGCCGGGCTGGCCGACTACTTCGTGCACCGCACCGGGCACGGGATCGGGCTGTCGGTGCACGAGGAGCCCTACATCGTCGCGGGCAACGCCCTGTCGCTGACCGAGGGCATGGCGTTCTCCGTCGAGCCGGGCATCTACTTCCCCGGGCACTGGGGGGCGCGCATCGAGGACATCGTGATCGTCACCGACGACGGTGCGCTGGCCGTCAACGACCGGCCGCACGACCTGACCGTCGTGCCAGTGCGCTGACTCAGTGCTTGGTGTGGTCCAGCAGGCTCGACGAACCGAGCACGCGGGTGACGTGCACCTCGATGACCACCCGCTTGGGGTTGACCCGGGGGGTGCGGTAGCGCTGCGCGTAGCGCAGCTCGGCGTCACGGACGGCAGCGGGATCGCGGTTCACGCTGGCCGTGCCCTCCAGGGACAGCCAGCGCGCCCCGTCCACCTGGGACAACACCCCGACCCCGGACCGCTCGGCGTTGATCGCCTTCTGCGAGCCGTCACTGGTGATGACCCGCGCGATGTGGGTCTTCGGGTCGAACGTGAAGCCGACGGCCACCACGTGCGGCGAGTTGTCGGCGCGCAGCGTCGTCAACATCGCAAGGTGGCGTTCGGTGAGAAATGCCAGCGCATCGCTGGTCAGCCGGGTGGTTGGATTCGCCATCGGACTCCACGCTAGCGCAGTGAATAATCACTGGCGTGAGTGACACGGGGCCCGGGCCGGTCGTGATGTTCGGCGGGCGCAGCGAGATCGGGCTCGAACTCGCGACCCGGCTGGCGCCCGGCGCCACGGTGCTGCTCGCCGCCCGCGGCGCCGACCGGCTCGACGAGCAGGTCGCCGCCGTGCGGGCCGCCGGAGCCGCCGCGGTGCACACCGTGGAGTTCGACGCCGACGACCTCGCTTCGCACGGCCCGCTGGTCGACAAGCTCGTCGGCGAGTTCGGCCCACTGGGCGTCGCGGTGCTGGCGTTCGGAATCCTCGGCGACCAGGCTCGCGCGGAGGCCGACGCCGACCATGCGGTGGCGATCGTGCACACCGATTATGTGGCGCAGGTCAGCCTGCTGACGCATCTGGCGACGGCGATGCGGGCGGCGGGCGGCGGCGACCTGGTGGTGTTCTCCTCGGTGGCCGGCGTCCGGGTCCGGCGGGCCAACTACGTTTACGGTTCGGCCAAGGCCGGTCTGGACGGCTTCGCCTCCGGGCTGGCCGACGCGCTGCACGGGACCGGGGTGCGGCTGCTGCTGGTGCGGCCCGGCTTCGTCATCGGCCGGATGACCCGCGGGATGGCTCCCGCGCCGCTGTCCAGCACCCCGGCCCAGGTCGCCGAGGCCACCGCCCGTGCCCTGCGCCGGGGCAGGCGCACGGTGTGGGTGCCGTGGGCGTTGCGGCCGCTGTTCTTCGGGATGAAGCTACTGCCGCAGGCGGTCTGGCGGAGGCTTCCCCGGTGATGAACGAGTGCGCCGGAGGCGTGGGAGTGAAGAGCCGAATGGGGCCCCGGTGATCATCGTGGTCGGTATCGGCGCCGACGGCATGGCGGGCCTGACCGAGGAGTCCCGGCGCGAATTACGCAGCGCCGCAGTCATCTACGGGTCCACACGCCAGATCGATCTGCTCGACGACACCGTCACCGCGCCGAGGCACCGCTGGTCGTCGCCGATGCTGCCCGCGCTGCAGCGCCTGCTCGACGACAACCCGGCCGGTGACGTCCACGTGGTGGCCAGCGGGGACCCGCTGCTGCACGGCATCGGCACCGCGCTGATCCGGTTGCACGGCGCCGAGCGGGTGCGGGTGCTGCCGCACGTATCCTCGGTGACGCTCGCCTGTGCCCGGCTGGGCTGGGCGGCGCAGGACACCGAGGTGATCAGCCTGGTCACCGCGCCGGTACACACCGCGGTGCGCCGCGGTGGACAGGCCGTGGTGCTGTCCCGCAACGCGACCACACCGGCCGAGTTGGCGGCGCTGCTCACCGAAACCGGCCGCGGCCCTTCGGAGTTCAGCGTCCTCGAACAGCTCGGTGGCACCGGCGAGCGGATCCGCAGCCGGGCGGCCGACGCCTGGGCCGCCGCGCCGCCCGGCGACGTCGAGGACCTCAACGTCATCGCCGTGCGCTACCTGCCCGACGAGCGGGTGGCCCAGACCCTGCCCGACGACGTCTTCCAGCATGACGGCCAGATCACCAAGCAGACCGTGCGCGCGGTCACCCTGGCCGCCCTGGCGCCGCGGCCCGGGCAGGTGCTGTGGGACGTGGGCTCGGGATCGGGCAGCATCGCCGTGGAATGGTGCCGCGCCGGTACCGGTTGCCGCGCGGTCGCGTTCGAGACCAGCCCGCAGCGCCGCGAGCGGATCGCCGCCAACGTGCGCGCGTTCGGCGTCCACGTCGACATCCGCGGCGAGGCGCCCGCCGAGTTCGACGACGCACCGGCACCGGACGCCATCTTCATCGGCGGCGGGTTGACCCGGCCCGGACTGGTCGCGGCCTGTATCGACCGGTTGGGGGCGGGTGGCCGCCTGGTCGCCAATGCCGTCACCGCGGAATCCGAAGCGCTGCTGGTGGAATGGCACACCCGCCTCGGCGGTGAACTGCGCCGCTTCCAGCACTACCGTGGTGAGCCGCTCGGCGGGTTCACCGGCTGGCGACCGGCCATGCCGATCACCCAGTGGGCGGTGAGCACCCTGTGACGGTGTACTTCATCGGCGCCGGACCCGGCGCCGCCGATCTGATCACCGTGCGCGGGCAGCGGCTGCTGCAGCGCTGCCCGGTCTGCCTGTACGCCGGTTCCATCATGCCCACCGACCTGCTGGCCCTGTGCCCGCCGGACGCGCGCGTGGTCGACAGCGGCCCGCTCACCTTGGAGCAGATCGTCGGTGAACTCGCCGAGGCCGACGCCGCGGGCCACGATGTGGCCCGGCTGCACTCCGGGGATCCATCGCTCTACAGCGCCGTCGCCGAACAGTGCCGCCGCCTCGACCAGCTCGGCATCGGCTACGAAATCGTCCCCGGTGTACCGGCATTCGCCGCCGCGGCCGCCGCACTCGGGCGCGAGCTGACCGTGCCGGGTGTCGCGCAGACCGTGACGCTGAGCCGGGTGGCGACGCTGTCCACCGCCATGCCCGCCGGCGAGGACCTCGCCGCACTGTGCAGGCCGGGCGCGACGCTGGTGCTGCATCTGGCCGCCCACCGGATCGACGCCATCGTGCCGCAACTGCTCGAGGGCGGCTACCGGCCCGACACACCCGTGGCGGTCGTCGCGTTCGCGAGCTGGCCGCAGCAGGTGGTGCTGCGCGGGACGCTGACCGACATCGCCGCGCAGATGCACGACACGTCGATCACCAAGACCGCCGTCATCGTCGTCGGGGATGTCCTTGCCGCCGAAGGCTTCACCGACAGCTACCTGTATTCCGCGGACCGCACCCGCGGCAGCCGACACTGATGCGGATCCTGCTGCTCGGCGGCACGGGGGAGGCCCGGGAGTTGGCCGCCCGGCTGCACCCGGAGCACGACATCGTCAGCTCCCTGGCCGGCCGGGTCCCCGACCCCGCACTGCCGGTCGGTCCGGTCCGCATCGGCGGCTTCGGCGGTGCGGCGGGGCTTCGGGACTGGTTGCGCGACAACAACATCAGCGTGGTCATCGACGCCACCCACCCGTTCGCCGCCACCATGACCGCACATGCGGCGCAGACCTGCACCGAGCTGAACCTGCCGCACCTGGTGCTGACCCGCCCGGCCTGGGACCCCGGCGGTGCGATCCTGGTGGCCTCCGACACCGAGGCCGCGCAGGTCGTGGCGCGGCAGGGTTTTTCCCGTGTCTTCCTCACCACCGGACGTTCCGGACTGGCCCCGTTCTCCGGTAGCGACGCGTGGTTCCTGATCCGGGTGGTCACCCCGCCGGATCCAACCGTCTTGCCCCGGCATCACCGGGTGCTGCTGTCCCGCGGACCGTACGGCTACGACGACGAGTGCGCGCTGCTGCGCGACAACAGGATCGACGCGCTGGTCACCAAGAACAGCGGGGGAGCGCTGACCGAGGCCAAGCTGGCCGCCGCGGCCGACCTCGGCGTGGCCGTGGTGATGATCGAGCGTCCCCCGCTGCCGGCCGGCGTGCACACCGTGAGTTCGGTCGAGGCGGCCGTCGACTGGGTGGCCTCGCTGCCTGCCGGGGCTCAGGACGGGTAGCGCCGGGGCGTGAACACGGTGTCCCCGGTCGGCGCGGTGTACCACTGGGTCTGCGACGACCCGACGATGAGCAGGCAGCGCATGTCCACCTCGCTGGCGTCGAGGTCGGCCAGGCGCACCACCCGAACCGACTCGCGCGGTCCGGAGACGTCGCGCCCGATCACCACCGGCGTCCCCGGATCCCGGTGTTCCAGAAGCAGATCCCGCATCGCGGCCACCTGCCAGGTGCGGCTCTTGGATGCGGGGTTGTAGACGGCCAGGACCAGGTCGGCGGCCGCGGCCGCGGACAGCCGGGCGGCGATGACCTCCCACGGCTTGAGCCGGTCGGACAGGGAGATGACGGCGTAGTCGTGGCCCAGTGGCGCGCCGACCCGGCTGGCGACGGCCTGGGCCGCCGTCATCGCCGGGATCACCCGCACCGCCACATCGGGCCACTGCTTGGCCTCCTCGAGCACGGCGGTGGCCATCGCAAACACGCCGGGGTCACCCGAGGAGACCACCGCGACGGCGGCGCCCCGCTCGGCGAGTTCGCATGCCAGCCGGGCCCGCTCGGGTTCGTCGGTGTTGTCGCTGGGGTGCCGGCTTTGACCCGCGCGCACCGGCACCCGATCGAGGTAGGGCCCGTAGCCGATCAGATCGGTGGCGGCGGCCAACTCGCGGCGGCTCTGCGGTGTCATCCAGTCCAGATCACCCGGGCCCAGCCCCACCACTGCGACGCTACCGGTCACCGGCGACGGTTGACCTCCCCCCGGAACGATCGCCAGCGAGAAGTACGGCACGCCCACCTCGTCCACGTCGGCGGCGGGTAACACCCGCTGTGCGTCGGTGCTCGCCCGCTCGACGTAGAACGCATCGTCCAGTCGGCCCGCCATCGAAAGCGCTTCCCGCACTTGCGGATACGTGCGGCCGAGCTTCATCACCACCGCGGCGTCGGCGTCGGCGAGCCGGCGGGCGAGTTCGCGCACCGGCAGCGTGCCGGGCAGTACCGCGAGCACCTCGTCGCCGGTCACCAGCGGGGTGGCGATCGCGGCGGAGGCGGCGCTCACCGAGGTCACGCCCGGCACGATCACCGCGTTGAAGCGCGCGGTCAGCCGGGTGTGCATGTGCATGTAGGAGCTGTAGAACAGCGGATCACCCTCGGCCAGCAGGGCGACGTCACGGCCGGCGTCCAAATGCGCGGCGATCCGTTCGGCGGCCTCGCGGTAGAAGTCCTCCATCGCGCCGGCGTAGCCGCCGGGATGCTCGGTGGTCTCGGTGGTGACCGGATAGACCAGGTGCTCCTCGATCTGGCCGGGACGCAGGTACGGCTCGGCGATGCGGCGCGCGATGCTGCGGCCGTGCCGGGCACTGTGGTACGCGACGACGTCGGCCGCGCCGATGATGCGGGCCGCCTTGACCGTCACCAACTCCGGGTCACCGGGTCCGAGACCCACCCCGAAGAGCGTGCCGCTCACTCGCGTTCGCTCGCGATCGCGTTCACCGCGGCCGCCGCCATCGCGCTGCCGCCGCGACGCCCCCGCACCACCAGGTACTCCATCCCGCGCGGGTCGGCGATCAGTTCGTCCTTGGACTGCGCCGAGCCGACGAAGCCGACCGGCCCGCCCAGCACCGACACCGGAGCGGGCACCCCCTCGTCGATCAACTCGAGCAGCCGGAACAGCGCGGTGGGGGCGTTGCCGATGGCCAGCACCGCACCGGCCAGCCGGTCGGACCACAGCTCCACCCCGGCCGCCGACCGCGTCGTCTCCCGGCGGGCGGCGAGCTCGGGTGCCCGCGGGTCGGCGACCAGCGACACCACCTCGTTGCCGGCGGGCAGCCGGGCGGCCGTGATACCGGCGGCGACCATCGACGAGTCGCACAGGATCGGCGCACCGGCCAGCAGTGCGGCGTGGGTGGCGGTCACGACGTCGGGGGAGAAGGACACCTGCTCGGCGACGTCGACCTGCCCGCAGGTGTGGATGAGCCGGACGACCACCCGTGCGACATCGTCGGGGAACGGCGTCAGGTCCGCCTCGGCCCGGATGGTCGCGAACGACTGCCGGTAGATCTCGGCGGCGTCGCGGATGTAGTCGAGCACCCGATCACCCTACGACGCTGGCCACACCCCCAATTCGCGACCGGTTATCCCCGGACCTCGAACCCCTCGTCGGTGGCCACCAGCACGGTGCCCGAGACCGGGCTGCCGCAGGCCCGTTCGCAGCCGACGTAGTGCACCTGGCCGGTCGCGGTCGCATCGTCCGCCGCGCGGGTGGCCTCGGCCCGGACGTCGGCCAGCGACTTCTCGCAGCCCGGGCTGCCCACGCATGCCGTCACCTCCAGCCAGCGGGAGTTCGCGTCGAAGACCAGGCCCATCGGCGCGAGCACCCGCAGCGAGGTGTCGGCCACACCCTCGGCCAGATCGAAGACCAGCAGCGACCGCCACGGCGTGATCACCACCGGCGCGTCGATCGCGGCCACGAACTCGGCCTGTCGCGCGGCGAGCACACCCAGTGGCACGGCGGCCCCCAGTGCGACCAGTCCGTCGTCCTGGGGAATCCAGCCGACCGGCGGGCGCCGCAGCGGCGGGTAGGTCGCACCGGCGGGTGCGGTCGCCTCGAACCCCGACACCAGGACGGCGGGGTCGGCCAATTCGGCTACCCGCCAGGCCGTTCCGCGCTTCTCGACGAAGCGCCGCGCCACCGTCAGCAGCGTCGGCACCACCTCGTCGAGGCGCAGCCGCACCCCGGTATCGCGGCCGGCGAGCAGCAGCGCGGCTCGCTCACCGAGGACATGCGCGCCGACGTCGGCGCGCAGGCCGGAGATGTCGCCGGTTCCGTCGTCCAGACCGAACAGGAACCGGCCGGGTAACTCGGCCAACCCGGCATCGGCCTGCAGCGCGGTGTCGAGTTCGCCGACCCACGGCCGGACGTCGGCCAGCCCGCCGACCCGCCCGGACAACGGCGACGCGACAATGTTGCGCACCCGCTCGTGGCTGGGTGAGGGCAGCAGGCCGGCCGCGGCGGCCGCCTCGGCGACGGCCCCGGTGTCGCGCACCGCGCGCAGTTGCAGGTTGCCCCGCGCCGTCAGTTCCAGCGTGCCGTTGCCGTGGTCCGCCGCGGCGCGCGCCAGCGCCTCGAGTTGGGCCGCGGTGATCATCCCGCCGGGCAGCCGCAGCCGGGCGAGCGCGCCGTCGGCGGCCTGGTGCACCTGAAGCGCACCCGGGCAGGCGTCGTCGTCGCGCGTGCGGCTCACGGCAGCGGCGCCCACACCAGCGCGCCGTCGCCCGACACCGGCGTCATGATCAGCTGGCCGTCCTCGATGCGCCAGCCCCCGACGTCGGCGAGCGCCGCCCCGACCCGGGTGTCCAGCGAGGGCTGCGGGCACATCATCAGCGTGGTCGCGATCGGCCCGAAGGACAACTTCCCGGAGTCCGGCGTCGCGGCCCTGGCCTGCCAGCCGCCCCGGCCCCGGTTGCAGTCCATCCGCAGCGCCGCGTACCCGTCCGGACCGAACGCCACGGTGAACGTCGACGGGTCCGCGACGGCCGTCGGACCGTCGGCGGCGTCGATGCGCACGAGTTGCCACCCGGTGCCGCTCAGCGGAGCCTCCGCCGCGGCCGCCGGACCGCTTGCGGCGAGCGCCAGGACGGCACCTGACGTCACCAGAAATGTCCTCACCCGCTCCACGGTACGGGCGTATGTTCAGGCCATGGCGTCGGCAGCCGCACCTCGGGTCGGGATCATCGGCGCCGGCATGTCCGGCCTGTGCATGGCCACCAAGCTTCTCGACGAGGGGATCCGGTCCTTCGTCATCTACGAACAGGCCGACGACGTCGGCGGAACCTGGCGGGACAACACCTATCCCGGCCTGCACTGCGACATTCCGTCGCCCTACTACACCTATTCGTTCCTGCCGAATGCGGAGTGGACCCGGCTGATGCCGCCGGGCGGCGAGATCCAGCAGTACCTGCGTCGGGTCGCCGTCGAGCGGGGGATCCGGCCCTACATCCGGTTCGGCACCGAGGTCCGCTCCGCGGAGTACCGCGACGGAACCTGGTGCGTCACCACCGATGCGGGCACCGACGAATTCGACGTGCTCATCACCGCAACCGGCGTGCTGCGGGTGCCGCGCCATCCTGACATCTCGGGCCGGGACACCTTCGCCGGGCCCTCGTTCCACTCCGCCCGCTGGGATCACTCGGTCACCCTGGCCGACAAGCGGATCGGCCTGATCGGCACCGGGTCGACGGGCGTCCAGATCACCGCGGCCCTGGGTGGAAACGTCAAGGTGCTCAAGGTCTTTCAGCGCACCGCGCAATGGGTCGCGCCCTGGCCCAACCTGCACTACCGGACCCGGCGCGCGATGGTCGGTCGGTTCCCGGCGCTGGCCCGGCCGGGCTACGCGTTCTGGTCGTGGTTCGTCTGCTCGGTGTTCGGCCGGGCTCCGGTGCAGCCGGGGTTCGCGCGCCGCTATTTCCAGTTCGCCTGTCGCGCGAATCTCGCTCTGTCGGTGCGGAACCGGGACCTCAAGCGCAAGCTCACCCCGCCCGACCAGCCGATGTGCAAACGGCTGGTGTTCTCCAGCGGTTATTACGGCGCCGTCCAGAAGCCCGGGGTCGAGGTGATCACCGAGGGTATCGACCACATCGAACCGCGCGGGGTGGTCACCGCCGACGGGCGGCTGCACGAGGTCGACGTGCTGGTGTTCGCCACCGGCTTCGACGCGCGCGCCTACGTGCGGCCCATGCAGATCGTGGGCGCCGACGGGCTCACCCTCGACGAGGTCTGGGAGGGCGGCCCGTACGCCTACCGGTCGATCGCGGTGCCCGGCTTCCCGAACCTGTTCATGTTGATGGGGCCGCACTCGCCGATCGGCAACCAGTCGCTGATCCCGATCGCCGAGGACCAGGCCGACTACGCACTGTGGTGGATCAAGCAGATCCGCGACGGGAGGGTCGCCGCGGCGGCACCCACCGCGGCCGCGACGAAGCTGTACAACGACGAGATCAAGGCCGCCATGCCGCAGACCGTGTGGCTGACCGGGTGCAACAGCTGGTATCTGGGCAAGGACGGGCTGCCCGAGTTGTTCCCCTGGGAGCCCGGCCGCCACCGCGAGTTGCTGCGCAACCCCGTGGTCGCCGATTTCGAGGTCACCACCGCCGGGCCGGGGTGACGAGCACGCCGAGAGCTCCCATGCCGGGCACCACGGGTCGCGCGGCCCGCGCGATCGGCCTTGTCGCCCTGCTGATCCTGCTCGGCGCGGCGCTGCGCGGGCGGATCCCCGGCGTCGCGCCGGCCGACCCCGATCGCCCGACCGGCGGGGCGGCCACCCTGCTCGGCGTCACCGCCCTGGTGGTGGTGTCGACGCTGGTGATCGCGGTGGCCATCGTCATGTCGTTGCGCGAGCCGCGGCGGGCGATGCAGTCGGCGCGCTACGACGTCCCCGGCGGCGGAGCCCGGGGCGGCCGCCGACGCTGGCGAGTGCTGCTGATCGGGCTGGCCGCCGTTGCCGCCTGGCTGCTGGTCAACGCCATGCTGGCCCAGCTGCGCTTGCCGCAGTACCGCGGCGAACCGGCCCAGTCGACGCCGCCGCCCACGCCGAACGCCGAACCCACCCCGCGCCCGCCGGCGCCCCCGCCGGGCGGCACCGATGACCACGTCTTCTGGGTGCTCGCGACGGCCACCGGGGTGCTGACGTTGCTCATCCTCGGCGCCGGGCTGTGGGTGCGACTGCGGCGCCCGGTGCTCGACCCCGGGATGGTCCTGCGGCCAGCCGAGCACGGTGTCGGCGCGGCAACGCCGGCGGCCGAGTCGCTGGCGCTGGCGGCTGAACGGGGTTTGGCGGAGGTCGGGGACCTCAGCCGGGAACCGCGGGAGGCGATCATCGCCTGTTACGCCGCGATGGAGGCCGCGCTGGCCAGCGCGCCCGGCGCCGCCCCGCAGGAGTCCGACACCCCCTCGGAGGTGTTGGCCCGGGCGGTCGAACACGACGCGATCCATGCCGCCAGCGCCACCGAACTGGTCACGCTGTTCGCCGAGGCCCGGTTCAGCACACATGTGATGAACGAGGGCCACCGCGAGGTCGCCGAGCGCGCCCTGCGTGACGTTCTCGACGAGCTGCGGAGCGCGGTGTGACCCGGCTGTGGGCCGGCGGCCTGGCGCTGGTGGTGGGCATCGAGGTGCTGGTCATGGTGCTGGGGGGCGGGCGCTGGCTGCTGCCCGCCTCGGGGGCCACGGCGGCCATGGTGCTGATCGCCGCCTGGCTCGGCGTCGGCCGCGGCCGACACCCGTCCGTCGCCGAGCCGGTCGTCGACGACGCCGCGGAGTCGTTGCGGCGCTGGAAGTCTCGTACCGAGTCCAGCATCCAGTGGGCGGATGCCACCCGGGCCGACTGGGACCGCCACCTGCGGCCGCGGCTGGCGCGGGAGTTCGTGCTGGCGACCCGCCAGCGGGACCCGACCGCGCTGGCGGCGACCGGGCGCATCGTGTTCGGCGACGAGCTGTGGCAGTGGGTGGATCCCAGCGCCATCTCGCGAACCGGCAGCCGGGAGCCCGGACCCGGCTACACCACCCTGGCGGAGATCCTGCGACGAATGGAACCCCTATGACCATGCCGGCTCCGGCCACGACAGCCCGCTGCGAGGCGGTGCTCGACGAGATCGAGCAGGCGGTGGTGGGCAAGCGGGCCGCGCTGACGCTGATCCTGACCACCGTGCTGGCCGGCGGCCACGTGCTGATCGAAGACCTGCCCGGCATGGGCAAGACGCTGATCGCGCGGTCGTTCGCCGCGGCGCTAGGCCTGCGGTTCACCCGCGTGCAGTTCACCCCCGACCTGCTGCCCGCGGATCTGCTCGGCTCGACGATCTACGACATGCAGTCGGGACGTTTCGAGTTCCGCCCCGGTCCGATCTTCACCAACCTGCTGATGGCCGACGAGATCAACCGGACCCCGCCCAAGACGCAGGCCGCGCTGCTGGAGGCGATGGCCGAGCGTCAGGTCAGCATCGACGGCGAAACACACCGGCTCCCTTCACCGTTCATCGTGCTGGCGACCGACAACCCGATCGAGTACGAGGGCACCTATCCGCTGCCCGAGGCGCAACTCGACCGCTTCGCGGTCAAGGTGGAGCTGAAGTACCTCTCCGAGCAGGAGGAGGCGTCGATGCTGCGTCGCCGTCTGGAGCGCGGTTCGGCGGAGGCGACGCTCGATGCGGTGGTGGACGCCGCCGACCTGCTCGCCATGCGCGAGGCCGTCGAAGAGGTGTCGGTGCACGAGGACGTCCTGCGCTACGTGGTGTCGCTGGCCACGGCCACCCGCAGTCATCCGCAGGTGGCCGTCGGCGCCAGTCCGCGCGCCGAACTCGATTTGGTTCAGCTGGCCCGGGCCCGCGCGCTGGTGTCCGGCCGGGATTACGTGATCCCCGAGGACGTCAAGGCCCTCGCGGTGCCCGCCATCGCCCACCGGATCAGCCTGCGGCCGGAGATGTGGGTGCGTAGCGTGCACGGCTCGGACGTGGTCGGTCAGCTGCTCAAGCGTCTTCCGGTGCCGCGCGCCCGCGGTCAGGGCCAGTGACCACGGCGTCCGGCGTTTCCGAGGAGCGCCACACCGAGGTGGTGTTGCGTTGGCACGCATCGGCGTTGACGCGGGCGATCGCCCTGTGCGTGGGTGTCGCACTGGCCGTCGCGGTGATCGGATCGCGCTGGCAGCTGCTCGCGTTCGTGGCGCCGCTCGTCGGTGTGCTGGCCTCGATCGGTTGGCAGCGACACCCGCCGTCGCTGGCGGTGCATGCCCGGCCCGCCATGACGCGCTGCTTCGAGAACGAACGGGTGCAGACCGACGCGGAACTCACCGCCGACGGCGACGTGGTCGCCACCATCGAACTCTCGGCGGTGCCGGGGATGGATGTCGAGGTACTCGACGGCGGCACCGCGGTGCACCAGAGCGTCGCCACCTCGGCGCAGCGCTGGGGCCGCTACCCGCTGCGCGCCCGGGTGCGCGCCGCTGCCCCAGGCGGGCTGCTGACCGGTACGGCGACCGTGGCCGTCGCCGACATCTACGTCTTCCCGGTGGTGCCGCCGCAGCCCACCGGTATCCCGCGCACCGAACTTCCCGACCGGCTGGGCACCCACCTGACCCGCCACCTCGGGCCGGGCGTCGAGTTCGCCGACATCCGCGCCTATCTGCCGGGCGATCAACTGCGATCGGTGAACTGGTCGGTCAGTGCCCGGCGCGGCAGCCTGCACGTCACCGAGCGGTTGACCGACCGGGCGGCCGATGTCGTGGTGCTCGTCGATATGAGCGGGCAGCCACCGGGGCCCGCGACCGCGGCCACCGAGCGGGCGCTGCGCGGCGCCGCCCAGGTGGTGCAGAGCGCCCTGCGCAACGGCGACCGGGCCGGGATCGTCGGGCTCGGGGGCCGTCGGCCCCGCTGGCTCGGCGCCGACATCGGGCGGCGCCAGTTCTACCGGGTGCTCGACGTGGCGCTCGGCGTCGGTAGCGAATATCAGAGCACCACGAGCACATTGGCGCCCCGCGCGGCCGTCCCGCCGGGTGCGGTCGTGGTGGCGTTCTCCACGATGCTCGACACCGGGTTCGCGCTGGCCCTGATCGACCTGTGCAAGCGCGGCCACACCGTGGTGGCGGTGGACATCCTCGAGGGCTGGCCGTTCGACGGCGGGCCGGACCCGATTCTGGAGCGGATGTGGGCGCTGCAGCGCTCGGCGATGTACCGCGACATGAGCGTGATCGGCGTCGACGTGGTGTCCTGGCCCGGCGACATCACCCTCGACCAGGCCATGCACCTGGTCCCCGACCACGGCCGCAGGCGGCGCGGACCGTGACGGCCGACCGGCTGATCTCGGCGGCGTTCGGGTTGGTGATGGCCGCCGCTGCCGCCGTCGACGCCAGCGGGCCCGGTTTGGCCGCGGCGGCGCTCGCCGGGGTGGCGGTGCTGGCCGGGCTGTACCTGCGGGTCGCGGCCACCGTCGCGGTGCTGGCCGCGGTGGGCGCGATCGCGCTGGCCGAGCCGCAACCCCTGCTGGCCGCGGTGTCGGGGGTGGCGGCCACCGCCTATCTGGTGCTGCGCCACACCACGATGACGCGACCGACGGTGGTCGGCCTTATCGGCTTCGGGGCGGTGGGCGTGGTGGCGACCGTGGTACCGGCCGGGTGGTCGTGGCTGCCGCTGGTGGCCCCGGTGACCGTGGTGCTGATCTTCCTGGTGTCGATCGGCCCGTTCGTCGACGACGAGGGCACCGGCGATGCCTCCGACGCCGAACCCGCGGCCCTAGGGTACGAATGATGGGTGCCCCGGCCCACCGTCCTGCTGCTCTCGACGTCCGACACCGACCTGATCACCGCCCGCGCCTGCGGTGCCGAGTACCGGTGGGCTAATCCGTCGCGGCTGGTTGCGGGCGAACTCGACGAGCTGCTCGCCGACGCCGACGTGGTGGTGACCCGGATCCTTGGTGGCTACCGGGCCTGGCAGGACGGTATCGACGCGGTCGTCGGCGGCGAGGTGCCCGCCGTGGTGATCAGCGGGGAGCAGGCCCCCGACGCCGACCTGATGGAGCGCTCAACGGTGCCCGCGGGCATCGCGGTGCAGACGCACAACTATCTGGCCCAGGGCGGTGTCGACAACCTGCGCCAGTTGCATGCGTTTCTGTGCGACACCGTCCTGATGACCGGGTTCGGGTTCAGTCCGCCGGCCGCGACCGCGTCGTGGGGGGTGCTGGAACGCCCCCAGCCTGCTGGCGCCGGCCCAGCCGTCGCTGTCCTCTACTACCGCGCCCAGCAGCTGGCCGGCAACACCGCCTATATCGAGGCGCTGTGTGACGCGATCGAGCAGGCCGGTGGCCGCCCACTGCCGGTGTACTGCACCTCGTTGCGGACGCCGGAGCCCGAACTGCTGGAGCTGCTGGCCACCGCGGACGCGATGGTGGTGACGGTGCTGGCCGCGGGCGGGGCGCCGCCGGCCGCCGTCGGCGCTGGCGGTGACGACGACAGCTGGAACGTCAAACATCTTGCCGCCCTGGATGTTCCGATCCTGCAGGGGCTGTGCCTGACGAGTTCGCGGTCGAAGTGGGCGGCCAACGACGACGGGCTGAGCCCGCTGGACGTGGCCACCCAGGTGGCGGTACCGGAGTTCGACGGGCGCATCATCACCGTCCCGTTCTCGTTCAAGGAGATCGACGCCGACGGGTTGATCTCCTATGTTCCCGACCCGGAGCGGTGCTCGCGGGTGGCGGGCCTGGCCGTCAACCACGCAAACCTGCGCCGGGTCACCGCGCCGGAAAAGCGGCTGGCACTGGTGTTCTCGGCCTATCCGACCAAGCACTCCCGCATCGGCAACGCGGTGGGCCTCGACACCCCGGCCAGCGCGCTGGCACTGCTGCGCGCCCTGCGCGACGCCGGTTACGACATCGGCGAGGTGCCGGGGCTGGAAGCGAATGACGGGGATGCGCTGATGCACGCGCTCATCGAGCGCGGCGGCCAGGACCCGGACTGGCTGACCGACGGTCAGCTGGCGGGCAACCCGATCCGTATCCCGGCCGCCCGCTACCGGGAGTGGTTCGCCGCCTTGCCCGCCGATCTCGCGGAGGCGATGGTCGCCCACTGGGGTCCGCCGCCGGGTGAGGTGTTCGTCGACCGGAGCCGCGACCCGGACGGCGAAATCGTCTTCGCTGCAATGCAATCCGGCAAAACGGTGATACTGGTTCAGCCGCCGCGTGGGTTCGGCGAGAACCCGGTGGCGATCTACCACGACCCCGACCTGCCGCCCAGTCATCACTACCTGGCCACCTACCTCTGGCTGCGCCACGAGTTCGGCGCACACGCCGTCGTGCACCTGGGCAAGCACGGCAACCTGGAGTGGCTGCCGGGCAAGACCGTCGGGATGTCGGCGCAGTGCGGGTCCGATGCGGCGCTGGGCGACCTGCCGCTGATCTACCCGTTCCTGGTCAACGATCCGGGGGAGGGCACCCAGGCCAAGCGCCGGGCGCACGCCACCCTGGTCGACCACCTCATCCCGCCGATGGCCCGCGCCGAGAGTTACGGTGACATCGCCCGGCTCGAGCAGTTGCTCGACGAACACGCCAACATCGCCGCGCTCGACCCGGGCAAGCTGCCCGCCGTCCGCCAGCAGATCTGGACCCTGATGCGGGCGGCGAAGATGGACCACGATCTGGGCCTGGCCGAACGGCCCGAGGA
>CAZHUU010000096.1:0-11163 GCA_964535335.1 uncultured Mycobacterium sp.
GCCAGAGGTCGGATCAGCTTGCAGCCCGGGCTGTTTCATAAAAAGTTCAACACCAATTACGAGACATCTATTTCCGATACAAACTTTAGCGACACCTCGACCTGGCGGAATGGCGATCCCTACGCCCGGATCGAAGGTGTATCACTCGGATCTATTCTGCGACAGTGGTCAATGCTGCTCTGGCCGCCTCAATCTGACCGTATGCATAGGCCACTATGCCCGGCGTGTCCATCGCTTCACCCTTGCGGGCGAGCAACGTGCAGGTGCCCTCTCCGAGGATCTCGCGTAGGTGGGCGTTAGTGGCACCAAATTCGGGAAAACTGGTTGCGTTGAGGGCGCTGATCGCGAGACCCGCGATCGTGGCTGCCGCGTGGTACCGCCCAAGCCGGTCAAGGATGACGACCCCGGCGGCAAGGGGCGTTTGTATTGGGCCGCCCGAGTTCTGGTAATTCCGGATCGCCAGGGCAGCGTAGTCGAGCGCGGCCAGCGGTTCGCCGTAGGTGATCTCGAGGATGGACAGCACAAACGCCAGGTACGACTCGTTGGCCCGGTTACCGCTGTCCTGCGCGATGGCCATGCCCCGGCGTAGGGCGTGCAACGCGCGGTCGGGGTCGATGTCGCGAAGTGTGAACCCCACTGCCCAAAGGGCGTTCGAGAGCGCATATGGGTTTTGGGTCGCTTCTGCGGCCTCGATCAGGCCGTCCGCGACGACCATCGCCTCCGCTGGGCGACCGGCGAAGCTGAGTGTGACGACCAACGTCGCCCGGGTCAGTGTGTGGGTGTCACGACCGCGTGCGAGTTGGGTGCGACACCAGGAGACCGCCCGCTCAGGCTGGCCTGCGAAGGTGTACGCGGTACCGAGTAACCCTTCGCCCCCGAACGGGGGTTCGTAGTCTGGATGGCTGGCGATATAGGCCTGACCGGCTTCGCTGTGTCGCAGAGCGGCCTCACCGCGTCCGATCAACCAGCAGGTTGACGCCATCTGGTACAAGTCGCCAAGCTGGGGATGGTCTGCGGCTCGGGCAGGCTCGATCAATTCTTCGATCCAGCCGATCGCCTCGAACTGTTCGACCATGTTGCCGAGGCTTCCCGCGTACGTCGCGATAGTGGCGGCGTCGGTGAGATGGCTGTTGTCAGCGGCCCACCGAAACGCGGCGCGTAGATTGGCCAACTCGGTTGTGAACCAGGTGTAAGCCTCCCGCTGCCGGGGGCTGTCCCACAGCTCCATCGTGTCCGTTATGCGCTGCGCGAAGTGGCGGGCGTGCGCGTTGCGTACTGTTTCTGCCTCGCCGCTGGCGACGAGTTGCTCCTCGGCGAACTCGCGGATGGTCTCCAGCATGGAATACCTTGTCCGCCCTGATGACCGGTCGGCGACCAGCAGAGACTTCCGGACCAGAACGTCCAGCAGGTCAAGGGTCGCGAACTCATCGTCTGAGCAACTGACCGCGCCCGCAGCGGCGAGGTCGAATCCGCCCGCGAACACCGAGCACCGGTTCAGCAGAGTCTTTTCCGGGTCGCTCAGTAGGTCATAGGACCAGGCCACTGTGTGGCGAAGGGTGTGGTGGCGGGCTAGTCCGCGTCGTGACCCGACCAGCAGACGGAACCGTTGGTTGAGGCGATCGTGCACCTCGATGGGTGTCATCGACGCCATCCGTGAGGCCGCCAGCTCGATGGCCAGGGGAATCCCGTCGAGGCGGCGGCAGATCTCGACGACCGCCTCGGCCTCCTCAGGGTCGGTCAGGGTGAAGCGTGGGGCGACCCCTTGGGCGCGTTCGACGAACAGAGTGACTGCGGCGGAGTCGATTCCGTCGCTATGGCCCAGTGCGGAGACCGGCCACACCTGCTCATCTGGGACACTGAGTCCTTCGCGGCTGGTGGCTAGTATCCGCACCGTCGTCGATCGTGACAGGATCAACTCGATCAGCTCTGCTGCCGCATCCAGCACGTGCTCGCAGTTGTCGAACACCAGCAGCCGCGCTCTGCCCTCCAGCGCGGCGGCCACCGACTCACTGACGGTCTTGCCGGGCTGCTGGGTAATTCCCAGAACCGCTGCGACCGCATCAGGTACGGCGACCGGGTCGCTCACTGTGGCCAGTTCGAACAGCCACACCCCCTCCGGGAAGGTGTCGGCGACTCGCCCCGCGACTTCGAGGGCCAACCGCGTCTTGCCGACCCCGCCCGGACCAGTCAGTGTGACCAACCGATGGGCGGCCAGCACCTCTGCCAACTCGTCGAGTTCCGTCTCCCGCCCGATCAGGTTGGTGGCGGGGACGCGCAGATTCCCACTTCTGTTGTCCTGGGTAGCTAGAGGCGGGAACTCAGTCCGCAGACCCGCAGCGAGAACCTGGAAGACCTGGACAGGTTGGGCGATGTCCCGCAGCCGCCGCGACCCGAGGTCGAGTAACTCCACCCCCCGCAGAAGACCTGCTGTGACGCCATCGAGAAGGACCTGCCCGCCGTGTCCAGCGGCCATCACTCGGGCCGCCCGGTTGAGGACGGCACCGAAGTAATCACTACCCCGGAGTTCGGCCTCCCCGGTCGAAATACCCATCCGCACCGGCAATTCAAGAGTCTGCTGGGCGGTGATCGCGGCATCGACCGCAGCCTTCGGCGATGTAAACACGGCACAGGTCCCGTCGCCGGTGTGCTTGAACAGGAATCCGCCGTGGGTCTCGATGGCGGTGCGAAGGGTCTCGTCATGAGCCGCCAACGCCGCCCGCATCGCCTCCGGGTCGGACTCCCACCGCCGGGTCGAACCCTCAATATCGGTGAACAGAAACGTCACCACTCCCGACGGGGCCTCGGTCGTCACGGCATCTCCTCGGCCCACTTCATGTGGCCCTCGAAGGCCAAGTCGTTGGCCATCTTCCGGTAGCGGTCCCGATAGTCGCGGTAGATGGCGTCGTCCCCCTGAGCGCGTGCCAGTAGGGCGCGAAGTCGCAGCAGCCAGATGTCGGGAAGAGCTAAACCATCCGCGTTCGGTGCCACTTCGAGCCGTTCGATAACGGCTTCGGCTTCGGCCATGTCGCCGTCATCGCCGCGTTCGATCAGTGTTTCCACCAGAACGCCCGTCGCTGCAGTGCCCCAGACCAGCAGTTGTCCCGCGCGGGTCAGTTGATCGACGGCGGCGTGCATGAGAGGGATGGCAGCATCGCGATCCCCGCGCCGAACCATCTCACGCGCAATGAAGACTTCGACGATCGGCAGATCGCAGAGATTTTCCCTTTGACGTAACCACACATCTCTAACCCCGGTCAGCAGCTTGTGTCCGCGCTCACGTTCGGCAACCGTGTAGCGGTGGACTAGCGCAACACCGAGTGTCACCCGGCCGAAGACCATCGCGAGATCATCTCCGGATTGCTCAGCAACCTTTGAGGCAGTTTCGATCTCACCTAACACGCGATCGTCGGGCCTCTGCACTCCGATCGATATGCCCGGGAAGTAGATGTAGGTGACGATCGAGGCGTAGGACAGCGGGTCGGCGTCTCGGGCCATGGCTAGACCGTGCTCCAGATCGCCGCTCCATCCGGTCTGACCCAGGCAATACCGGCCAATACCCCTCCCCGTGAAGGCAAGTGCCAGCGGAGACCCGAATACGAAGTTGCCTTTAGCTGGATCGCCGTCGGCCAGGTCGATAACTTGCTGGGACCATCCCAGCACCTCCCGATACTGGCCACCTTCGATCTTGGCGTACAGCGGTCCGAACAACAGCCCCACCGTCAGCGTCGGATCGCCGGCCGATTCGATAATGGTCCAGGCTTCCGAGGCTAGCTGCGAGGCTTCGCGTAGCCGACCTCGATAGGCCTGCTCCATCACCAGCCCCGTCATGGCGATGGCTAGTGACGCCTTATCTCGGGCGGCGGTGCACAGTTCGCGTAATTCGTCGAATCGCTCATCGCCGACGTCCGTGTGGACTCGAAAGGCACTGCCGCACAGCATGGTGCGCGGGGCGATGCGCATAGCCGCCCGGTTGGGTTCCTCAGCGGGTAATTGGTCGGCGATCATCTGGGCACGCTCCCAACTGAGGCGGGCGGCGTTGATGTCGCGAATGGCGGACCAGGAGCCGGCCCGCATGTGCCACCCATAGGCGGCGTGCATGTCTCCGGCGGCCTCCAGGTGCTCGGCGATCAGCGCGGCGTTCTCTTCGACCGCTTTGGGATCACGGGACTCGGCCACGGCGGCCACTCGCCGGTGCAGGTCGGCACGGTCCGATCGCAGTTGTGCCTCGTAGGCGACGGTACGGATCAGCGGATGGTGAAATACATAGGCGAGGTCGCCGGTGAAGCCGATCTGGTCGATGAACTGACCGGCCACCAGATCATCAAGGACAGGGTCAACACCCAAGCTGGCCAATACGCCTCGGCTGAATTTCGCGCCGACGACCGCCGCCGCGCCCAGAGTACGTTTCGCGGTCGGGTCCAAGCGGTCGATGCGAGCGGCGATGGTGGCCTGCACGGTGGCGGGCAAGCTGACTTCAGCCACATCAGCCGTCGAGACGTAACCGCCTGCTGGCCCGTGCAGCACTCCCCGCTCGGCAAGATCACGCACGATCTCATGGGCGAAAAACGGGTTCCCAACGGCCCTCTCGACAATCAACGTCGCCAACCCTGTCACCGAGGGGTCCGCTCCGACAAGCTCGCCCACCAGCGCGGCTGTCTCGGTGTCACTCAATGGGGCCACGGCGATGGTCTGCGCACCTTGTATCCGGCTCAGCAGGCCGGAGTACTCCGGGCGGTAGGTCACCAGCACCAGGGAAGGGGTCTGTGGGATCACGGTGAAGAAGTCGGCCAGCATCGACTCGCTGACCTCATCAATCCAGTGGGCGTCCTCAATGATGTAGACCGCCGGGGACTCTCGGGCCAGCGAGAACGTGTTCACCAGAGCGGTCAACCGCCGCCGCCGGGCATCCGGATCAATCTTGGGTAACTCCATCCTGGGGTCCGCGACACCCACAAGGTCTTCGAAGAGCAGGACGTCGTCGGGGTCGGCGTCAGGGTCCAGCTCGCGCAACCGGGTTCGCGCCGCTTCGGGGTCGAGATTCTCGACGCCAGTGGCTGATCGCAGGAGCCGGGCCACGGTGTGGAAGGGCACCTGGGTGGTGTGGGATTCGCAGTAGGCCGAGAACACCTCAACACCCCGAGCGGCGGCCAGCGCGGTGACCTCCCGCACCAACCGGCTCTTGCCGATCCCTGGGGAACCCACCACGGTCACCACCGCACCGTGGCCGGCGATGGCCCGCTTCAATAGGCCCTCGGCGGCCCCCATCTCCCACTCTCGGCCCACCAGGGCCGACACTGCCGCTGCGCCAGCACGATCCGACTCGGATACCCCAACCAGTCGGCGTGCGACGACCGGCTGCTCTGCACCCTTGATCTGAACCAGTTCGGGGTCACCGAGGGTGGCGAGGTTCTCCACCAGCCGAGCCGTGGACGCGCTGAGCATCACCCCGCCCGGTGGGGCGACGGATTCCATGCGCTGGGCCATGCCGACCTGCTCGCCGATGGCGGTGTATCCCGTCGCGCCCGAACCGACCTCCCCGGCGATCACCTGCCCCGAGTTCAGCCCGATCCGCACCTGGAGGTCCAGACCATCCCGACGTGTGACCTCGTCGGCTAGATCACTGATCGCGGTCTGGATGTCCAGCGCGGCGCGGCAGGCCCGCAGGGCATGGTCCTCGAGGGCGATGGGGGCACCGAAGACGGCCATGATCCCGTCGCCGGTGAACTTGTCCACCGTCCCGCCGTAGCGGTTAACGACGTCCGTCGCCCGATCCAGCAGCCCGGCCATGATCTCCCGCAGCCGCTCGGCACCGACCGCCTTGGCGATGTCCATCGAGTGGACGACGTCGGCGAACAGGACGGTGACTTGCTTGTACTCCGCCGAGCGAGCCACCGGGGAGACGGATGTGCCGCACTGATTGCAGAACCTTGAGTCCGGCGACAACTGCGTGCCGCAGGAGGAACACGACAGCCCGGTCGTGGTCAACCCCACCCCACTGGGTCCACGTCAATATGGTGTCACCGCTGATCGGCGCGGTATGGCTTATCGAGCGCAATCTCCCGATCTGGATGTTCGAGCCGCGATGGCGAGGTGGTGGGCGGGGCTAGCCTCCACAACATGGACCGCTACTGGCAGTGGGCGTGGGACCGGTATGCGACAAGGTATTCCTGGGCGATTTACGGGGTCACCCTTATTGTGGCGTTCGCGGTTTACCTGTTGCTGACGTTGCCGATCGTCGCCCTCGAAAAGTCCGATCGCTACCTCGCCGCAGCAGCGGTCACTGGCGTCGCGGCACTGGTGACCATACTCACGAATGCGCTTACGGGACGACGGCAGATGCGTCTGTTGGAACGTTGGGCAGCAGGCCAGGACGTCGATGCAGCGAAAGTTCTGGAGGGTACGTACATCTTCAGTCGGCGGTTGTCCGCACAGGTGTATTGGAGAGATTCGATCTGCCTCGGGACACTGGCTGTTGCTGTCGGCGCGATCGCCGGAGCAACCGGTTGGCGGCTGTTCCAATACGCGATCGTCGGTGCGCTCTTTGGAGCGGGGGAACAACTGATCGCCGGGCACAGCATCGCGGAGTCAGTTCTGCGCCCAGCGCGACTGGCTCTGACCGCAGATTCCGGAATCGGTGATTCACTGCCTCGCTCGCGCCCCACCTTTGCCTCTCGGTCGAACACGTCCGTGGTCGCGGTGGCCTTCAGCTTCGCACTCGGCAGCGCGATGATCGCGTTCGTCGTCAGCCGATTCAGCGACGCTCCTGTTCTCGCGGTAGCGATTGCGGGAGTGTTGGCGGTGTGCTTCGCGGTGCCGATCTCTGTTGGTTTGGGGTTCTCGACCTCGCTGCAACCGATCCGCGACCTCGCCCGGGGTGCCGAACGGGTGACCGCCGGTGACTACGACCAACGCCTGCCGGTTGTCCAGGACGACGATCTCGGAGTTCTGTCGGCCTCGTTCAACCGCATGCAGGCGGGGCTGGCTGAGCGGCGACGCCTTCACGCAGCCTTCGGCACCTACGTCGATCCCGCCCTTGCGGCGAAGCTTCTCGAGCAAGGTGATGATGTCTTCACCGGGGAACGCCGGGAATTGACCGTGATGTTCATCGACATCCGCGACTTCACCCCCTACGCCGAAACCAACACCGCCGAGGACACCGTCGCCCGCCTCAACGCCCTATTCGAGATCGTGGTCCCCGCCGTCGTTGAAGCCGGGGGGCACGTCAACAAGTTCCTCGGCGACGGCGCACTCGCAGTCTTCGGTGCACCCAACGACCTTCCCGATCACGCCGACGCCGCACTGCGCACCGCCGTGGTGATCGACCGCCTCGTGGCAGAGCGGTTCGGCCAGGAGCTTCGCATCGGCATCGGCATCAACACCGGGGTCGTGATCGCGGGCACCATCGGCGGGGGCGGCAAGCTGGAGTTCACCCTCATCGGCGACGCCGTCAACGTGGCCGCCCGCGTCGAACAACTCACCAAGACCACCGGCGACACCATCCTGCTCACCCAGCAGTGCCTCGAGGCTCTAACCAGCCAGCCGCCTGGACTCCTCGACCGAGGAGCACACGCCCTCAAGGGGAAGTCTGCACCCGTACAGGTCTTCAGCCTCGGCTGACCACAAGTGCTGCTAGTTATCCGGCTTCCTTTTAGGTCAGCAACAGTTCGGGGACGTTGCGCTGTGGACACGTCAACGCCCAGGCTCTGGTGGTCAGCTTGGGTGCGGGCGTTCCCGCCTGGAGAGCGGCGAGCATCGCGTCTGGTTCGAACGACGGCCCGAGTGGGTCAAGGCTGTACTCCTCGCCGCGCATGTACTCGGTAGCTTCTGCGGGTGCCATGTTGTCGATTTGCAGCTCGACCATGTTGGCGTCGGGGTCGCGGTAGTAGATCGACGTCGTCGGTCCATGCTGCACGGGCACATGGGGCTGGATATCGGCCTTCCTCAACTCCATGTACTTCGACAGAAGACTCTCCAGGCTGGGAAACGTATAGGCCGAATGGGCCAGTCCCACTGTCATGGAGGTGCGCGGAACAGGCTGCGGCAGTTGCACAATAGCGAGGCGGTGATGCTCGTCGTCGAAGGTCATGAACGACAACATCTCATTCTCGAACACCACATGTGCATCCAGAACCTGCGAATACCAGTCCCTTAGCGGCACCAACTGACCGGTCTGTAGAACGATGTGTGCCAGCCCCTTGTCCGCGCCCATGGCACCTTCCCCTATAGCCGGTTCTGGTGAAAATTGTGACATGACCTCGCACCTTAACTACGGGTTCAGACGAACATCGTCAACAGACCTCATGCTCGAGTGCGCCCTGCCTATAAGGCCGTCACGGCCACGAAACGCGCCGGGCATAGGACGGTTTGGCCCTGGGCCAAACAAGCGGCAGGTACTTGAACTTCCGTCAGCTCACGCTGCTCCGGTCACGTCGAGGATGGTGCGGGCTACGAGTGCGGGGTCTTCCATCATGGGGTCATGCCCAACGTCGGGAAGGATTGTGATCGTCGCCTGCGGTAGCCGTTCGCGGGCGTTCGCGTCGTAGGCGGCGACTGGGATCACCACATCCTTCTCCGACCACGCCACGGTGGTGGGGCACGGCAGAGGTTCAAGGGGTGCAATGTGCTCGTCATCGGTCGAGAGGATTTCTCGGGCGACTGTGCACCCGAGGAAGTCATCCACGATCTCAACGGCCCGATCCGCACTGACTCGGTCGCCGTGGCAAGCACCACCTAACTGGAAGAACGCCCGACGAACCGCCGACGACTTGAAGACGACGGGAAGCACGGGCCGTAACGCTCGGACAACCCCGGCCCCCGCAGAGCCTTTCGCCGCGTAAGACATTGTCTTCGCTCGCAACCCGTCACCCGCGGCCCAGAAGCCTCCGGGTGCGAACACGCAGACTGTGGCGGCCCTGCCGCGCCGTGCCAGCTCGAGAGCCACAAGACCGCCCATGGAGTGGCCGACGGATATGTGGGCGATGAAGGTCGTGATCGTCCAGGTAGCTCTCGGCCCAATCGACCACGTCGTACACCGTCGCAGGTCGCCGCTGCGCTGGAGAACCGCCACGGTGTCCGATCGCGGTGGGGGTGTACGTCTCGTGGTGGGGACGAAGATGGGGGACGACGTCCTGCCATGCCGCTCCAGACGCGGTAAGGCCGTGCAGGAGCACAACCGCCGACCTGTCCGAAGTCACGCGAAAATCCTCACACAGCCCCGCCTCGAGGCGGAAGGGTTCACCGCCACCTCAACTCCGCGAAGACCCTCTGGGGAGACCGACTAGATCGGCCTTCGGTTTCTTGTGCCTAGTTGCCGAATCCGTTGAAGGTACTTGAGTCGGCGGGTTGCAAACCTGCACGTAGAGAGATGGATGATCTCCAATTCCGCACTGCTGGAGCGGCTTTCTGGTTTGCACGTTCTCTGTAGTCGGACTTGCACCCGACTTGGTTCTGGACCCCGATCATCGTGTTCTTTGTTCGAAAACCGCAGGTGCCTATGTCAGTACCCGTGTCAGCACCTGAATCGTGAATGTCAGTAGCTAGAGAGCAAAAAGCCCCTGCTGAACAGGGGCTTTGCTGGTGCGCCGTCAGGGTTTCGAACCCCGGACCCGCTGATTAAGAGTCAGCTGCTCTACCAACTGAGCTAACGGCGCGAGAACCGCGTCACGACAATACAGGCAACCGCGGCGCAAGGTGAAATCCCGAAGACACCCGCCCGAGCGCGGCGCACCCGCTCGAGAAGGCCGCTGACCTGTGCGGTCGCCACTCAGGCGTGGCTGCCCTTAGACTGTTGCCAATCTTTCCCAGCGTTCCCACGGTTGCGAGGTACAGGTCCGATGCGGCAGGTCAGCTCGGCGCGCGAGGGGCGGTATAGGCGGTGGCTGGCGGCCCTGGTCACCGTGCCCGCCCTGGTGCTGGGGGTCGCCGCCTGTAGCGGTGACCCGGCGCCGGCGCCCGTCAAGGTCATCGCCGACAAGGGCACGCCCTACGGCGACCTCCTGGTTCCCGAACTCACGACGTCGGTGAAGGACGGCGCGGTGGACGTCCGGGTGGACCAGCCGGTGACGGTGAAGGCCTCGAGCGGGGTCCTGGGGTCGGTGTCGATGGTCAACGAGGCCGGCACGGAGGTCGCCGGTCAGTTGAGCGCGGACGGCGTCACCTGGTCGACCACCGACCCGCTCGACTACAACAAGAGCTACACGATCAGCGCGAAGTCGCTCGGGCTCGGCGGTGTCACCACCGAGAAGGTGGCGTTCCAGACGCAGTCTCCCGAAAACCTGACGATGCCCTACCTGCTGCCCGGCGACGGCGAGGTGGTCGGAGTCGGCCAGCCCGTCGCGGTGCGGTTCGACGAGAACATCCCCAACCGCGTCGCCGCGGAGCGCGCGATCAAGGTGACCACCACCCCGCCGGTCGAGGGGGCGTTCTACTGGCTGAACAACCGGGAGGTGCGGTGGCGCCCGGCGAGCTACTGGAAGCCCGGCACCGCGGTGGCGGTGGAGGTCAACACCTACGGCGTCGACCTCGGCAATGGCTTGTTCGGCCAGGAGAACCTGACCACGCACTTCACCATCGGTGACGAGGTGATCGCCACCGCCGACGACGACACCAAAATGCTGACGATCCGGCGCAACGGCGAGGTCATCAAGACCATGCCGATCTCGATGGGCAAGAACAGCACGCCCACCTCCAACGGCACCTACATCGTCGGCGACCGGTTCTCGCACATGATCATGGATTCTTCCACCTACGGCGTTCCGTCCAACTCTCCCAACGGATATCGCACTGAAGTGGACTGGGCCACCCAGATGTCCTACAGCGGAATCTACGTGCACTCCGCGCCGTGGTCGGTGGGAGCGCAGGGCTACTCCAACACCAGCCACGGCTGCCTGAACGTTAGCCCGAGCAACGCACAGTGGTTCTACAACAACACCAAGCGCGGCGACGTCGTCGAGGTGATCAACACCGTCGGCTCGACCCTGTCGGGCACCGAGGGCCTCGGCGACTGGAACATCCCCTGGGAACAGTGGAAAGCCGGCAACGCCAGCACCTGAGGAACATGGCACGATGACCCTGCCGACGGGTAGGGGGTCTTCATGGGTGTCAGTCGCGCCCGCATTCTCGGCGGGCTGGGCCTGGCACTGCTGAGCGCGGCTTTCCTGGTGG
>CAZHUU010000096.1:11173-18415 GCA_964535335.1 uncultured Mycobacterium sp.
GGGCTGCCCTTCGTCGCGTCCGTGCCGATGTACGTCGCGCAGTACCGGGTGCGGCCGCGGCGGTGGAGTGCGGTACCGGTGGCGCTGGCTTTCGCCGCCTACTACCTGGCGTTGGCGGGCTTGGGTTCCTCGGTGTTGCCGACGTGGACCATCCTGGCTGTCGGCGCGGTGTTCGGCCTCGTCGGCCTCGGTATCGGGGTGCTGTTGCGGCCCTTCGCCGAACGCACGAACTACCGCTGGTTCGTGGTGCAGTTCGGCCTGATCTGGGTGGCCATCGACCTGCTCGTCCAGGACAACGAGATCATCGGGACCTATTCCTGGATCGCCTACCGCATCGGCGGCCTGCCGCAACTCGTGCAGCCGGTCAGCGTAGTCAGCACCCCGGCGCTCAACCTACTGCTGCACGTCGTCAACGCCGCAATCGCGCTGGCGGTGCTGGCCCTGGCGGATCGGCGGTGGCCGCACCTGGCGGACGTCGCCGTTCCCCGCCGGGTCTTGGCCTGGTCGCTGGGTGTGCCCGGCGTGGTGTGCGCGGCGTGGGTGGTGTGGAGCCTGGCCATCTACAGCTCGGT
Organism: uncultured Mycobacterium sp.; assembly: GCA_964535335.1. Lineage (GTDB taxonomy): Bacteria > Actinomycetota > Actinomycetes > Mycobacteriales > Mycobacteriaceae > Mycobacterium. Next base: position 11,746 of record CAZHUU010000096.1, read on the forward strand.
GACCCACCGGATGGGCCCGGAGGTGCGGGTCGCCGCTGTCCAGCCCGGGCTGGAGAACGCGACGCCCGGCACCCTGATCTCGGCCGGTGACCTGCACCCGGGGCGTGGCGAGGAGCAGCGCCGCAGCGCCCAGATCGCCCAGCTCTCCGACCTGACGCGGCAGGCGGCCGCCCGCGGCGCCAAGATCGTCGTCTGGCCCGAGGAGACCCTCAACTACGACCCCCGGGTCACCGACACCGCCTGGATCCCGGCGCTGGTTCGGCAGACCGGGATCTACCTGGCGATGGGCTTCACACCGAATGCTGCCGACGGCTCGGCGCCCAACACCGCGCTGCTGTGGTCCCCGGACGGCACCGTCGCCTCGGTCTACTACAAGACCAAACGTGTTCTCGCCGAAGGCGAGTCGTTCACGCCCGGAACGGTGTATCCCACCGTCCGAACGCCGTACGGCACGCTGGGAATGATCATCTGCTTCGACATCGACTTCCCGGACGGCCCGGCCCGGCGGGTGGCCGCCGACGGTGCCCGGATGATCCTCGCGCCGAGCATCGACTTCGAATCGGTGGCCGACGTCCGCAGCGCATCGACGGCCTACCGCGCCATCGAGAACCGGGTAGCGATGGTCAAGGCCGATGTCGCTTGGGATTCGGTGATCGTCGCGCCGAACGGGCGGGTGGTCACCAGCACCGCGGTGCACGCCGAACGGGGTGACTCGGCGCTGCTGGTGACCGACGTCCCGATGGGCCCGGGCGGTGCGCCGTTCACCCTGTTCGGGGGAACGCCGTTCCGCTGGCTGGAGTGGATCGCGACGCTGGTGATGCTCGAGGCGCTGATCACGACGAAGATCAGGCGCCGTCGCCCTCTGCCCGACGTCGTTGCTCATCGGTGAACTTCATGGGCACGCCAGCGCGGACGCCGCTTATCGCGGATCCCGTTGCGGCCCAGGTGGCTTCCACCGAACGAGCGTCAGCGCGGTAGGTCATGGATGTGGCCTTTGGCACCCCGATCCTGCTTCCGACCTCGACCGCGTCGACGTTGGCTCCCAGGAAGATGAACTTCCAGTTGTACTGCTCACGCTGCTGGGTGATCAGAGCGTGCACGGCGTCGTAGCTCCACGCCTCGCTGGCGTTCTCGTAGCCGTCGGTCATGATCACGCAGATCACCGTGCCGGGCCGGTCGGCCTCCGGGAGGCCGGCCAGATGCTCGCCGGTCTCGGTGATGAAACGACCGATCGCGTCGAGCATCGCCGTTCTGCCACGCGGCACCAGGTTGAGCGGGCCGACCTGGGCGATCGGCAGGTTGGCATAGACGTTCTCGTACATGTGGTCGAACATCGACAACGTCACGATGGCCCGGCCCGGCTCCGTCCGTTGCTCGGCGATCAGTTCGTCGAAACCGGATTCGGTGGCGCGCCGGCAGTCGTCCATCGAGCCGGAGCGGTCGAGCAGGGCGGCGATCAGGGTGAGGTCCGATTTGGTCAAGGGTGTCCTTCCAGAAATGGGGGTCAACAGGATGTGGCGTCACTTCGTGACATCCCCCGTTGACACCCACTGTCCCGGAAGGGTCTGACAAAAATCGTCGCAGTGAGTCGGCGCTAGGCGGCGAGCACCCGCAGCGAGGACCACGGGATGTGGGCCATGTCGTAATAGTCCCAGGCAAAACCGGCGCTGGTGTACGCCGAGCCGGGGTTGCTTGAGGTGGCGCCCGGCAAGGTCTCGAACGCGAACGCCATTCGCGCGCTTCCCTGATCGACGACATAGGCGCCGTAGGTCTGCAGGGTCTTGGCGATCACCTTCTCGCCCGGCGTCAGGCCGGGCAGGGCATCGACGTTGATCGACGGGTCGAGCTGGATCCGGTATCCCTCGGGGATCGGAGTGGCGACCTTGGCGATGTTGGAGCCGTCCGATTTGATGGCGGGACCGACGAAGCCGGGTCCGGCGATGTCGGAGGAGAAGACCAGGGCGTGATTGACACCGGTGTTGTTAGCGATCGCGGTGCTGAGCTCCGCTGCGGTGACGACGCCCGCCAACCGCGAGATCCCTGCCGCGGTGGCCGATCCCGAGGTGTCGATGCCGTTGCCGTTGATCGGGGTCATCCCGCCCCATGATCCCGACCAGGTGTTGGTTTTGCTGTTGTACTTGGCCTGCCAGATGCCGAACACCTGACCGCTGACCGGGTCCACGACCGCGATCTGGCCGTCCGAACCGGGGGGAGGCACGGTGCCCTTCGGAATGGGAACCGTGTTGGAACCGAACGGGTCGCTGCCCCACGGCTGAGACATGCTGACGTCATAGCGCGGGGTGCTGGCGGTGACGGCCGACGCGGGGACGATGGTGACCCCGTAGTTGTATACGTCGGCCAGGTGCTGCTGACCCGGCGCCGACAGGTAGCTCACCCAGGTGGAGCTGTTGGCGGCGGTCGCGGCGTTGGAGGCGATGGGCTTCCACAGCCAGTCGGCGGTGGAGAAGTAGGCAGGGCCCTGGCTCTGCACGGCAGCCCCGACCACCGTGAGTTTGTCGATGCGCAGGTTGCGGTCGTTCCTCGCGGAGGCGGTCAGATCGTTGGTGTAGGCGATGCTGATCGTGTGCTGGCCGGCCGCTAGTGCGATCGGGACGTTGTAGTCGGTCCAGGTGGTCGAGGAAACCGCGATCGTCGACACCGCTTTCCCGTCGACCGAGACGGTCATGCTGGGAGCGCCCTTGTACTGGTCGCCTTTGGCGCGGATGACCACACTCGTGGAATCGGGCAACGACAATGTGGTCGACGCGGTGCCGTTCTTTGACACCAGCAGAGCTTTCGTGCCCGATGCCGTGGCGTCCGAGTAGGTGCTACCGGCCTTGGTCGGGGAGAGCGCCATGGACTCGGCTTCGACGATGATGTTGGGGACGACTGTGGTGACCGCGGTGGTTTGGGCCGCGGGCGCGACGGCGGCCAGCGAAGTCGTGCTGGCGGCGGTCTGCGCGGTGGGGGTGTAGGCGTAGCCCGCGGTCGTCGGCGTCACGGTGGCGATATCGGGGTTGTTGACCACCAGATAGGTCGCCGGACCGCTGGTGACCGACACCTGGACGCTGCTGTTGGTGGTGGTATCGGAGACGGTCAGGGTCGTCGTCGGTGTGGTGGCGGTGGGGTCGCTGGCCACCGACACCGGCACGGTGGCCTTGGCCCCCTGCCCGTCGGCGACGGTGACGGAGAAGTTGTCGTTGGGCTGAGCGGAGTTGTCCGCCTCCTGGCGGGCAGGCTCTGCAGGGGTGTAGCCGAAGGCGCCGGTGCGGGGGTTGAACGTTACTGTGCCGTTGGACGGACCGCCGGATACCTCGTAGACCACCGCGTCCGGCTGGGACACGGTCGTGTTTGCCACCACCGTGTTCGCTGCTGCTGCCCGCGTTGCCGCCGCGTGCGCAGCAGCAGCAGCCCTGGGGCCGAAGTTGCGCGGCGTCATCGTGCCGTGCGCCTGTGCGGTGCTGCGTGCGCTACCCGGCGAGGAGGCTCCGCCTCTGGAATCCGAGGACGACGAGCCGGAGCTGGACGAACTGGAGCCGGAATCGGAAGAAGCCGGTTCAGCGGCGGCGACGCCCGGCCTGGCCGCGAACGCCGCCCCGGCACCCAGGGCCGCGGCCAGCAGGCCGACCCGGCCGATGTAGCCTGCATAGTGCAGGACCGGATGATCGAGGCCGCGGTGGTGGGTTTCGCGGTCGGCTTCGGGTTCACCACTGGGCACCCAGTGCTTGGCCTCGCCATCGCTATGGCGCAGCAATGGATGGGTCGGCAAATCTCCCGAAGACGCCGCGTAGACCAAAGCGCCGGGCACTGCATGAACAAGCTGCCAGGTCAAAACGGGTGTGGTTAATCCCTGCTCGGCGTGCAGCGGCTTGTTCATAGTGTCCCCCAACTTCTCCGGCCATCACGTGGACCCTGACGACGAACGCGTGTCGCCGTGCGCCGATGAGGCCGCGATAGCAGTCTCGCCCCCAACAGAATAATTGTCGCACTCGATAATAGTCCTTCACGATGCTTTTCAGCAAAGATGTCCGGGCGGAAGGGCGAGTCCGGGGCCTGCGCAGGTGAGAGTATGGCGCTGTGCTGTCGACGTTGCTGCGCCTCGGGGAGGGGCACACGGTCAAGGGCCTCACAGCGGTGGCAAACCGCGTCGGCGTCCGGGCCCCCGATGTCGAGGCACTCGACGACGCCGAACTCAGGGGCAAGACCGACGAGTTCAGGAAGCGGCAGGCCGCGGGCGAAGACGTCGACGATCTGTTACCGGAAGCCTTCGCAGTCGCCCGCGAAGCGGCCTGGCGGGTGCTGTCGCAACGCCCGTTCGACGAACAGGTGATGGGCGGGGCGGCGCTGCACTTCGGCAACATCGCCGAGATGATGACGGGCGAGGGCAAGACCCTGGCGGCCGTACTGCCGGCATACCTCAATGCGTTGGGTGGCAAGGGCGTTCATATCGTCACCGTCAACGACTACCTGGCCAAGCGCGACGCCGAGTGGATGGGCCGGGTGCATCGCTTTCTCGGGTTGGAGGTCGGGGTGATCTTGTCCCAGCAGAAGCCCGACGAACGCCGGGTCGCCTACGCCGCTGACATCACCTACGGCACCAACAACGAGTTCGGCTTCGACTATCTGCGCGACAACATGGTGCATTCCATCGAGGACACCGTCCAGCGCGGCCACAGCTACGCCATCGTCGACGAAGTGGACTCGATCCTGGTCGATGAAGCCCGAACCCCGTTGATCATCTCCGGACCCGCCGACGACGCCTCGGCGTGGTACGAGGAGTTCGCCCGACTGGCAGAACTGATGCGACCGGACACCCACTACGAGGTGGATTCCCGCAAACGCGCCGTCGGTGTGCACGAAGAGGGCGTCGCGTTCGTCGAGGACCAGCTCGGTATCGACAGCCTGTACGGGCTGAGCAACGCCAGGCTGGTCAGCCACCTCAACAACGCATTGAAGGCCAAGGAACTGTTCACCCGCAACAAGGACTACATCGTCGCCGACGGTGAGGTGCTGATCGTTGACCATTTCACCGGCCGGATCCTGTTCGGGCGCCGCTACAACGAGGGGCTGCACCAGGCCATCGAGGCCAAGGAAGGTGTGGAGATCAAGCCCGAGAATCAGACGCTGGCCACGATCACGCTGCAGAACTACTTCCGGCTGTACGACAAGCTGGCCGGAATGACCGGCACCGCCCAGACCGAGGCCGCCGAGTTCCACGAGATCTACCGACTCGGTGTCGTCACCATTCCCACCCACAAACCCACGATTCGCCGGGACAAGGCCGATGCCGTCTACAAGAGCGAACTGGCCAAGTTTCGGGCGGTGATCGACGACGTCGCCGAGCGCCACGCCAGTGGTCAGCCGGTGCTGATCGGCACCGCAAGCGTGGAGAAGTCCGAATATTTGTCTCGCGAACTGACGAGATTGGACATTGCGCACGCCGTCCTGAATGCCAAGCATCACGAGCGGGAGGCGGCGATCATCGCGGAGGCCGGCCGGCTCGGGGCGGTTACCGTGGCCACCGAGATGGCCGGCCGCGGAACCGACATCATGCTCGGTGGCAACGTCGACTTCCTGGTCGACAAGCGGCTGCGCGAGCGCGGACTGGATCCCATCGACACCCCGGACGACTACGAGGCGGCCTGGCGCGAGGAACTCCCGGGCGTCAAGGCCGGAGTGGCGGCGGAGGCCGAGCAGGTGGTCGCCCTGGGTGGGTTGTACGTGATCGGCACCGAACGCCATGAGTCGCGGCGCGTCGACAACCAACTGCGGGGTCGCTCGGGACGTCAGGGGGATACCGGCGAGACCCGGTTCTACCTCTCCCTCGGCGACGAACTGATGCGCCGGTTCAGCGACGTGGACCTGCCGAAGCTGATGAACCGGCTGCGGCAGCCCGCGGACGAGGCGATCGCGGCCGGCATCGTCACCCGCGCGGTGCGCAATGCCCAACTCACGGTGGAACAACAGAATCAGCACATCCGGATAGGCGTGCTGAAGTTCGACGAGGTGATGAACGACCAACGCAAGGTCATCTATGCGGCACGCCGACGCATCCTGGAGGGGGCGGATCTCAAGCGACACGTCCACGGCATGCTGGTCGACGTCGTCAGCGCCTATGTCGACGCTGCTACCGCGGATCCCCGTATCGGCGGCTGGGATCTCGACGCCCTCTGGGCAGCGCTCACCACGCTCTATCCGGTGGGGATCGAGCGGCCGCCGGTGAATCCGTCCGACGGTGTCCGGGCGGCCCGCAAGAGACTGCTCGATGCGGTGGTCGCCGACGCCGAACGAGCACTGGCCGAACGGGAAACGCATATCGATGCGCTCGAGGGCGAGGGTGCGATGCGTCGCCTGGAACGCGAGATCATCCTGGACGCGATGGATCGCAAATGGCGTGAACACCTCTGCGAGATGGACTATCTCAAGGAGGGCATCGGCCTTCGGGCCATGGCCCAGCAGGACCCGGTGGTCGAATTCCGGCGAGAGGGTTACGAGATGTTCGTAGCCATGCTCGACGGACTTCGAGAGGAATGCGTGGTAACCCTCTTCCGGGAGTGATGCGGTGCGGTGCCGTGGCCACAAAAAAGTCAGGGAGCCCGAAGGCTCCCTGACGCCGGGTGGCTGACGGGACTCGAACCCGCGACAGCCAGGATCACAACCTGGTGCTCTA
>CAZHUU010000097.1:0-17964 GCA_964535335.1 uncultured Mycobacterium sp.
GGCCCGCAGCGCCACGATCTTGGTCATGTCGACCTCGTGGGTCTGGGTGAGCTGCGCGGTGGCCTGCAGCGACTCGCGGGTCTTCTTCGCCGTGAGCTGCCGGATCCGGTTCGCCTTCTGGGTGGTGCCGCGCAGGTGGGCCAGCGCCGACGGGGCGGCGGCAGCCGGGGCGGAGGCGGGAGCGGACGGCGCGGGGACCGCCGGGGCCTTCTTGGCCTCTTCCCGCTGGCTGGCCGCAGCCAGCACATCCTGCTTGCGGATCCGCCCGCCGACCCCGGTGCCCTTGACGTTGCCGAGGTCAATTCCGTTCTCGGCGGCGAGCTTTCGCACCAACGGAGTCACATAGGGACTGCCGTCACCGCTGGGCTCGGCATCGGCGGCGGGTTCGGGCTGTGCCTCGGGCTCGGGTTTCGGTTCCGGTTTCGGCTCGGGTTTGGGCTCCGGCTTGGCCTCCTCCTTGGCCTCCGCCTTGGGTTCCGGTGCCGGTTCGGGCTTCGGTTCGGGTTTGGGCTCCGGTTTGGGTTCGGGTGCCGTCTGCGGTGCCGCGCCGGCATCACCGATGCGGGCCAGTTCCCCGCCCACCGGCACCGTCACGTCCTCCTCGGCGGTGATGCTCAGCAGCGTTCCGGAGACGGGCGACGGGATCTCGGTGTCGACCTTGTCGGTGGACACCTCGACCAGTGGATCGTCGACCTCGACGGTGTCGCCGACCTTCTTCAGCCAGCGGGTGACGGTGCCCTCCGTGACGGACTCGCCGAGTTCGGGCATCTTCACCGGCGTCGAGGAACCCGACGACTGCGCCGCCGGCTTCGCCTCGGGCTCGGGTTCGGGCTTCGCCTCGGGTTCGGGCTGCTCGACCTCCTCGGCGGGCGACTCGGCCTGGGCGGCCGGCTCCTCGGCGGGCTTCTTCTGCTCTGCCGGGGCCGGGGCGCTGTCCGAGGAGGCCTCGCCGGCCTCGCCGATAAGAGCCAACTCGCCGCCGACCTCGACGGTGTCGTCCTCCCGGGCGATGATCTTGGTCAGCACCCCCGACGCCGGGGACGGGATCTCGGTGTCGGCCTTGTCCGTCGACACCTCGAGCAGTGGCTCGTCAACCTCGACGGTGTCGCCCTCCTGCTTCAGCCACCGTGTGACGGTGCCCTCGGTCACGCTCTCACCAAGGGCGGGCATCTGGACGGAGACGGCCATGTGTGTTGACTCCCTCGAACAGTCAGTCGTGCGGGTCGACCTCTGGCATACCACAGCGTCGTGTCCTCATCCTGTCATCACGCGGGGTCTCATATGCACTCAGGGCGAAGTGCGTTTTCTCTGGCACCATCGATGGAAAAGGACCGCGATGAGGGAGTGAGCTCAGTTGGGGCTGTTCGACAGGTTCCGGTCCGGCCGTGGCGCGGAATCGGGACTCGCGGCCGACCTTCGCCATCTGCACGAGTGGGCCGCCCAGCGCGCCGGCGTCGAGGCCTTCGTCGAGCCGGAGACCAGCGTCACCCCGATGACCGTGGTCCTGGTCGCCGCCGACGGCGAGTGGACCCGGCGTCCGGTCGGTGGCGCCGCCGGCGCGCGCCGCCTCGGTGAGCAGCTGGGGATTCCGGTGTACGACGTCGAAAAGGTCGGCTACCCGCAGCGGATGCGCGATCACGACGCCCGCCGGCGCGTCGAACGCCGCCGGGCGCTGCGCGAGGAGCTCGGCGAGCGCTGAGGCGGCCTTGACACCCGCCTGCCGCGCCGGGCAGGGTCAACCGCGTTTGATACCAACGGTATGGGCTACTTACCGTCACAGTTAGTCGGGGACGGGAGGTCGGATGGTCACGCGCTTCGTCGAGGGCAATGACGGGACCCGCATCGCGGTCTACGAGGAGGGCAACCCCGACGGTCCCACCGTCGTGCTCGTGCACGGGTGGCCGGACTCCCATCGACTCTGGGACGGCGTGGTGCCGTTGCTCGCGGACAAGTTCCGGGTTATCCGCTACGACAACCGGGGGGCCGGGGCCTCGTCGGTGCCGGCGAAGGCGTCGGCGTACACCATGGATCACTTCGCCGACGATTTCGCCGCCGTCATAGCCGAGCTCTCGCCGGGCCGGCCCGTGCACGCAATGGGACACGACTGGGGGTCGGTCGCGGTGTGGCGCTACATCGGCCGCCGGGAGGCCGCTGACCGGGTGGCGTCGTTCACCTCGGTGTCCGGCCCCGATCTCGACCACTTCAGTCGTTATGTCCGCGAGGGACTGCGAACGCCGTACCGACCGAAGCGCTTCGCGCACAGTATCTCTCAGGTGCTGAGCCTCAGCTACATGGCCACCTTCTCGGTCCCGGTGGTGATGCCGGCCCTGCTGCGCGCGTTTCTGGCCACGGCGATCCGGCGACTTGTGATCAGTCGCGGCATCCCCAAGGAGCGGGTGCACTACGGTGACAGCTTCGTCGCTGACGCCGCCAACGGCCTCAAGATCTACCGCGCCAACGCTTTTTCCACGCTGACCCACGGCGGGGCCGACCGGCCCATCGACGTGCCGGTCCAGTTGATCGTCAACCTCGACGATCCCGTCGTGCGACCCAATCTCTACGCCGACACCCACCGGTGGGTGTCGCGGTTGTGGCGCCGCGACCTGCGCGCCGGGCACTGGTCACCGTTCTCCCATCCACAGGTGCTCGCCGCCGCGGTCACCGAACTGGCCGAACACCTCGACGGCAAGCCCGCCCCTCGTGCGCTGCTGCGGGCGCAGGTCGACAGGCCACGAAAGCCGTTCGGGGACATGCTGGTTTCGGTCACCGGAGCCGGCAGCGGCATCGGCCGGGAGACCGCACTGGCATTCGCGCGCGAGGGCGCCGAATTGGTGGTCAGCGACATCAACGAGCCCGCCGTCAAGGAGACCGCCGACCGGATCACCGCGTACGGCGGCGTCGCGCACCCCTACCTGCTGGATGTGTCCGATGCCGACGCCGTCGAACGTTTCGCCGACGACGTGTGCACCGCGCACGGCGTGCCCGACATTGTGGTGAACAACGCGGGCATCGGGGTGGCGGGCGCGTTTCTGGACACTCCCGCCGAGCAGTTCGACCGGGTACTCGACGTCAACCTGGGCGGCGTGGTCAACGGCTGCCGCGCGTTCGCCCGCAGACTGGTCGAGCGCGGCACCGGCGGCCACATCGTCAACGTCGCGTCGATGGCCGCCTACGCGCCGTTGGGTTCGCTCAGTGCGTACTGCACCTCCAAGGCGGCGGTCTACATGTTCTCCGACTGCCTGCGTGCCGAACTCGACGCCGCCGGGGTCGGCCTCACCACCGTCTGCCCGGGCGTGATCAACACGAACATCCTGTCGGCCACCGCATTCCACGCGCCCGAGGGCAAGCGCACGGTGGTGCCGGGGCGGCGGGCACAGCTGGAGAAGATGTTCGCGGCCCGCCGCTACGGACCCGACAAGGTGGCCACGGCCATCCTGGCTGCGGTGCAGAACAACACCCCGATCCGCCCGGTGTCGCCCGAGGCCTACCTGCTGTACGGCACTTCGCGGCTGGCTCCGCAGGCGCTGCGCAGCACCGCCCGCACCAAGGTGGTCTAGCCGTTCGCGGCGGGGGCCGATGCGCCGCTCACCCGTTCGCGGCGGGGGCCGATGCGCCGCTCACCCGTTCGCGGCGATGTCCTCCAGGACCGCGAACATGGTCCGGGTCGGCACCCCGGTACCGCCCTTGGGGGTGTAGCCCCACGGCCCGGAGGTGTTGTAGGCCGGGCCCGCGATGTCGAGATGCGCCCACTGCACGCCGTCGGCGACGAACTCACGCAGGTACACCCCGGCGACCAGCATCCCGGCGAAGCGCTGCGAACTGATGTTGGCCAGGTCCGCGACCGACGACTTGAGGTCGTCCTTGAGTTCGTCGGGTAGCGGCATCGCCCAGGCGTTCTCGCCTTCGGCCTGCGACAGCGCGGCGACGCGGTCGCGGAACTCGTCGCTGCCCATCACGCCCGGGGTGCGCGAGCCCAGCGCGACGGTCTGCGCACCGGTCAGCGTCGAGGTCTCGATGAGGTAGTCCGGCTTGTCCTCGCAGGCCCGCACGATCGCGTCGGCCAGGATGAGCCGGCCCTCGGCGTCGGTGTTGAGCACCTCGACGGTCGTCCCGCCGTACTGGGTCAGCACGTCCCCGGGGCGCTGCGCGGTGGCCGAGGGCATGTTCTCCGCCATCGGGACGGTGGCGACGACGTCGATCGGAAGCTCCTGGTGGGCGACGAGCACCATGGTGGCGATCACCGCCGCGGCCCCCGCCATGTCCGAGGTCATGTGGTGCATCGAGGCGGCCGGCTTGATCGAGATGCCGCCGGTGTCGAAGGTGATGCCCTTGCCGACCAGCGCCACCCGGGCCGACTTCTTGTTCTTGCCACCCTTGTAGGTCAGCCGCACTAGGCGCGGCGGATTGGCCGATCCCTTGCCTACGCCGACGATCCCGCCGTAACCGGCCTTCGCCAGCGCCTTCTCGTCGAGCACCTCCACCGTCAGACCTGCTGCGGTGCCCAGGAGCTTCGCGCGCTTGGCGAATTCCTCCGGATGCAGATGGCTGGGCGGCGTATTGACCAGATCGCGGGCGGTGGCCACCGCCGAGGCGATCGCGACGGCCCGGGCGGCGACGCGCTTGGCTCCGGCGGCGGTGCTCAGCGCGGTGATCGACGACAGGCCCGGCTCTTTCGGTGCGGTCTTGGCGCTGCGGAATTCGTGCATCTGATACGCGCCGAGGATGAGCCCCTCGACCGCCGCCGCCAGGTGCAATTCGGAGAGCAGGGTCACCACCGAGGCCACGCCGTTCAGCGACCGGGCGGCCACGCCCGACGCCCGGCGGATCGCCTCGGCCGGCCACTCCTCGCGCGGGGCGCCGAGGCCGACCGTCAACACGCTGCCCACCGGCAGCGACGGCACGTGCAACCGGGTGACCTGCTCGGCACCGCCCTTGGCGCCCAGTGCGCGCAGTGCGACCTCGATCTCGCCGACGGCCTCGGCGTCCAGGAACGGTCCGCCGACGACCTTCGGGTGACCGTCGCCGTCGGCGCCGGTCACCACGGGGACGATCAGCACCGCCGAACCCAAGCCCCGCTTGGGCAAGGCGGCGGCGACGGTGACGGTGGGTGCGGGGTATCCCGGTTCGGTGCTCACGAGCGTTAACCCTAATCGCGCTCGATTAGTGTTGTTCGCCGTGACCGACACATCGGAGTTGTTGCACGGCCCACTGGAGAGCCGCCACCGCGAGCTTCGCGCGACGTTCGCGCCGTTCGGCGGATGGCTGATGCCGGTGTCCTACGCCGGCACCGTCAGCGAGCACACCGCCACCCGCACGACGGTCGGCTTATTCGACGTCAGCCACCTCGGCAAGGCGCTGGTGAGCGGCCCGGGAGCGGCGGAGTTCGTGAACTCCGCGCTGACCAACGACCTGCGCCGGATCGGTCCGGGCAAAGCCCAGTACACCCTGTGCTGCACCCCCGAGGGTGGGGTGATCGACGACTTGATCGCCTACTACGTCAGCGACGACGAGATCTTCCTGGTGCCCAACGCCGCCAACACCGCGGCGGTGGTCGCGGCCCTGCAAGAAGCTGCGCCCCAAGGGATTTCGGTCACCGATGAGCATCGCTCCCGCGCGGTGCTGGCGGTCCAGGGCCCCCGGTCGGCCGAGGTCCTGGGCGCGTTGGGTCTGCCGACGGCCATGGACTATATGGAGTACGCCGACGCCACCTACGCGGGGGTGCCGGTGCGGGTGTGCCGCACCGGATACACCGGCGAGCACGGCTACGAGCTGCTGCCGCCGTGGGACGCGGCGCCGGTGGTCTTCGATGCGCTGGTGACCGAGGTCGAGGCCGCGGGCGGTGCCCCGGCCGGGCTGGGCGCGCGGGACACCCTGCGCACCGAGATGGGGTATCCGCTGCACGGCCACGAACTGTCGCTGGACATCTCCCCGTTGCAGGCCCGCTGCGGCTGGGCCATCGGCTGGAAGAAGGACCGGTTCTGGGGCCGGGAGGCGTTACTGGCCGAGAAGGAGGCGGGGCCGCGCCGGCTGCTGCGGGGTTTGCGGGCAGTGGACCGTGGTGTGCTGCGAGCCGACCTGTCGGTGCTCGACGGGTCCACCCAGGTGGGGGTGACCACGTCGGGAACCTTCTCACCGACACTTAAAGTCGGCATCGCCCTGGCCCTCGTCGACGCGGGTGCCGGTATCGAGGACGGCGCGGTGGTGTCCGTCGACGTTCGGGGGCGGCCGCTGGAGTGCGAAGTGGTCAAGCCGCCCTTCGTCCAGGCCAAAACTCGTTAGCTGCGAGGTTTACGATCTTGGGTATGACGAACGGCCCCCTCGAGTTCACGGTTGAGCGCAACGCGAACCCAGCGAGCGATGAGGTACGTGGTCAGATCCTGGCGGACCCCGGTTTCGGCCGGTACCACACCGACCACATGGTGTCGGTGCTCTACACCGACGAGCTGGGCTGGCACGACGCCCGGGTGCTGCCGTACGGCCCCATCGAGCTCGACCCGTCGGCGATCGTCCTGCACTACGCCCAGGAGGTCTTCGAGGGTCTGAAGGCCTACCGTTGGACGGACGGATCCATCGTGTCGTTCCGGCCGGAGGCCAACGCCGCGCGACTGCGGTCGTCGTCGCGCCGGCTGGCCATCCCGGAACTGCCCGAGAGCCTGTTCATAGAGTCGCTGCGACAGCTGGTCTTCGTCGACGAGCAGTGGGTGCCGCCGGCCGGTGGTGAGGCGTCGCTGTATCTGCGGCCCTTCACCTTCGCCACCGAGCCCGGTTTGGGGGTGCGCCCGGCATCCGAGTACCGCTACCTGGTGATCGCCTCGCCCGCCGGCGCCTACTTCAAGGGCGGCATCAAGGGCGTCAGCGTGTGGCTGTCCACCGAGTATGTGCGCGCCAGCCCGGGTGGCACCGGCGCGGCGAAGTTCGGCGGCAACTACGCCGCCTCGCTGCTGGCCCAGGCCGAGGCGGCCGACCACGGCTGCGACCAGGTGGTCTGGCTGGACGCGATCGAACGCCGCTACATCGAGGAGATGGGCGGGATGAATCTGTTCTTCGTGTTCGGCAGCGGCGGCTCGGCTCGGCTGGTCACCCCGGAACTCAGCGGCTCGCTGCTGCCCGGGATCACCCGCGACTCGCTGCTGCAGCTGGCCGGCGACGCCGGCTTCGCCGTCGAGGAGCGCAAGATCGACGTCGAAGAACTGCGCAAGGGCGTCGCCGCCGGCGAGATCACCGAGGTGTTCGCCTGCGGGACGGCCGCGGTGATCACCCCGGTGTCGCACGTCAAGTACGGCGACGGGGAGTTCACCATCGCCGGTGGTGAACCCGGTGAGGTGACGATGGCGCTGCGCGACACGCTCACCGGGATCCAACGCGGCACGTTCGCCGACACCCGCGGTTGGATGGCCCGGCTGAACTAGGCCATCCGTCCGCCTCAGCCCCCGTGGTTGTGCTGGTGGTGGTGGTGCGTCGAGGTGCCGGGCATCGGCTGGTTGGTCTCACTGGGGAAGGCCTCGTGGTATTCCGGCGCGTGGAACGACGGATCCGGGCTGTTGGTGGTGGTGGCCTCGGCGTAAGCGGTGGCGGTGCCGATCGCCATCATCAGCGGTGCGGCACACAGGATCGCACCGGCGATCAGGCGGCGAATTGCGTTGGTACGGTTGGCGTTGGTGTTCTGGTTTGTGGTCATGACTTGATCGTCGCCGGGTCACCACCTCCCCGGTAGATACCGTGTTCTTGTGAGGTCACAAAGTAGGGTTGTGACCGATGTGCGCCAGTAGATCGCGCACGGCACCGGCCGGGGGAGTGCGCTCACCCACCCAGATCGCCCGGAAGCTGCGCCGCCAGTCCACGCCCGCCACCGGGACCGCGCACAGCCGCCCCTGGGCCAGATCGTCGCCGACGGCCAGCCGGCTCATCACGGCGGGACCGGCGCCGGCCAGCACGGCCGCCCGCACCGAGGCCGCCGAGCCGAACTCCAGCGACTCCGGGGTCATCGCGTCGCTGTTGACCAGATCCTCGGCGGCGTCGCCGAGCAGGTGCCACCAGCCGAGTTTCCGGGACACCAGCTGGGTCCGGTTCAACTCGGTGACCGACAGCGGCGCCGAGCGTCGCGCCCACCGGTGTTCCGGCGGCACCACCAGCACCAACTCGTCGCGCATCACCACCCGGCTGCGCAGGCCCTTGAGCTGACCCGGCGTCTCGATGAACCCCAGGTCGGCATCGCCGTCCCGGACGGCGGCGACGACGTGGTCGCTGTCCGTCGCGGTGAACGTCACCTCCGGGGCCGCCGCGCCGTGCCGGTGCGCCGCCGCCCGCATGGACACCAACCAGCCGGGCAGCAGTTGTTCGGCGATGGTCAGGCTGGCCGCGATCGTGAGCTGTCCCCGGGCACCGGCGCGCAACGCGGCCAGGCCGGCGTCGAGCCGGCTCGCCACCGCGAGGACCTGTTCGGCCCATTCCGCGACCACGACGCCCGCCGGCGTGAGGCTCGAGCCGCGGGCCGAGCGGGTGACCAGCCGGACCCCCACCTGCGACTCCATCGACCGCAGTCGCGCCGACACCGCCTGCTGGGAGAGCCCGAGTTCTCGGCCTGCTGCGCCCAGGCTGCCGGTCTTGGCGATCTCCGCGAGCACCTGCAGGGCGCCGAGTTCGGGCATCCGGGCGCTCAGCGGCATGGCGCTGATGGTAGTCACCGGGCGTTCCCGGCGGGGCTAGCTAGCCGGAGCGGACGGTGTTCCGGCCGGACCGCTTCGCCTTGTACAGGGCGACATCGGCGCGGTCCAGCCAGGAGGCCAAGTCGTCGTCCCGGTTCAATTCGGCGGCCCCGATGCTCACCGTGATCGATCCGAGCGTGCCGAACGGACCGTCGGCGATGCACAACCGGAGCTTGTCGGCGACACTCATCGCATCATCGATGCCGCAGTTGCGCAGCATGACAACGAATTCCTCACCGCCCCAACGCGCCACGATGTCGGTCGCGTTCACGGTGTCCAGGATCCGGCGGCAGATGTCGGCGAGCACGCGGTCGCCGGCCTGGTGGCCGTGGTTGTCGTTGACCGACTTGAAGTGGTCGATGTCGAGCATCAACAGGGTCAGCCGCTGGCGTGACCCGTGGGCCTGCTCGAGGTCGGCCGCGATCAGTTCCTCACCGTGGCGGCGGTTCCACACACCGGTGACCGGGTCGTAGACGGCCAGGCGCCGCAGTTCGGCCTCGAACTCCTTGCGTTCGCTGATGTCGCGGGTGACCCCGAGGATCTCGTGGAGCCGGCCGTCGGCGTCCACCTGCGGGATTACCTGGACCTCTCCCACCATGATCGAGCCGTCTTTGCGGTAGTACTCCTGCTCGCCGCGGAACACCGGCAACTCGGCGCCCGCCTCGACCGCCGCGAACAGCCGGCGGTAGAAATCGATCACGCTGGCCGCCGTGGCGGGCGGATGGGTCTGCTCGATCGACATGCTCATCGCCTCGGCCGGGGTGAAGCCGCGGACCCGCTCCACCGAGGGGCTGATGTAGGTGATCCTGCCGTTCGGCGATGCCGTCCACACCACCTCCCAGGCGTTCTCGGCCAGCAGCCGATAGCGGTCCTGGAACAGCTGCAGTTCGGCCTCGACCTCACGCAATTGGGTGATGTCGCGGGTCACGCCGTCGAGCACCACCGAGCCGTCCGGCCGCTCCCGGCACCGGGCCCACGTGCGGCTGTGCACCGGCCTGCCGTCGCGGTGATACCAGGTGAGTTCGACCGCGGTCTCACTGCCCGGCGGGATCGCCATCGCCTCGGCGAGCCGCTCCCCGTGGGTGGGATTGATCTGGGCCAGTACCGCGGCGGGGTCGGCGAGCCCCTCGGCCGCCGTGCAGCCGATCTGGTCCTCGACGGCATCGCTGAGGAACTCGAACGCGACGTCCGGCCGCACCCGCAGGACGAAGAAGACCAGACCACCGCCGTCGCCCACCAGTTCGAACCAGTCGGCGTCGGGCCGACCATCCGCTGACTGCATTGCATCCACCCCCGGGTATGCGCGTGCCGAGCGCAGTGACCCGATTGTTCACCATCCAACGATCCCTCGGAGGTGGTTCCGGCCGGATGTGACGAGGCCGGCTAGAAGGTGCGCACCGCGTTGCGACCCGATCGCTTCGCCTTGTACAACGCCTCGTCGGCGTGTGCCAGCCACGAATCGAGGTCGTCGTCGGCGGTCAGTTCGGCAGCGCCGATGCTGGCGGTCACCGGTCCGGCGTCGGCGAACATGGTGTCTGCGATCAGCCCGCGAATCTTCTCGGCGGTGACCACCGCCTCCTCGATGTCGGAGTCGCGCAGGAGAATTACGAACTCCTCGCCGCCCCAGCGCGCCACCACATCGGTGCTGGGCAGGCCCTCCCGAAGTCGCCGGCTCACCTCGATCAGCACCCGATCGCCGGCCTGATGACCGTAGCGGTCGTTGATCGACTTGAAGTGGTCCAGGTCCAGCATGAGCAAGGTCAGCGGCCGGCCGGTCTCC
The DNA here is from genome assembly GCA_964535335.1 of uncultured Mycobacterium sp. Classification (GTDB taxonomy): domain Bacteria; phylum Actinomycetota; class Actinomycetes; order Mycobacteriales; family Mycobacteriaceae; genus Mycobacterium. Next base: position 10,486 of record CAZHUU010000097.1, read on the forward strand.
CGGGCGTCGGACAGTTCGGCCTGGAACAGTTCCTCGCCGTGGCGCCGGTTCCACACCCCGGTGAGCGCGTCGGTCACCGCGAGTCGGAGCAGTTCGGCTTCGAACGCCTTGCGCTCGCTGATATCCCTTGTGACGCCGAGGATCTCGACGACGCGTCCGTTGGCATCGACATTGGGAACGATCTGTAGCTCACCGATGATGGTGGATCCGTCGCTGCGGCGGTACTCGTGTTCGTCGCGCAGTGTCGGCGGCTCGGTGCCGCTTTCGATGGCGGCCCAGAGCCGCCGGAAGTAGGCCAGCACGGATGCCTCGGACTGGGGCGTCAGGGTGTCGCGGAGGGACGAGAACATCGCCTGTTCAGGTGGGATGCCGAGGACCCGCTGAATGGAGGGACTCACATAGGTGATCCGGGTGTCCATGTCCATGGTCCAGACGACGTCCCACGCGTTCTCGGCGAGCAGTCGGTAGCGCTCCTCGGACCGCCGGAGATCGGCCTCGGCCTGCTTGCGCGCGCTGATGTCCCGGGTGACGCCGATGATCTCCACCAGGCGGCCGTCCTCGTCGAGGTGGGGGATGACCTGGGTCTCACTGACCATGATCGAGCCGTCGGCGCGGTACTGCTCGTGTTCCTCGCGATACACCGGCGGCTTCTCGCCGTCGCGGACCGCGGTGTGCAGGTCGCGGAAGTAGCTGCGGATGCTGTCCGCCGAGGATGGGGCGTAGATCTCCTCGAGGGGCTGGTTCATGGCCTGTTCGACAGGGATGCCGCGCACCCGCTCGACGGCGTTGTTGACGTAGGTGGCGGAGCCGTCCGGACCCGCGGTCCAGATGATCTCCCAGGCGTTCTCGGCCATCAGCCGGGCGCGTTCCTCCGACTTGCGCAACTCGGCCTCGACCCGCTTGCGCTCGCTGATGTCCCGGCTGACCCCGAGAAGTTCGATGATCTGGCCGTCGGCGCCGACATGGGGGATGACCTGGAGATCGGCCGACATCACCGAACGATCTTTGCGGTAGAACTCCACCTCGCCGCGGAACATCGGCAGCTCGGCGCCCCGCTCCTGGGCCTCGAGCAACTGCTGGAAGTAGCCCAGCGCTAGCGGGACGGACTCCGGGGTCAGCGCCTCGACGAGCGATTGGCTCATCGCCTCCTCGGGGCTCAGCCCTCGGGCCTGCTCGACCGCGGGGCTGACGTAGGTGATGGTGGTGTCCATCGCCATGGTCCAGATGACTTCCCAGGCGTTCTCGGCCATCAGCCGGTGGCGCCGCTCCGACAGCTGCAACTCGAGCTCGGCCTCGCGCAACTGGGTGATGTCCCGCGCGGAGCCTTCCAACACCACCGAACCATCCGCTCGCAGGCGCGACCAGCCGCGGACACGGCTGGTGGTCTTGCTCCCGTCGCGGTGCCGCCAGACCAGTTCGACGGAGGTCTCGCTGCCGGGCGGTAGCGCCAGCGCCTCGGCCAACCGATCGGCGGAGGCCGGCTCGATCCGGCCCAGCACGGTGGCCGGGTCGGCGAGCACCTCCGCGGCCGAGACGCCGATCTGGAGTTCGATCGCGTCGTTGATGTATTCGAAGGCCAGGTCGGGCTGTACCCGCAGGATGAAGAACACCAATGCGCCGTTGTCGGCCACACGACGAAACCACTCACCGTCGGGCAGCGCACCCTCGCTCATTGCACCCCTGTTTCTTGGCGACGCTATGGCGAAGACTAGACCTTCAGTCGGGTTTTACTCGCTCGAATCGGCCGGTCTTGTCGTGCAAACCGATCCGGTACACCGATCCGCGGCGCAGCGCGGAAAGGTCGGGCGGGGGCTGGTCGCGGGGCAGCGTGAGCAGCGGCATGATCCGCTCGGCGAGCATGGCGAAGCCCGCATCCCAGTCGCCGCCCCGACACTCCTCGAAGGTGCCCCAGGCGATGACGCTGCGCCAGTTCGACAGGTCGTCGACCTGCTCGACTTCGACGCAGACCTCGGGACTGCTCCGCATCGCCCGCAGTTTGGCGCCGTCCATCGCGTGGCCGTATACGTAGTTGCCGTCGTAGACGTAGCTGACCGGGACGACGTAGACGCGGCCCTCGCTGATGCAGCCGATCCGGGCAATCACCTCGGTGTGAAGGATGTCTTCGATCTGTGCCGCGTCGAGTTCACCGAGCATGGCTGCACACCGCTTCAGTTGCCCCGCACCGCGTTGCGGCCCGAGCGCTTGGCCCGGTAGAGCGCCTCGTCGGCGCGGGCCAGCCAGGTGCCTAGGTCGTCGCCCGATTCCGGTTCGGCGGCGCCGACGCTGACCGTCATCGACGCGGAGTTCTCGAACGGGCTGCCGGCGATCCGTCCGCGGATCTTCTCGGCGACGGTGAGCCCGTCATCGATACCGCAGTCGCGCAGCAGGATGACGAACTCATCACCGCCCCAGCGCGCGACCATGTCGGAGGCGGGCAGGCTGTCCTGCAGCCGCCGACTGACCTCGACCAGCGCCCGGTCGCCGCCCTGGTGGCCATGCCGGTCGTTGATCGATTTGAAGTGGTCGATGTCGAGCATCAACAGCGTCAGCGGCCGTCCGGACTCATGGGCATGCGTCAACTCCGCGGCCAGCAACTCCTCACCACGCCATCGGTTCCACAGGCCGGTCACCGCGTCGGTGACGGCCAGTCGTCGCAACTCTGCCTCGAACTGCTTGCGTTCACTGACATCACGGGTCACGCCCAGGATCTGCAGCACCCGCCCGTCGGCGTCGACATGCGGAATCACCTGCAACTCACCGGTCATGATCGAGCCGTCCTTGCGGTAATACTCGTGCTCGCCGCGGAACACCGGCGGCTCGGCGCCTGCGGCGATCGCGGTGAACAACTGCTCGTAGTACACCCGCACGCTGGCCGCCGACGCCGGCGGATGGATCTCCTCCAACGATTGAGCCATGGCCTCCTCGGCGGTGAAGCCACGAACGCGCTCCACCGCCGGACTGACGTAGGTGATGGTGCCGTCGAGCGCCATCGTCCAGATGACGTCCCAGGCGTTCTCGGCCAGCAGGCGGTGGCGCTCCTCGGACTGTTGCAGCTCGACCTCCGCCTCGTGGAGTTGGGTGATGTCGCGCACCGTGCCCTCGACGACGACCGACCCGTCGTCGCGGCGACGCGATCGACTCCAGATCCGGGTGTACACCGGGCGACCGTCGCGGTGCCGCCAGGCCACTTCCGTCGTCTGCTGCTCGCCCGGGGGCAAGGCGATGCCCTCGGCCAGCCGATCGGCATGGGTGGGATCGATCTGCCCCAACGCCGCCATGGGATCGGCCAGGGCCTCCGCGGCGGGGCAGCCGATGTGGGTTTCGATCGCGTCCCCGAGGAACTCGAAGGCCGGGTCGGGGTGGACGCGCAGGGCGAAGAAGACGACCGTGCTTTTGTCGGCCAGTTGGCGAAACCACTCGCCGTCGGGCAGCGCGTTCGGCCCGCTCATCGCACCCCCTTGACCTACGGCGAATCGCCGATGGAAGAGGTTAGCGCGGCCACCGCCGGTTCACCCGGCTTTGACCACCAGCCCGATCAGCGCCCACGTCGTCGTCAACTCCACCACCGCCCCGAGCACGTCACCGGTGATGCCACCGAAGCGCCGCACACAGTGCGCCACCAGCAGGGCGGAAGCCAGCAGCGCCGCCAGCACCACCACGGGGCCCTGCCACGGGCGGCCCGTCGCCCACAGCGACACCACCAGCACCGCAACCGCCCACAAGGCCGTCGCCGCCAGGGGCTGACTCCCGGCGACCTGCCCGCCCAGCACACTGCCCGGGGCGGCAGGCACCCCGCGGCGGCAGGCCAGCACCGCGGCCATCCGGCCGGCCGTCACCGCGGTGACCACAGCCAGGACACCGGTCAGGCCGGTCGGCACCGCCGTGAACGCGAATGCCTGGGCCGCCAGCACCACCACCACCGCCGCCACCCCGAACGGGCCCGCCGAACCGTCCCGCATCACCTGCAGTGCTCGCTCCGGCGGCCCGTAACAGCCGAGCGCGTCGACCGTGTCGGCAAGGCCGTCGACGTGCAGCCCCCGCGTTGCCAGCAGCAGGGCCGCGACGGCGAGCAGACCGGCCAGCGCGCTGTGCGGCCCGAACGCCCATCGGCCCGCCCACAGCACCCCCGCTGCCAGCAGCCCCAGCACCAGACCGACCACGGGCAGCGCCGTCACCGCCGCCGGTCCGGCGCCCATCCCGCGCTGCCGGATCGGCACCACGGTGCCGAATGCGAAAGCCATTGTCAGGGAACGGAACACGATCAGTCCGGGGTCATCTCGGAAACCCCGGCATCGTCGAAGGTGGCCATCGACGCCAGTACCGCCACCGCGGCGCGCACCAGGGGCAGCGCCACCGCCGCGCCGGTGCCCTCGCCGAGCCGCAGCCCGAGGTCGACGATCGGTTCCAGGCCGAGTTGGGCCAGCGCCAGCTCGTGGGCCGGCTCGGTGGACCGGTGGCCCGCCTGCCACCACAACCTGGCACCCGGCGCCATCCGATCGGCGACCAGCGCCGCGGCCGTCACCACCATCCCGTCGAGCAGCAGGGGGGTGCGGCGCACCGCGGCCTGCGCGCAGAAGCCGGCCATCGCGGCCAGGTCGGCACCGCCGGCTGTGCGCAGCAGCCCCATCGGGTCGGAGCGCAGCCGGCGCGACCGGTACAGCCCGTCGCGCACGGCCGCGGTCTTGCGTACCCACCCCGCGTCGTCGATGCCGGTGCCCCGGCCCACCACGGCGACGGGTTCGGTGTCGGTCAGCGCGGCGATCAATATCGTTGCAGCAGTAGTATTTCCGATGCCCATGTCACCGGCGATGAGCAGGTCGGCGCCGACGTCGACCTCCTCGTCGGCGATGCGGCGACCCGCCTCGACAGCGGCCAATGCCTCCTCGGTGCTCAGGGCGTCCTCGACGGCGATGTTGCCACTGGACCGGCGCACCTTGTGGGCGCCGATCGCCTTCGAGTGCGGCGCGGCACAGTCGACGGCGACGTCCACCACCCGTACCGTCGCGTCGGCCACCCCGGCCAGCACGTTGATGGCCGCCCCGCCGGCGTCGATGTTCGCCACCATCTGGGCAGTCACCTCGGGCGGGTAAGCCGACACCCCGGTGCGCGCCACCCCGTGGTCCCCGGCGAACACCACCACCCGAGCTCGCTCGAATTGTTTTGGCGGGCAGGCGGACTGGCATGAGGCGACCCACACGGAGAGATCTTCGAGCCGCCCCAGCGCACCCCGTGGCTTGGTCAGGGTGTCCTGTCTGCGCCGCGCCGCGGCGGCGGCCCGGCTGTCCGGCGGAACCACGTCGGGGAAATCAGTCAACTGCCAGCCTCCGTCGTCGTCTGCGGTTTGACCCGCACCGGCAGCCCCGCCACCACCAGCACCACCCTCTCGCAGCACTGGGCGAGTCGCTGGTTCAGGGCGCCGAGCTCGTCGGTGAAACGACGGCCCGAGGCGCTGGGCGCCACCACGGAAAGCCCCACCTCCGGGCTCACCAAGACCAATGGCGCCTGGAAAGCGCCGACCGCCGCCACCAGTTCGTCGACGTCACCGGTCACCGAACCATCCACCCAGCCACGCCGATCCAGCGCGGCCGTCAGCCAGCCGCCGAGGTCGTCCACCAGCGTGGCGGTCTCGGGATCCGACCGCAGCCGGGCCGTCACATCGGTGGTCTCCACGGTGGTCCATGCCGCCGGGCGACGGTCCCGGTGCCGGGCAATGCGCTCCGCCCACTCCCGATCGGCCCCGGCTTCGCCGCCGGTGGCCAGGTAGCACACCGCGCCGTGGCCGGCGATCGCGTCCTCGGCCCATCGTGACTTGCCCGACCTGATCCCCCCGAGCACCAGTGTGCGCACGTGCCGGTTCGGCTCAGACGACCTTGGCGCCGCGCTCGACCTGAGGTCGCGGTGCCCGCATCCGGCGCATCTGCGAAGCCCGGCCAGCCGCGTAAACCCCGAGCTTCCAATGACTTTCCCCGTTGTCCGGGAACTTGGCGTCGACCGCCTTGTTCACCCGACGGGCCAGCAGGATGCCGTCGGCCGCCATGATCAGCATCAGCACCAGCATGGCCGGGGACATCAACTGCTGCACCTTGGGGTTGGGCATACCGAGCATCACGAAGATCAACCCGAGCGCGAGCGGCATGAACAGCCCGAGCACGTTGCGGCGGGCGTCGACGATGTCGCGGACGTAGCGCCGCACCGGACCCTGGTCACGGGGCAGCAGATAGGCCTCCTCGCCGGCCATCATCCGCTCCCGGCGGTCGGTCATCGAGGCCCGGCGCTGCACCTTCTCGGCCCGGCGCTCCTCCTTGGTCAGCGTGCGCCGCATCTCTTTGCGGCGTTTGCGGGCCTCGGCAGTCGTCATCGGGGCCGGGGCCACCGGTCCGCGCCGCTTGGCCGACTGGCTGCGCTTGGGCGTTGGGCGGCCCTTGGGCGCGGTGTTACGCGGCTGTGCGGTCTCGTCGGCCGGCGTCGGCTCGGCCTCCTGCGCAGCGCCGTCTTCGTCCCGTCCGCGGCCCAGCAATTTCACGCTGTCAGGTTACTTCGCCACGGCGGTACTCCGGCATGCGCCTCCAGAAGCCCGGCCTTACCCTGCTGGAATGACGGGGGCCCAGGAGGACGGAGATGCCCTGCGGGTTCTCGTCGCACCCGACTGCTTCGGCGACAGCCTGACCGCCGTCGAGGCCGCCCAGGCCATCGCCGTCGGCTGGCAGCAGGCGCGGCCGGACGACGAACTGCACCTGGCGCCGCAGTCTGACGGCGGCCCGGGCTTCGTCGGCGTGCTGGCCAGCAGACTCGGTGATCTGCGGCACAGTCGGGTGTCCGGGCCGCTGAGCGGCGAGGCGGATGCCGAGTGGGTGTTCGACCCGCTGACATCGACCGCCTACATCGAATGCGCGCAGGCCTGCGGCCTGGCGCTGCTGGGCGGCCCGCCGACCGTGGCGACCGCACGGGCCGCCCACAGCAGGGGGGTGGGCCAGCTCGTCGACGCCGCACTGCGGCACGGGGCCGGGACCATTGTGGTGGGCCTGGGCGGCAGCGCCTGCACCGACGGCGGACGCGGCCTCGTCGAGGCCCTCGGTGGTCTGCCGGAGGCGCGGCGTCGGCTGGCCGCCGTCGACCTGATCGCCGCCACCGACGTCGAGCATCCGCTGCTGGGGCCGATGGGGGCGGCGCGGGTGTTCGGACCGCAGAAGGGCGCCGACCCGGCGACCGTGGAGCTGCTCGAGGAGCGGATGACCCGGTGGGCGGCCGAACTCGACGCTGCGGCCGGCCGCCCGGTGGGCACCCTGGCGGGTGCCGGCGCGGCGGGCGGGATCGGCGCGGCGCTACTGGCCCTGGGCGGACGGCGGGAATCGGGCGCGGCGGTGATCGCCGAGCACACCCGGCTGGCCGCCGACATCGCCACCGCCGGTCTGGTGATCACCGGTGAGGGCCGCTTCGACGACCAGTCACTGCACGGCAAGGTGGTCAGCGCGCTGGCCG
>CAZHUU010000098.1:0-17866 GCA_964535335.1 uncultured Mycobacterium sp.
CGTGTTCAAGAGCTGGCGCTACGGCGAGGTCGTCACCGTCGACGATCCGTGGGGCCACGGCAACTCGCTGGAGTGGGCGACCTCGTGCCCACCGCCGCGACACAACTTCACCGAACTGCCGACCATCCGTTCCGAGCGGCCGGCATTCGAGTTGCACTACCCGCACATGGTCGATCGGATGCGGGCCGAGGCCCACGTGGGCCGCTCGCACCACCCGGAGATCGAGAAGGCGAAGGCCTAGCCTTCAGGCCCTGGCCGTCAGGCCAGGTAGGCAACCTCGTCGCGCAACTTCTCCCCTGCGCGCCGGACCGCGGCGAAATCCGGTCCGGCGCGCAGTATTTCGCGGGACACCGCAGGCAGCAGCTGACCGGGCCGGGCGCCGCCCAGCCCCCCGAGCGCATCCGGCCGGCCGCCCTGGGCGCCGACACCGGGAACCAGCACCGGGCCGCCGAGGTCGCTGACGTCGGGCACCTCGTCCAGGGTGGCCCCGATGACCACGCCGACCGAGCCGGGCTGCGGCAGGGCCGCCCGGTTCACCGCGGCGGCGTCGTCGACGACGGACTGCGCCACCGTGCGTGCGCCGCTGACCGCGCGCTGCACGCTCGCCCCCTCCGGGTTGGAGGTGGCGGCCAGCACGAACACCCCGCGTCCGTTGGCGGCCGCCAGGTCCAGAAGGGGCTGCAGCGAACCGAATCCGAGGTAGGGCGAGGCGGTGACGGCGTCGGCGGCCAGCGGGCCATCCCCCGCCCAGGCCTGCGCGTAGGCCGCCATGGTGGAGCCGATGTCGCCGCGTTTGGCATCGGCCAGCACCAGCACCCCGGCCTCCCGCAGTGCGGCCATGGTGCGCTCCAACACGGCGAAACCGGCCGAGCCGTAGGACTCGAAGAAGGCGACCTGCGGTTTAGCGATGGCGAAACCGGCGTAGGCCTGCACGCAGATGTCACAGAAGCGGGCCAACCCGTCGACGCTGACCGGCAGGTCCCAGGCACGCAGCAGTTCGGGGTGCGGGTCAATGCCCACGCACAGCGGCCCGCGCGCGCCGATCGCAGTGGCCAGCCGGGAACCGAACCCCTCAGTCATGACCGAGGCTTGCGTGCAACTCCTGCAGCGACCGCACGTCGATGTCGCCGCGGATCCCGGCCTCGATGCCCTGCACGGCTGCCGAGGCGCCCTGCACGGTGGTGATGCAGGGGATGTTCATCGACACCGCGGCCGAACGGATCTCGTAGCCGTCGATGCGGGGACCGGAGTTGCCGTACGGGGTGTTGATCACCATGTTGACCTCGCCGGCCAGGATCGCGTCGATGGCCGACATCGCGGGCCTGCCGTCCCCCGGCTCCTGGAAATGCTTGCGCACCACATCGCAGGGAATGCCGTTGCGGCGCAGCATCTCCGCGGTGCCCTCGGTGGCCAGCACCCGGAACCCGAGGTCGGCGAGCCGCTTGACCGGGAACACCAGGGAGCGTTTGTCCCGGTTGGCCACCGAGACGAACACCGTGCCGTCGATCGGCAGCGACCCGTAGGCCGCGGTCTGACTCTTGGCGAAGGCGCTGCCGAAGTCGTGGTCGATGCCCATGACCTCGCCGGTGGACTTCATCTCCGGCCCGAGCAGCGAGTCGATGCCCGAACCGTCCGCCCGGCGGAACCGGTGGAACGGCAGCACCGCCTCCTTGACGGCGATCGGCACCGTCGGGGCGGGACTGGCGCCGTCACCGGTGCGGGCCAGCAGACCCTCCTCGCGCAGCTGGGAGATACTGGCGCCCAACATGACCCGGGCGCAGGCCTTGGCCAGCGGAATCGCGGTGGCCTTGGAGACGAAGGGGACCGTGCGGCTGGCTCTCGGGTTGGCCTCCAGCACGTACAGCACGTCGTCCTTGAGGGCGTACTGCACGTTGAGCAGGCCGACCACCCCCACGCCGTGCGCGATGGCCTCGGTCGCCTTGCGGACCGCCTCGATATCGCTGCGGCCCAACGTGACCGGCGGCAAAGCGCACGCGGAGTCCCCGGAATGGATACCGGCCTCCTCGATGTGTTCCATCACCCCGCCGATGTACACCTCGGTGCCGTCGCAGAGCGCGTCGACGTCGATCTCGATGGTGTCGTCGAGGAACCGGTCGACCAGCACCGGGTGCTCCGGGGACAGCTGGGTGGCGCGGGTGATGTAGCCGTGCAGCGTCTTCTCGTCGTAGACGATCTCCATCCCGCGACCGCCCAGCACGTACGACGGGCGGACCAGCACGGGATAGCCGATCCGGGCGGCGATGTCGCGGGCCTGTTCGAAGCTGGTGGCGGTGCCGAACTTCGGGGCGGGCAGCCCGGCGTTGGTCAACACCTGACCGAAGCGGCCGCGGTCCTCGGCCAGGTCGATCGCCTCCGGCCGGGTGCCGACGATCGGCACGCCGGCCTCCTCGAGCCGGTGCGCCAGCCCGAGCGGGGTCTGGCCGCCGAGCTGCACGATCACCCCGACGACGCCGGGACCGCCTTCGCCGGAATGGGACTCGGCGCGGTAGACCTCGAGGACGTCCTCGAAGGTCAGCGGCTCGAAGTAGAGCCGGTCGGCGGTGTCGTAGTCGGTCGACACCGTCTCCGGGTTGCAGTTGACCATCACCGTCTCGAACCCGACCTGGCTGAGCGTGGTGGCCGCGTGCACGCAGCTGTAGTCGAATTCGATGCCCTGGCCGATCCGGTTCGGACCCGAGCCGAGGATCAGCACCTTGGGTCGGTCGGTCTGCGGGGCCACCTCGGTCTCGGCGGCCGGATCGAGTTCGTAGCTGGAGTAGTGGTATGGCGTCTTGGCCTCGAACTCGGCCGCGCAGGTGTCAACGGTCTTGAACACCGGGTGGATTCCCAGGCGGCCGCGCAGGGCCCGCACCCCGACCTCCCCGGCCAATTCGGGCCGTAGCGAGGCGATCTGGCGATCCGAGAGGCCGTTGTGCTTGGCGCGACGCAGCAGGTGTACATCGAGCACCGGTGCGTCGATCAGCTCGCGACGCAGTGCCACCAGTCCGTTGATCTGCTCGACGAACCATGGGTCCACACCGGAGGCCTCCGCTACCTGTTCGACGCTCGCGCCGAGCCGCAGCGCCAGCTCGATGTCGTAGAGGCGGCCCTCGGTCGGGGTGCGCAACCGGTTCAGCACGTCCTCGACCCAACCATCGTCATCCGGGCCGGTCCAGAACCCGGCCCGAGTGGTCTCCAGGGAGCGCATCACCTTGCCGAGGGCCTCGATGAAGTTGCGGCCCAACGACATCGCCTCACCGACCGACTTCATGGTGGTGGTCAGGGTCGGGTCGGCGCCGGGGAACTTCTCGAACGCGAATCGCGGCGCCTTGACCACGACGTAGTCCAGGGTCGGCTCGAAGCAGGCCGGGGTCTCCTTGGTGATGTCGTTGACGATCTCGTCGAGGGTGTATCCGATCGCCAGCTTGGCAGCGATCTTGGCGATCGGGAAGCCGGTGGCCTTCGACGCCAGCGCACTGGACCGCGACACCCGCGGGTTCATCTCGATGACGATCAGCCGGCCGTCCCTGGGGTCGACGGCGAACTGGATGTTGCAGCCGCCGGTGTCCACGCCGACCTCGCGCAGGATCGCGATGCCGAGGTCGCGCATCTTCTGGTACTCCCGGTCGGTCAACGTCATCGCCGGGGCGACGGTCACCGAGTCGCCGGTGTGCACGCCCATCGGGTCGACGTTCTCGATGGAGCAGACCACGACGACGTTGTCGCGGCCGTCGCGCATCAGCTCGAGCTCGTATTCCTTCCAGCCGTAGATCGATTCCTCGATCAGCACGTTGGCGGACGGGGAAGCGGCCAGACCGTCGCCGGCCATCCGCTCGACCTCCTCCACCGAATGCGCCATCCCGGAGCCCAACCCGCCCATGGTGAACGACGGCCGGACCACCACCGGCAGGCCCAGCTCGGCGACCGTCTCGCGGACCTCCGCCATGGTGAAACAGACTCGGCTGCGGGCGGATTCGCCCCCCACCTTGGCGACGATGTCCTTGAACCGCTGGCGGTCCTCACCGCGCTGGATGGCCTCGAAGTCGGCGCCGATCAACTCGACGCCATAGCGGTCCAGCGCACCGTTCTCGTACAACGCGACGGCGGTATTGAGTGCGGTCTGGCCGCCCAGGGTGGCCAGCAGGGCGTCGATCTTGTTGCCGCGCTGCGCCTGCTGGGCGATCACCTTCTCGACGAACGCCGGGGTGATCGGCTCGACGTAGGTGAAGTCGGCGTACTCCGGGTCGGTCATGATGGTGGCCGGGTTGGAGTTGACCAGGCTGACGGTCAGTCCCTCGGCGCGCAGCACCCGGCAGGCCTGGGTGCCCGAGTAGTCGAACTCGCAGGCCTGCCCGATGACGATCGGCCCGGACCCGATGACCAGCACATGGTTGAGGTCGGTACGGCGTGGCATCTAGTGCTTCCCCCCTTCCATCAGCTCGACGAACTGGTCGAACAGGTAGTTGGCGTCGTGTGGCCCGGCCGCCGCCTCGGGGTGGTACTGCACCGAGAAGGCGCTGCCGTCAACGAGTTTGATGCCCTCGACCACCCCGTCGTTGGCGCAGGTGTGGCTGACCACGGCGGGACCGAAGTCGGTAGCAAAAACCTCGCCGCGTTCTCCTTCTAACGCGAAGCCGTGGTTCTGCGCGGTGATCGCCACACAACCGGTGGCGTGGTCGATCACCGGGACGTTGATACCGCGGTGGCCGAACACCATCTTGTAGGTGGAGCGTCCCAGCGCGCGGCCGAGGATCTGGTTGCCGAAACAGATTCCGAACAGCGGGATCCCGGCGCCGAGAACCTCGCGGGTGACGCCCACGACGTGGTCGGCGGTCGCCGGGTCACCCGGTCCGTTGGACAGGAACACCCCGTCGGGCTTGATGTCGGCGATCTGGTCGAAGGTCGTCGACGACGGCAACACGTGGGTGCGGATGCCACGCAGCGCGAAGTTGCGCGGGGTGTTCGTCTTGATCCCCAGGTCGAGCGCCACCACGGTGAACCGGTGCGGCCCTTCCGGTTCCACCAGGTACGTCTCACCGGTGCTCACCTCACCGGCGAGGTCGGCGCCCAGCATGGACGGCTGGCTGCGCACCCGGCGCAGCAGTTCGGCTACGTCCTTTGCGGAGGACAGCGCATCGCCGGAGAACACCCCCGCCTTCATCGACCCGCGGGTGCGCAGGTGGCGCACCACCGCGCGGGTGTCGATGCCCGCGATGCCCACGATGCGCTGGCGCCGCAGCTCGTCCTCCAGCGTTCCGGTGGCCCGCCAGTTCGACGCCCGCGGCGACGGGTCGCGCACCACGTAACCGGCCACCCAGATCTTGTCGCCGCGGCTTTCGGCGTCCTCGTGGTTCCAGCCGGTGTTGCCGATCTGCGGAGCGGTGGCCACCACGATCTGGCGGTGGTAGCTCGGGTCGGTCAGCGTCTCCTGGTAGCCGGACATCCCGGTGGAGAACACCGCCTCACCGAGGGTCTCGCCGACCGCCCCGTACTCGGTGCCGGTGAAGACCCGGCCGTCCTCCAGCACGAGATGGGCTGTCCCCGTCATGCTGCCTCTCCTGTCCACTTCACATAGTCGCGGCGGTCGTCGCCCCGGAACCCGGTGTCGATCTCGGTGCCCGACGGCAGCCGCCAGCGGATCGCCAGGATGCCGCCCGCGGATTCCGGCTTCCCGGGGCCGCGGACCGGTATGACCTTGCCCGCCAGGGCGCGCACGGTGCGGATGGCGCTGACGGCGTCCTGCGGGATCCAGATCGGGGTGGCGCCGGACCGTTCGAGCAGGATGCCTTCGGGATACCGGGTCAACACCGCTTTGGACCGGTGCCCCCAGTCGCCGACGGCGATGCGTTCCAGCCAGTCCGGTGATTCCCCGGCTACCCGAAGGGCGTTGGGGCTGACCAGGGTGCTGCCCAGGTACAGGCCGCGGGTGGGTGCGACGGTGGCCGCGCCGAGCAGATCCGGCATGGCCGGCGCCTCGCCGACCAGTTCGGCCTGGCGCTGCGCGCGGTTCCGCCAACCCCGCAACATCCGCCGGATCACCACACCGATGATCAGCACGATCACGAAGGCGAAGATGAACGTGGCGACGGCGGTGGGGGTGTTCATGCAGCCGGGCTCTTCCCGTCCCGCGCGGTCACCATTCCGCGCAGCAGCGTCGCGGTGACCGTGGCGGGCAGCGTCATCGACGCGTACGGCGTGTTGGCCGACCGGCTGGCCAGTTCACGGCCCTCGACGATCCAGGTGGCATCGGGGTCGACGATGACGAGGTTCGCCGGCTCCCCCACCTCAAGGGGGCGGCCCTGGTCCTCGAGACCCACGATGCGGGCCGGGTTCTCGCTCATCACCCGGGCCACCCCACGCCAGTCCAGCAGTCCGGGCTCGACCATGGTCTGCACCACCACCGACAGGGCGGTCTGCAGACCGAGCATGCCCGGGCGCGCATTGGAGAACTCACAGCACTTCTCGTGCTCGGCGTGCGGGGCGTGGTCGGTGGCGACGCAGTCGATCACGCCGTCGGCCAGCGCCCGGCGCAGCGCCTGGGTGTCGGCGGCCTCCCGCAGCGGCGGGTTGACCCGGTTGACCCCGTCGTAGCTGGCCAGCCGGCTGTCGTCGAGCAACAGATGGTGCGGCGTCACCTCGGCGGTGATCGAAATGCCTTGCTGCTTTGCCCATTTGAGTATCTCGACTGTGCCGGCGGTGGAGGCGTGGCAGATGTGCACCCGGGCACCGGCGTCGCGGGCGAGCAGGGCGTCGCGGGCCACGATCGACTCCTCGGCCGCCCGCGGCCAGCCCGCCAGGCCGAGCTTCGCCGCGTTGGGGCCCTCGTGCGCGACCGCGCCGACCGTCAGCCGCGGCTCTTCGGCGTGCTGGGCGATCAGCACCCCCAGGCCGTTGGCGTACTCCAGCGCCCGGCGCATCACCAGCGGGTCGTGGACGCAGATGCCGTCGTCGGAGAACAGCTTCACCTGGGCCACCCCGGCCGCCATCAGGCCCATCTCGGTGAGCTGCTTGCCGTCCAGGCCCACCGTCACAGCGCCCACCGGATGCACGTCCACCAGCCCGACCTGCTGCCCGCGCCGCCAGACGTGGTCGGTCACCACCGGGCTGTCGGCCACCGGGTCGGTGTTGGCCATCGCGAACACCGCGGTGTAACCGCCGAGAGCCGCTGCCGCCGAACCGGTTTCGATGTCCTCGGCGTACTCTCGGCCCGGCTCCCGCAGGTGGGTGTGCAGGTCGACGAACCCGGGCAGCAGCACCTGGCCGGTGGCGTCGATGACGTCGGCGTCCCCGGGCACCGCGAGGTTCGCACCGATCTGCGCGATCTGGCCGCCGGCGACCAGCACGTCGACCTGATCACCCTCGCCGTACCGGCGGACCCCGCGAATCAGGACACTGGGAATCGATCCGGTCATACCGTCACCGCCTCGTCCGTGCCGACCAGCAAGTGGAACAGCACCGCCATCCGCACGTGTACACCGTTCGAAACCTGTTGCAGCACAGCCGATTGCGACGAGTCGGCCACCGAGAACGAAATTTCCATACCGCGCAGCATCGGTCCGGGGTGCATCACCACCGCATGCCCGGGCAGCAGCGCCTGGCGCTTGTCCGAGAGCCCGTAGAGCACCGAGTACTCCCGGGTCGACGGGAAGAACCCGCCGTTCATCCGTTCGGCCTGCACCCGCAGCATCATCACCGCGTCGGCGGCGGGCAGTTCGGCGTCCAGATCGTGCGAGACGGTCACCGGCCAATCCGACACCCCGACCGGCAGCAGCGTCGGCGGTGCCACCAGTACGACCTCGGCGCCCAGCGTGTCGAGCAAGGTCACGTTGGAGCGGGCCACCCGGCTGTGCAGCACGTCACCGACGATCACCACGCGGCGGCCCTCGATGTCGCCGAGACGCTGACGCAGGGTCAGCGCGTCCAGCAGCGCCTGGGTGGGGTGCTCGTGCGTGCCGTCGCCGGCGTTGATGACGCTGGGGCCCGAGCCGTCGGGTTCCAGCGTCCATTCGGCCAGCTGTTGGGCCGCCCCGGATGCGGGGTGTCGGATGATCAGGGCGTCCGCGCCGGCGGCGCGCAGCGTCAGCGCGGTATCGCGCAACGACTCACCCTTGGACACCGAGGACCCCGACGAGCTGACGTTGATGACGTCGGCGCTCATCCATTTGCCCGCCACCTCGAACGACACCCGGGTGCGGGTCGAGTTCTCGTAGAACATCGTGATCACGGTGCGCCCGCGCAGCGTCGGCAGCTTCTTGACCTCGCGGCCGAGCAGCGCCTGCTGGAACCGGTCGGCGTTGTCGAGGATCGCGGTGGCCTCGTCGCGGGTCAGGTCCGCGGCGGACAGCAGGTGCCTGATGGTCATCGGTGCCCTCGGCTCTTCGCGCAAGCGCTCATCGGTGTCCTCGGCTCTTCGCGCAAGCGCTCATCGCGCCGGACCCCCCTCCGGTGCGATCCAGATCCCCTCGACGTCGTCGTCCTCGAGGAGTCGCACCTTGACGTTCTCGCTGCGTGAAGTCGGCACGTTCTTGCCGACGTAATCCGCCCGCAGCGGCAGCTCACGGTGGCCGCGGTCGACCAGAACCGCCAGCTGCACCGCCTTGGGCCTGCCGATGTCGCGCAGGGCGTCCAGCGCCGAGCGCACCGAGCGTCCGGTGTAGAGGACGTCGTCGACGAGGATGACCAGGGCCCCGTCGATGCCGCCGGCCGGAATCGACGTCTCCTCCAGCGCGCGGGGCGGCTTGAAGTCGAGGTCGTCACGGTAGAGCGTGATGTCCAGGCCCCCGCGCGCGACGGTGACGCCGGAGAACTCGTTGATCTTGGCGGCCAGTCGATTCGTCAGCGTGACACCCCGGGTGGGGATACCGAGGAGGATGACGTGCGGGGCGTCCGGACCGTCGAGCGCGGTCTTTTCGATGATCTGATGGGCGATGCGGGAGATGGTCCTGCCGACGTCCGCTGCGGACATCAACTCCCGGTCGGTGCCTGTAGAGCCCACGAGACGACCCTGACCTCCTTCTCCGCCTCTCTGGACGGCTCGTTAAAGGATGTCGAACTGTCGGGCAGCTTAGCACCCTGCCGACCGCGTGACGGCGCCGACGTGGAGCCGGCCTTCGGGTTCGGGCCGCCTGAGCCGGTCTCCCCGGACGGGGTGTGTGCCCGGCTTCGAGCGACTACTGAAGCGCGGATAGGCAGGAGTCGCTCGAAGGTGGGCACGAAGCCACCGGCCCCGGGCGCCGGGCCGCGCTGGGCTGCTCACCGCCGAACGCCGACCAGTACACTCGTCCCGGTGAATCTCGCGGACAACCGCGCCTCGATCGAGCAGGCGGTGGACGCCGGCCTGCTGGCCGGTGCGGTGACCCTGGTCTGGCAGCACGGAAAGGTGCTGCAGGTCAACGAGATCGGCTCGCGCGACGTGCAGGCGAAGCTGCCGATGCAGCGCGACACCATCTTCCGGATCGCGTCGATGACCAAACCCGTGACCGTCGCCGCCGCGATGAGCCTCGTCGAGGAGGGCAAACTCGCGCTGTCCGACCCGGTCACCCGGTGGCTGCCCGAACTCGCCGATGTGCGGGTCCTGGTCGATCCCACCGGTCCGCTGGACCGCACCGTGCCCGCACAGCGGGCCATCACGATCGACGACCTGATGACCCACCGCAGCGGGCTGGCCTACGTCTTCTCCGTCCTCGGCCCGCTGAGCCGCGCCTACGGCCGGCTCTCGCTGCGCCAGGACCAGGACCACTGGCTGGCCGAGGTCGCCGCCCTTCCACTGGTGCACCAGCCCGGCGAGCGGCTGACCTACAGCCACGCCACCGAGGTGCTCGGCATCGCCCTGTCCCGCATCGAGGGCAAGCCGCTGCACACGGTGCTCTCGGAACGGATCTTCGGCCCCCTCGGCATGCCGGACACCGGTTTCTTCATCTCACCGGATAAGCGGGCGCGGACGGCGACCATGTACCGCCTCGACGAGCAGAGCGGTCTGCAGCACGACGCCATGGGCCCGATCCCGGTCACCGAGCCGCGGTTCTGTCAGGGCGGGGCGGGCCTGGTGTCTACGGTCGACGACTACCTGCGTTTCGTGCGAATGTTGTTGGGCGGCGGCGAAGTCGACGGGGTCCGGGTGCTGTCCGAGGAGTCGGTTCGGCTGATGCGCACCGACCGGCTGACCGAGGAGCAGAAGCGCCAGCCGTTCCTCGGCATGCCGTACTGGATCGGCCGCGGCTTCGGGCTGAACCTCTCGGTGATCACCGATCCGGCCAAGTCCGCGCCGCTATTCGGCCCGGGCGGGCTGGGAACGTTCAGTTGGCCCGGCGCCTACGGAACGTGGTGGCAGGCCGACCCCGCCAACGACCTGATCCTGATCTACAAGATCCAGAACTACCCCGATCTGACGTCGGCCGCGGCGGCGGTGGCGGGCAACACCTCACTGGCCAAGCTGCAGTCGGTGCAGCCGCGGTTCGTCCGGCGCACCTACGGCGCCCTCGGCCTGTAGTCAGACCATCGCGATCGGCGAGATCGGCACGCCGATCTCCAGCGCGCCGGCCAGTTCCCGGCTCACGTCGTAGTCGAAGACGACGTGGCCGGAGATGACGTCGACGTCGCGCTTGGCCCGCTGCAGCGGGTTGTCGAGGAATTGTGCACTGGCACCGGATGATTCGAGCAGATCGGCGATGACCGACCGGGATTCGTGCACGATGTGCGCGGCGGCCAGCCGGGCCCGGGCGCGCGCCGCGCGCGGGATGCGGACCCCGTCGGCCACCATCGCCTCCAGGGTTGCGACGGTGTCGGTCAGTAGCCCGTCGAGCGCGGTGAGCCGCACCCGGGCGTCGCCGAGCCGGATCTGGGCGGCCGGCTGTTGTTTCTGCGGCACGCCGGAATACGCCAGCACCCGTTCCCCGAGCCGGGCGGCGAACACATCGGCGACGTGCTCGGCGGCGCCCAGCGCGGGCATCGAGGCCACCAGCGCCAACGCCGGCACCATCGGCCAGCGGTAGGTGCCGGACCCGTGCAACGCGGCCCCCGGCGCGGTGCCCGCGTAGATGTCGGTGACCTTGACCAGCCGGTACGCGGGAACGAACACGTCGTCGACGACGACATCGTTGGAGCCGGTGGCCCGCATGCCCGCGGTCTGCCAGACGTCCTCGACCCGCACCTGCTCGGCGGGCAGGAGGGCCAGGGCCGGGTACATGCCATCGCTGCCCGACGTCGCCGGCCCGGCGGCTCCGGAAGCCCCGCACAACGCACCCACCATCACCCAGTCCGCGGCCATGATTCCGGTGGCCCACGACCAGCGACCGGACAGCCGCACCCCGCCGTCGGCCGGGACTCCGCGCCCGGTCGGCGCCAGCGGCGCCGGGCACAGCACCGGCCCATCGGCGAACACCTCGTCCTGGGCCCGCTCCTCGAACAGCGCGAGCATCCAGTTGTGCAGGATGTAGAACCCGAGGGTCCAGGCACTGGACGCACAGCCGTGTGCCATCCGGCGCACCGGATCGAGGATCGCGCTGAACGGCGCCTGCTCGCCGCCGTAGCGCGCGGGCAGCAACAGCCTCCCCAGCCCGCCGGCACGAAAGTCGGCGATGGTGGCATCCGGCAGCCGGCGCAGATCCTCGGCCTCCGCGGCGCGTTCGGCCAGCCGGGCCACGAAGTCGTCCGAGACGGTCAGCATCGCGTCGACGCTACCGTCCATCGTCTGCGTTCAGGGTCGACGGGCGGTGATGCACCACGACGCGGCGGGCACCGCAATACCGGCGGCGCCGCGGTGCTTTTCAAGTGCCGTGACGATCGCCTCGATGACATCGGCCCGCCGGCTGTCCGTCGCCGAGAGGAACGCCGCGCCGAGGGGTCCCGCGCTCAGCACCCGGGCGGCCGCATCGGACCCATCGCCGGGGAACAGAAACGGTGCGTTCACCGGTTCGATGACGACCTGATCAAAGCCGGCCCCGGCGAACAACTCCGCGGTTGCCTGGGGATCGGCCAACGAGAACGGGCCCGGGCGTCCCGGCTCCGGAAGCGGCGCCCTGTCCATACCGAGAACCTGAGTGGCAGTCGCCGTGGTCAACTCCATCCACGGGTTGTCGGTCAGGTGTCCCCACACTTGGGCGGCCAACCGGCCGCCCGGCCGGAGGGCTCGAAAGATGTTGGCGAACGCCGGCTTCGGCTCGGGAAAGAACATCAGCCCGAAGCGGGAATGGACCGCATCGAACGGTTCGCCCCGCCCGGCAACCGCGATCAGGTCGGCCGTGGCGGCATCGGCGGCCACCGCCATACCGGGAACACCGGCGGCCTTCAGCCGCCGCCGGGCGGCCTCGGCCATCTGCGGCACGATGTCCACCGCGGCGATCCAGCCGTCGGGGCCGACCGCGGCACCCAGCGCGACGG
Organism: uncultured Mycobacterium sp.; assembly: GCA_964535335.1. GTDB lineage: Bacteria > Actinomycetota > Actinomycetes > Mycobacteriales > Mycobacteriaceae > Mycobacterium. Next base: position 12,379 of record CAZHUU010000098.1, read on the forward strand.
CTGAGAGCCCTGGGCCGCATCCGACGTCGACGATCCGCTCTCCCGGGGCGGCGGCGAGCGCAGTTCGGGCTGCCGAGCCATGTTCACCCATCGAAGCGTCCAGCGCCTCCGCCTGCTCGTCCCACACCGAGGCGAGGGTCGCGAAGTGCTGCTCGGCGTCCATGGCGGCGACGTTACGCCTCGGGCGCACTTCCGCCGACCGCCCCACGCACCGCCGCGGCGGCGGCGCGGATCTGCGGGGTCACCAGCATCACCTGGCCCAGCACGCCGTTGACGAAGGCCGGCGACTCGTCGGTGGACAACTCCTTGGCCAGCTCCACGGCCTCGTCCACGGCGACCGGTTCCGGCACATCCTCGGCGTGCAGCAGTTCCCACACCGCCACCCGGAGCACCGCCCGGTCCACGGCGGGCAGCCGCTCCAGGGTCCAGCCCTGCAGGTGCGAGGTGATCAGCTCGTCGATGTGCGCGGCGTGCTCGGTGACCCCGCGGGCCACCGTCACCGTGTACGGGTTCAGCGGCGCGACGTCGGCGTTGACCTCGGCCAGCGCGTTGCGTGCGTCGGCGGCCTCGGCCGCGGTCATGCCGCGGGCCTCGGCCTCGAAGAGCAGGTCCACCGCACGCTTGCGGGCCTGATGCCGTCCCCCGTGTGCCTTGCGGTCCGCCATCGTCAGGCGTTCACGCGGCCGGCAACGGCCGTCGGGCAGCGATCAGGCCATTGATCAGGCATTGACGCGGCCCAGGTAGCTGCCGTCGCGGGAGTCCACCTTGAGCTTGTCGCCGGTGTTGATGAACAGCGGCACCTGGATCTCGGCGCCGGTCTCCAAGGTCGCCGGCTTGGTGCCCGCGCTGGAGCGGTCGCCCTGCAGACCCGGCTCGGTGTGGGTGACCTCGAGTTCGACGGTCACCGGCAACTCCAGGTACAGCGGCGCGCCCTCGTTGAAGGCGATCTGCACCGGCATGCCCTCGAGGAGGAAATCGGCCAGCCGGCCCACCAGTGGCTCCGGCAGCGGGTGCTGCTCGTAGTCCTGGCTGTCCATGAACACGAAGTCCGAGCCGTCGCGGTACAGGTAGGTGGCATCGCGCCGGTCCACCGTGGCGGTCTCGACCTTCACCCCGGCGTTGTAGGTCTTGTCGACCACCTTGCCGGACAGCACGTTCTTGAGTTTGGTGCGCACGAACGCCGGACCCTTACCGGGCTTGACGTGCTGGAACTCGATGATGGTCCAGAGCTGGCCGTCGATGTTCAGCACGAGGCCGTTCTTGAAATCGGCAGTTGATGCCACGGTCGGTCGTTCTCCTAGCTAGTCAGAATCGCCAGTTCCTTGGGGAACCGGGTCAGCAGTTCAGGGCCACGCTCGCCAACGACCAGGGTGTCCTCGATGCGGACACCGCCACGGTCGGGCAGGTAGACACCGGGTTCCACGGTCACCACGGAGCCAGCAAGGAGTGTACCGGCGGCGGTGGAGTTGATTCCCGGCGCTTCGTGGATCTGCAATCCCACACCGTGACCGAGCCCGTGACCGAAGTGGTCGGCGTACCCGGCATCGACGATGACCTGCCGGGCCGCGGCGTCGACCGCGCTCAGCGTCGCGCCCACCGCCAGGGCCTCGCGGCCGGCCCGCTGGGCCGCGGCGACGAGCTCATAGAGCTCCCGCTGCCACTTCGCGGCCCGCCCCAGTACGAACGTTCTCGTCATGTCGGAGTGGTAGCCGCCGACCAGGGCGCCGAAGTCGATCTTGACGAAATCACCGGCTTCCAGGACGGCGTCGGTGGGCCGGTGATGCGGGACGGCCGAGTTGGGCCCGGCTGCGACGATCGTCTCGAACGACGGCCCGTCGGCACCGTGATCGAGCATCAGCGCCTCGAGTTCCCGGCCCACCGCGCGCTCGGTCCGGCCGGGCCGCAGGCCGCCGCTGTCCACCACGGCGGTCAACGCCGCGTCGGCGGCTTCGCAGGCCAGCCTCAGCAGCGCGATCTCGCCGGCGTCCTTGATCTCCCGCAGCGACTCGACGATGCCGGGGGCGCGGATCAGTTCGGCCGCGGTGCCGTCGGTTTCCGTGGCCAGGGCGTCGACGAGGGCCTGGTGGCCGTCGACGGTCACGACGTGGCTCTCGAAACCGATGTGGGCGGCCCCGTCGGCGACCGCGCGCGACACCAGGTGCCGGCCGCAGGCCCGTTCGATGGCCACCTCCAGGTCGGGCGCCTGGCGGGCCGCCTGGGTCCGATAGCGGGAGTCGGTCGCCAGCACGTCGGGCGTGTCGCCCGCAAACACCACCAGCGCCGCGTTCGATCCGGTGAAACCGGACAGGTATCGCACGTTGACCAGGTCGCTGACCAGCAGCGCGTCCAATCCGTCCGCGGCGAGTCGGGCGGCCAGCCGGACCCGGCGTTGGGAATGTGTCACGGTTGCTGACGGTACTCGCTACGCTGATGCCTCATGAGGTCGTGGTTGTTGCGTGGATTGGTGTTCGCCGTAGGCATGGTCGTCGTCCGTCTGGTGCAGGGGACGCTGATCAACATGTACGAAACCAAGGCGGGATTGATCAGTGTCGTGCTGGTCGTGCTGTTCGGTATCGCGGCGTTCGTCTGGGGCCTGCTCGACGGCCGCGCCGACGCCGAGGTCCAGGAAGACCCCGACCGGCGCCGCGACCTCGCCATGACCTGGCTGCTCGCCGGTCTGGTGGCCGGCCTCCTGAGCGGGGCCGTCGCCTGGCTGCTGTCGCTGTTCTACCGCAACCTCTACGTCGAGGGCTTGGTCAGCGAGCTGACCACGTTCGCCGCCTTCACCGCGCTGGTGGTGTTCATCCCGGCCGTCGCCGCGGTCGCCATCGGCCGCTGGCTGGTGGACCGCAAGCGGCCCCCGTTCGTGCGCCGCCGGGTGACCGACGGCGACCCGCAGACCGATGTGTTCGACGCGGTGCGCGACGACGATGCCCGGACCGGCCCGATCCCCGGGCTCGCCGGTGGTTCCGCCGCCGCGGCCGAGGAGCACGGCTCGGTGGCGACCGCGGAACGCGACGCGGCGACCGAGGAGATCCGCGACTACGACGCCGAGGACCGCAAGAGCTAGCCGGCGCACCGGTCCCGTCCAACCGGCCCGGCACCGGTGAATCCCGACCCGAACTGCAGCTCCGATCAGTGGAGCATGCTCACTTCCGCCTCTTCGGTCTCGCAACTGGCGGGTGTGCTGGGCGGGTTCCTCATCACCGCGATCGCTCTGCTGTTCGACCGCAACAGCAGAGAAGGTGTCCACACCCTGGCGCTGTTCGCCTCGGCGGTGCTGATCCTCATGTTGGACAGCTTCGTGTTCAGCATCATGACCGGCACCGTGGTCCCCGACGACGGCGACCGGCGCGGCATCTGCGCCATCGCCTGGACGCAGGGGGCGGTGTCCACCGGCATGCTCGCCGCGGGCACCACCGCGCTGTTCGGCGGGCTGGGCTGGATGTTGGCCAGTCACGCGGTGAACAAGGTGGCCGAACCGGATCCGGGTGATCTGAACGCCTACTGCTTCCTGGCCGACCTGGGCGGCTGGCTGACGTTCGTCTCGGCGATGACGATGACGCTGGTGCTCAGCGAGACCTCGATCGACTACCTGCACTTCATGTTCGGTCAGCGTCCGGAGCTGTGGGTGGTCGGCGTGATCACGACGGCGGCGGCACTGATCATCGCCGTCGACCTGGTCCTGGTCTACCTGCGGACCAGATCGCTGCGGCGTTCCCTGCGCGACTCCGCCTCGCCGACCCGGGTCGCGCTGCGGTCGGTCAAGGTCGCCACGGTCGGCATCCTCGCGCTGGCCGTGGTCGGATGCTGGCTGGTGATGAGTCTGGCCCGTTTCCCCAAGGACTGGCTGACGGTGCCGAACACCGGTGCGGTGGCGGCCGTTCTGGTGCTCACCTTCGTGGTGCCCTCGGTGGTGTCCACCGCGATCTGCTTCTCGGTGGCCAGCGCCGACGACCGCTAGTCCGGCTGGGCCTCGCCCGCCAGGTAGCGCAGCGCCAGCAGGTAGCCCTGCACGCCGAGCCCGACGATCACCCCGGTCGCCACCCCGCTCAGATACGAGTGATGCCGAAACTCTTCGCGCGCATGCACATTCGAGATGTGCACCTCGATCATGGGCCCCCGCAGTTCGGCGCAGGCGTCGCGCAGCGCGATCGAGGTGTGGGTGAACGCGCCGGCGTTGATGATCACCGGATCACCGGCGTCGGCGGCGGCGTGCACCCAGTCCAGCAGCTGGGCTTCGCTGTCGCTCTGCCGCACCACCGCGGTCAGACCCAGTTCGGTGGCCTCCGCCTCGATGAGCCGCACCAGGTCCTCGTAGGTGGTGGCCCCGTAGACCTCCGGCTCGCGGCGGCCGAGCCGGCCCAGATTGGGCCCGTTGAGCACCAGCACCGTCGTCATCGTGTTCCCACCTCCGCATAGGCCGCCGCCAGCAGCGCCGGGTCCGGACCCTCGAGGCGGCCGGGTTTGGCCAGCCCATCGAGCACGACGAAACGCAGCACACCCGAGCGGGTCTTCTTGTCGCCGGCCATGTACTCGAGCAACTGGGGCAAGGCGTCGGCGTCGTAACTCACCGGCAGCCCCAGCGAGGTCAGCACCGCGCGGTGCCGGTCGGCGGTCGCATCGTCGAGGCGTCCGGCCAGCCGGCCGAGTTCGGCGGCGAATACCAGGCCCACCGAGACCGCTGCCCCGTGCCGCCACCGGTACTGCTCGCGGCGCTCGATGGCGTGCGCCAAAGTGTGGCCGTAGTTGAGGATCTCGCGCAGCGCGGATTCCTTCTCGTCGGCGGCCACCACCTCGGCCTTGACCGTGATGGCCCGCCGGATCAGTTCGGGCAGCACGGTCCCGGCCGGGTCGACGGCGGCCTGCGGGTCGGCCTCGATGAGTTCCAGGATCCGCGGGTCGGCGATGAAACCGGCCTTGACGATCTCGGCCATCCCGGCGACAAGTTCGTTGGGCGGCAACGTCTCCAGTGTGGCGAGGTCGACGAGCACGGCGGCGGGCTGGTGGAACGCACCGACCAGGTTCTTGCCCGCGTCGGTGTTGATGCCGGTCTTGCCGCCCACCGCGGCGTCGACCATGCCCAGCAGGGTGGTCGGCACGTGCACGATGTCCACGCCGCGCAGCCAGGTGGCCGCGGCGAATCCGGCCACGTCGGTGGCCGCGCCGCCACCCAGGCTGACGACCGCGTCCGTGCGGCCGATTCCGATGCGGCCCAAGACGTCCCAGATGAAGCCGACGACCGGGAGGTCCTTGCCGGCCTCGGCGTCCGGGATCTCGATGCGATGGGCGTCGACGCCCTTGCCGGACAAGTGGTTTCGGATCGCCTCGGCAGTCTGCGCGAGCACCGGCTGGTGCAGGATCGCGACCTTGTGCCTGCTGCCGAGCAGCTCGCCCAGTTCGCCGAGCAGGCCGGTTCCGATGATCACCGGGTAGGGCGGGTCGACGGCCACCTCGACGACGACCGGCGCCCCGGGCGTGGTGGTCG
>CAZHUU010000099.1:0-813 GCA_964535335.1 uncultured Mycobacterium sp.
TTCGTCGGGACGGAGGTCCTGCAACCGTGATCGAACTCGACCTCGAGGAGTTGCGCAGCTGGTTCGGGTTCGGCGTGGCGGGCAACTTCGCCGGCCATCTCGACCAGGCCGGCGAAGCCGGCGACTTCGCGACCGTGGCGGCCGAGGAGGGCGCGCCCAAGGGCATCTTCCCCTGGTACGCACCGGGATACGACAGCTTCCTCGGCGAGTTCCCGCTGTCCCACGACGCGCTGATGGTGCCCACCGAGGGCGCCGAGGACGGCGGCCCGCTGAACCTGCAGATCGAGCCCGAGGTGGCGCTGGCCTGCCGGGTGGCCTGGAACGGCGACACCGTCGCCAGCCTGCAACCCTTCGCGCTCGGCGCGTTCAACGACTGCTCGATCCGTAGGCCCAACGCGCCCAAGATCAGCTACAAGAAGAACTGGGGACCCGCCTCCAAGGGAGTGGCGCACCAGTTCTTCGACATCAGCGACCTCACCCCGGACGGGCCCACCGCGACGCTGCGCCTGCTCTGCCATCTGCGCACCGCAGACGGGGTGCACCACGAGTACGGGGTGGACAGTCCGCTGCTGGGTTACTCGTACTACGGCGAGGTGCTGCTGGACTGGATCGTCGAACGGCTGGCCAACCAGAAGGGCGCCCCGGAAACCCCCCTGGAGGACGTCGGGGCGCTGCTGGTGGCCTGCGGGCGCCCGGAGCACGTGCTGATCGGCATCGGCGCCACCCGCTACACCAAGCTGGGCGAGTCGACCTACCTCAAGCCCGGTGACGAGGCGATCGTGCGGGTCTACGACACCGAGAGCGACGCCCGCT
>CAZHUU010000099.1:823-17857 GCA_964535335.1 uncultured Mycobacterium sp.
CAACTGGTTTGGGAACCGTAATCGGTGTGCCGAAAAACACACCGAAACGAATTCGACAACCCGTCTCCAATTGCAATGGCGTCAATATAAAGGGATACCGGCGTACCGCCGATCGATACCCGATGAAGCCCTGATCGGGCGCAATCCGACGCCTTCCTTTTATCGCCTGCTCAAATAGACCTTTGGACTTTTTTCTTATTCGCCATCGGGCGCGGCCTTGCGCTACCGTCAAATTGTTGGGTTCGATTGTTGCGCGCCGGGGTGAGGGGGTTTCACCGAATGGAACGGCCACCTGCTCATGTGGGAGTGATCCCGGATGGGCTGCGGCGGTGGGCGCGCGCCAACGGCGCGACGCTGACCGACGCCTATCTCCGCGGTTCGGAGAAGGTGACGGAGATCCTGCTGGCATTGCAGCGCAACGAGGTGCAGACGGCGTCGGTGTACAACCTCAGCCGGGCCAACCTGGCCCGGCCCGGCGAGCAGTTGGAAGCGGTATACAGGGCCTCGACCTATTTCTTGAGCACGTTGATCCCGGCCAACTTCGATGGGGCCACGTGCGGGTTCCGCATGCACGGCGACCGCGACCTGCTGCCCGCGGATTTAGTCGCCGCGGCCGAGAACCTGGAATCGACGATGACAGGGTCGGATTTCCACATCAACCTGCTCGCGGCGTATGACGCCGAGGACGAACTGCGTTCGGCATACCGGCGGGCGCAGGCCGAGGAGTGCGACATCAACGACGCATTCGACATCGGCCGGGTCGACCTGGTCATTCGCACCACCGCGGAGCCCCTGCTCAGTGGTTTCCTGCCGTACCAGTGCCAGTACGCGTGGCTGCGGTTCCTCGACACCCCGCTCAACGACCTGGACGCGAGCCGCATCGATGAGTTCGTCGCCGACTACCGGCTGATCCCGCAGTTGCACGGACGCTAGCCATGGACCAGAACCCGGTGATCATCGGCGCGGGCCCCGCGGGGCTCACCGCCGCGCTCAAGCTGGTGGAGCGGGGCGTGAAGCCGCGCATCTTCGAATCGTCCGACGGCGTCGGCGGGCTGTCCCGCACCGGAGGTGACGGTGAATGGCGGGTGGACCCGGGTGGGCACCGGTTCTTCACCAAGAGCGAAGAGGTCCTGGATCTGTGGCGCTCGCTGCTGCCCGCCGACCAGTGGGTCGCCGTCCAGCGCAGTTCGGCCATGCTCGTCCACGGCCGGTTCGTGCAGTACCCGCTCGTGGCCCGCGACCTGATGCACCAGTTGGGCCCGCGCCGGGCCCTGCAGGGCCTCGGCAGCTTCGTGTGGTCCAAGATGGGAGCCGGCCCGCGCACCGACTTGGACAGCTTCCGGGATTGGGGCGAACAGGAATTCGGTCCGGTCTGGTACAAGATGTTCTTCGACGGCTACGTCCGCAAGACCTGGCTCGCCGACCCCGAACACATCACCAGCGACTGGGCGAACCAGCGGATCAAGCCGATCAACTGGCGGCTGCGCAAGGAGCCGCCCCTCGAGGATCAGGACGCCTTCCTGTACCCGCGGCTGGGGCCCGGCCAACTGTGGGACGCGGCCGCGGACCGGCTGGCGGATGATGGCGTCGTTCCCGAACTGAACACGCGGGTCGTCAAGCTCAGCTTCGACGGCGAAGCCTGGACGGTTCTGCTGGACAACGGCAAAACCGTGACGGCCGATGCGGTGTTCTCCACCATGCCGCTTCGGCAGTTGGTGGACGCTCTGGAACCCGCGCCGCCGCGGGCGATCCGGACCATGGCCTCGGCGCTGCACCACCGCTCGCTCATCACCGTCGCCGTCGCGCTCCGGACCCACCTGGACGTGCCCTACAACTGGGTGTACACCCCGAGCAAGAAGCTACGGGTCGGGCGTATCCAGAACTACACCCGCTGGTCGAACTACCTGGTGCCGAAGCACTGGGAAGGGACCTACCTCGGGCTCGAGTACTACACCGAACCCGGTGGCGAGTTGAACGGGGCCGCTGACGAAGAGCTGAAAGCCATTGCCCGCCAAGACCTTGTGACGTTAGGCATCGATGAGTCCGATATCGAGCGGATGATGGTCGAGCGGATGCCGTTCGCCTACCCGGTCTACGACGACGATCGGGACCGCAGCGTCGCCTACGTCCGCGACTACCTGACCAGCCGCTACCCGAGCCTGCACCCGATGGGACGCAACGGCACGCATCACTACGACAACCAAGACCACGCGATGCTGTCCGCACTGCGCAGTGTGGCGCTGTATTTCGGCGAGCACGTCGATCCGTGGCAGGTCAACACCGACGTCAGCTACCACGAATCCGGGCTGCTGAACGGCGAGGAGCACCCGGCCGCCGGCTAGTTGTGGTCGAGCACCTCGTCGAGCATGGCGAGGAACTCCTCCGGATGCACCGGGGTGAACGCCGGGCTCGGGTAGGAACCGGGCACGTCCAGGGTGACCAGGGTGGTCTTCAGCGGCCTGCGGACGTCCAGTGGGAGCCAGCGCCGCAGATCCGACCTGCGCCAGAGCCGGAACCGCTGCATCAACAGCCCGAGTGGCTCGGCTGCGTAACCCCGGATGGCCCGCACCGGGATGACTTTCGAGGTGCCGGAAGGAAAGTGGTAGCGCCGCAGCGTCAGAGCGTGTCGGTCCAGCTGAACCAGGCCGTCGTCGTAGTACTGCCGCGGCGGCGCGCTCACGTGTGCGAACATCTCAGTTCGTGGCCCCGCGCGGTCAGGCAGCGCCCGGTCTTCAGATCCCATTGCCAGCCGTGCAGATTGCAGGTCAGGGTGGAATCCTCCACCACGCCGAACTTCGACAGGTCCGCCTTGAGGTGCGGGCAGCGGCGCTGAATCTCCCAGCCGTCCAGGCTGATCGTTGCGGTGTCGTCATGCGTCTCGGCGAACCAGCCGTCGGCGTAGGCGATGCGCTCGCCGGTGAGGCATTTGAAGAAGGTGTACAGGTACTCGTTGTAACCGCCCACCCGCCACGCGCGGAACCGGGTGGACAGGAAGATGGTGTTCACCCAGTCCGGTTCCGCGTCCCGCAGCACCGTTCGCACCAACTCGGGCGCGATCTCGAAGCCGTACCGGAACTTCTCGTCTGGGATAGGTTCGCGCACAGCACGTTTCGGGAAGTCAAGCACCACCGTCTCCGCGCCCATCCGCAACTCGACCGGGTAGCCGATCCCGTCGCAGATCTGGTCGCTCTGCACCATGATCGGTTCGAACAGGGCGCGCAGCGGCTCCAGCAGTGGCTCGCCGGCGGCCGGCGCCCAGCCCGCCTTCTCCGCCGCCAGCACCGGCGCCATTCGCTGCGCGTACGCAGCGATGTAGTCGGCCTTGCCGGTGGTGAAGATGGCCTCGACTTGGTCGGTGGGCATCGGATGTGTCAGCGAATTCAGTTGGGCCCCGGTGAAATCGGCCGTCGATCCGGGGATCATCAACAGCCCGCCCTCGTGGCCGTGCAGCCGCATCTGCTCCAGGAAGACCATCTCGTCGGGGAAGATGTTGGCCGGATCGCCGTGGTCGTCGTTGAGGTCGCGCAGTTCGGGGTCCAGGAAGCACGGCGGGCCCGCCGACGGGATCACCCACGTCGCATCGGCATCGGCGATGTACTGGCGGCAGCGGTCCATCCCGCGCTGGCGCTTCTGGCTGCCGAAGGACTCCTTCGCGCGGGCGGGCATGTCGTAGACCATCGGGTACCAGATGGCGCCGGAGTACTGCAGCATGTGCACGTCGATGTGGCCGAACTCGGCGGCCAGCATGTCCAGGGTCAACGGCCGCGAGTCGTTCATGTTGAACACGGTCGTGGTGCCGTCGGAGATCACGATGCCGGAGTCGCCGATCGGACCGTCGGCCGGCGCGCGCAACGCGATGATCATCACGTCCAGATCGCCCTTGGCGCCGCTGACCCGATGCTTGACCGAGTCGGTGGTCTCGAAGAACCGGTGGAAGCCCAGCGTCTCCAGTTCGCGTGTCAGGTCGGGCACCGGGAAGTCCGGCAACAGGACCACGGCGTCCTTGTTGACATGCTCGCTGAGCAAGTGCGGGTCGAAGTGATCCTTGTGCAGGTGCGAGATGTATAGGTAGTCGCAGTCGCCGAGGGCCGCCCAGTCCAGGCCGCTGTTGTCGGGGAACACGAACCACGAACCGAAGTACGCCGGGTTCAGCCACGGGTCACACAGAATGCTGCCCGCTGCGGTATCGATCCGAAAGCCGGCGTGGCCGATGCATGTGACCTGCACGTATCCTCTTCCCAATGGTGGTCGCACCCACGACGAGCTTAGCGGCCCGGCCCCGGGGCAACCGCCTCACCCGACTTCGGTGCTGATCATCGGCACCGGAAGGTGGCTGTGCCGGGACTGCCCGCGGCACTAGGCTGGCCGCTGTGGAGCCGGTATACGGGACAGCCATCAGGATTACTCGCGGGTTGTGGCGCCTGCAGGGGCTGCGTTTCACCGTGACGGGTGTCGAGAATCTGCCCGCCGCGGGCGGCGCCGTCGTGGCGATCAACCACACCAGCTACTTCGACTTCACCTTCGCCGGGCTGCCCGCCTACGAACAGGGCCGGGGCCGCAAGGTCCGGTTCATGGCCAAGAAGGAAGTCTTCGACCACTCGATCGGTGGGCCGCTGATGCGCGGCATGCGACACATCCCGGTCGACCGTGGCAGTGGCGCCGACTCGTTCGACGCCGCCTGCCTCGCCCTCAAGGCGGGCGAACTGGTGGGGGTGTATCCCGAGGCGACCATCAGCCGCAGCTTCGAACTCAAGGAGTTCAAGTCCGGCGCGGCCCGGATGGCGATCGCCGCCGACGTCCCGATCGTCCCGCACATCGTTTGGGGTGCCCAGCGGATCTGGACCAAGGGCCACCCCCGCAAGATGTGGCGGCCCAAGGTGCCGATCGCCGTCGCGGTCGGCGAGCCCATCATGCCGACGTTGCCCGCCGACGAGCTCACCGCGCTGCTGCGCTCGCGCATGCAGCACCTGCTCGAGCGCGTCCAGGACGCATACGGTCCCTATCCGCCCGGTGAGTTCTGGGTTCCGCACCGGCTCGGCGGCGGGGCGCCGACGCTCGCCGAGGCCGCGCAGCTGGAGGCCGAGGAGGCCGCCGCCAAGGCGGCCCGACGGGAAGGGCGCCCGGACGCGGCGGGGGCATCCGGATAGCACCGATGGAACCCGTCTTCCGCACACTGGAGATCGCCGCCACCATCGCGATACGGGCGGCGGGCACCGTGATCACCTATCAGGGCCTGGAGAACATCCCCGAGCGTGGCGGCGCGGTGATCGCGATCAACCACACCAGCTACATCGACTTCCTGCCCGCCGCACTGGCCACCCATCAGCGCAAGCGTCGTATCCGGTTCATGATCAAGGCCGAGATGACCGACGTGCGGATCGTCGCCTTCCTGATCAAGCACACCGGCACCATTCCGGTCGACCGCAGCGCCGGGGCCGAGTCGTACGCGGAGGCGGTGCGCCGGTTGCGCGCCGGTGAACTGGTCGGGGTCTATCCCGAGGCCACCATCAGCCGCAGCTTCGAACTCAAGGAGTTCAAGAGCGGGGCGGCGCGGATGGCACTCGAGGCGCAGGTGCCCATCATCCCGCTGATCGTGTGGGGCGCCCACCGGGTGTGGACCAAGGACCACCCGAAACAGCTGGGCCGAAACAAGATTCCGTTCACCGTCCGGGTCGGTGCCCCACTGCCCCCGGTCGGCACCGCCGCCGAACTCGACGGGTCGATGCGGGCGGCGATGACCACCATGCTGCATGAGGTCCAGGAGTGGTACCACCATCCCGGCGGCGCCTACTGGGTGCCGCATCGGCTCGGCGGTAGTGCGCCCACCCCGGCGGAAGCCGCCCGGATCGAGGAGGCCGAACTCGCGGAGCGGGCCCGCCGGGCAGCCGGGCGACACTGATGCTGCCCGCCCTGATCGCTACCGACGTCGACGGCACCCTGCTGGATGCCGATGAGCGGGTCACCCCGCGCACCCGGCAGGCGGTGCTGGCCGCGGTGGCGGCGGGTGCCGAGTTCGTGTTGGCGACCGGCCGCCCACCGCGTTGGATCGCGCCGGTGGTCGACGCGCTGGGGTTCGCGCCGATGGCGGTGTGCGCCAACGGCGCGGTGATCTACGACCCGGCCACCGACCGGATCATCTCGGCCCGCACGCTCGACGTCGACCTGCTCGCCGAACTCGCCGAGCTCGCCACCCGGGTCATTCCCGGCGCCGGGCTCGCGGTCGAGCGCGTCGGCCGCAGTGCACATGACTCGGCCACCCCGCAGTTCGTCAGCTCACCGGGCTATGAGCACGCCTGGCTGAATCCGGACAACACCGAGGTGTCGATGTCGGATCTGCTCAGCGCCCCAGCGGTCAAGCTGCTCATCCGCAAGGCGGGGGCCCGCAGCGCCGACATGGCCGAGGAGTTGGTCAAGCACATCGCGGTGCAGGGAGATATCACCTATTCGACGAACAACGGCCTGATCGAGGTCAACCCGATCGGCACCAGCAAGGCCACCGGCGTCGAGGAGGTCGCGCGGCCGTTGGAGATCACCGCCGAGGACGTGGTGGCCTTCGGCGACATGCCCAACGACGTGCCGATGCTGCGGTGGGCCGGGCTGGGGGTGGCGATGGGCAACGCCCATCCGGAGGCCATCGCCGCCGCCAACGAGGTGACCGCGCCAAACACCGACGACGGGCTGGCCCGGGTGCTGGAACGGTGGTGGCTCTAGCTCGACGACGATGCGGGGCGCAGCCCCGTTGAGGAGTCGGGCGATTCGGCTCGAGCTCGCTCCAGCGGCTCAGGGCGCGGTGATGCGGCTGAACCGTTCGAGCTGCACCGGCGGGCCGTCCACCGGTGGCGGCGGCATCACCAGCGTCACGCCGTCGATCACCCGCAGGATGTTGTGCGTCTGCCGGTCGAAGTTCAGCGTGCCGTGCTGGAAGTTCTGCACGATCCACTCGGGTTCCTGAATCTCGGCGCTGGTGGGCAGCCCCAAGGCGCCGCGCTCGTAGCCGAGTGACGCCCATGCCTCGTAGATCGCTCCGCCCAGCGGTTGTGCGCCGCTGGCGGGCGACCAGTAGATCGCGCCGTGCTCGAAGGTGGCGTAGCGGGTGTCGCCCTCACCGGCGGCCTCCGGTGAAGTGGGGGCGCCCAGCGGTCCCTCCTTGCCGCCCATCGCCTCCCAGCGGGCGAAGATGGCGCCGCCGCGCAGCGCGTCGACCAGATCGGGCGGGCGGTTGAATCGTGATGCCAGATCACGGATTTCAGCCAGGGCCGCGTAGCCGGCGTTGCCGGGGCACTCGGTGTTGCCGACGTCGCGGTGGGCGAAGATGGTGGGTAGGTTGACCGCTCGGCCGCCCGGGACGACGGTGTACTGACCGCCCGCCGAGGTGAGTTGCACGGTGCCGACCGGGTTGACGTGGTCGAGGTTCATCCGCCAGCCCAGCAGTCGGCCCACCGTCTTGATCTGGATGTCGGTGGGCGGGACGTCCTCGAAGTCGCCGATCAGCGAGACGCCCCACACGTCTCGGTTGAACCCGCCGGTGTGAGATCCCAAGACGTCCTTGGTGATTCCGCCCGCTCGGCCTTCGAAGACTTGACCGTACTTGTCCACCAGCGCGTTGTAGGCGATATCGCACCAGCCCAGGGTCCGGGTGTGGTAGGCGTAGATCGAGCGCACGATCGCTGCGGAGTCCTCCGGTGCGTAGTCGTTGCTGCCCGCGGTGTGATGCACCACGGCCGCGCGAATGGTGCTGCCGTACAACGGGCCACCGCACCGCATCGACTCGTCGGCGCCCCACTGCGCGCGCGGGATGATGTTGGGCGGTTGGCCCGGGGCCAGCACGGCCGTCGGCGGGGACCACTGGGTGTCCACCGGAGCCTTGGGCGGCGTGATCAACACGGCCGATATGTTCTGCGCGAACGGCTGTTCGGCGGTGGCCGGCAGGTATCCGAGTTCACCGCCCGCGCTCACACCGTGCTCCGGCGGAGCGACGGTGACCGGTGCGCCGGCCGGCCGCGTGACGGCGATCTGCACCGCGGTGGTGGTGCCGACGAAAACCGGATCGGTGCCGCGGGGGCCGCCGCCCTGGCCGTCGTCGGCGTTGGACTCCAGGGTGTCGGCGTCGTACCAGGGGCCCCAGGATCCGTCCGGCCGTTTGGCCCGCACCCGGGCCGAGGTCCCGGTCAGGTCGGTGCCGGTGAGCGCCACCATGGAGAACGGCGTCGCCTGGCTGATCTCCCGGATGGTCTCGCCACCGCCGACGCCGGTGAGTGGTTGCTGGGCGAGCAGGGTGTCGTCGGCGCTGGGGCGATCAGGCTTGTGCTGGCCGGGCAAACCGCTGACCGCCCATGGCAGCACCATGACTGTCGCCGCGATCGCGGTGAACAGGATCGTCGGCGCTGGACGACGGGACGGCACAAGCCGATGTTACGTATGGGCCCACTGTTACAAGTGTTTCGACACGGGCCAGAGTGAAGAAAGTGATCTGGGAAAGAAGATTTGCCTGCAACGGCACCGCAGGGGCCTCTCCGGGTGCAACGGCCGACCGGCCAGTCCCACCCTGCGGTGCCGTTCCGACGCAGGCTTCTCCTCGAGCCGGCTCTGGTTAGCCGGCGGCAGCGGGCGCCGCGGCGGCTGCCGACGACGCGCCCTGAATCGCCTGGGTGATCGAGGGCATGACGATGCCCTTGAGCAGGTCGACCGCCTGGCCGACACCCAGCTGATTCGCGGCGCTGCTGAGGTCACTGATGATGCCGCCCGAACTGGTCGGCGTGGACGGCACGGCCAGGGTCGGGTCACCCAGAATCGGGTAGGTCCCGGCCACCGGGCCCAACGGGGCGCTGATCGGCAGTTCGCTGGGCAGCCCGATCCCGGTGCTCGGGGTCAGACCACCCGCTCCGACCTGGGGTGAGGTCAGCCCGGGCATGGTGAGCCCCGGGTTTGTCAGCCCGGGATCGGTCAGCGACGGCGTGGTCAGCCCCGGGGTCGTCACCGTGGCCGGCGGCACCGAGACGCCCGGCGTGGTCAGGCTCGGGGTGGTGAGCCCAGGCGTGGTCAGGCCCGGCGTGGTCAGGCCCGGCGTGGTGAGCCCGGGCGTCGTAAGCCCCGGCGTGGTCAGGCCCGGCGTGGTCAGGCCCGGCGTGGTCAGGCCGGGCGCCGTGAGACCGGGCGTGGTCAGGCTCGGGGTGGTCAGACCGGGGGCCCCCACGCTCGGAGTGGTCAGACCGGGAGCGGTCAGGCTTGGGGTGGTCAGCGCGGGTCCGGCCTGCACCGGCTGGGCGCCGGCCGGGCTCAGCCCGGTGGGCAGCGGGGGCAGGTTGATCCCGAACTGCGACAGGCCCTGCTGGAGTGCGGCCAGCAGTTCGTTGGGCAGGTCGGTGACCACCGCGGCCTGGACGAAGTCCCGGTGTTCGGGCGCCTGCTGCGGGCCCGCGGTCAGCTCCATGACACCGACCACTGCGAATGGACTTGCCACAGCCAGGGCGGCGACTGCGCTCATGGCTGTCGAGAGCTTGCGTCGACGTCGGTTCGGCACGGAAGTCTCCTCAATCATGTAGACGTTCAGGTGTTCTGAACTAGTCGGAAGCGCCGAGATCGGCCGTGCGCCGAGGTCGAAGCCATCCACGATCGATGGTACGGCTGTGACTGGTGAGACCAGCGTGACGATGCGGAATCGTGAGCGAATCGCGACATTGATTCGCCTATGCGGCAGTGATTTTCCGTTGCCGCCGGGCCTTGCGATGAGGGTCGGACCGCCGCGGTCGGATACATTAGGGCCCGATGACCTCTCCTGATTCCCGGGTCGCTCCGCTCCTGCCCACCGGTCCTGATTCCCCCGTCGATCCGCGCGCCGAAGCGGACCGCGGACCGTACGACCTCTTCGTCGTCGGCTCCGGTTTCTTCGGTCTGACGATCGCCGAACGGGTGGCCACCGAACTCGGGAAACGCGTCCTGGTGATCGAGCGCCGACCGCACATCGGCGGCAACGCCTACTCCGAACCCGAACCGCGCACCGGTATCGAGATCCACAAGTACGGCGCGCACCTGTTCCACACGTCCAACACCAGGGTCTGGGACTACGTCCGGCAGTTCACCGACTTCACCGGCTACCAGCACCGCGTGTTCGCGATGCACAACGGGCAGGCCTACCAGTTCCCGATGGGGCTGGGCCTGGTCGCACAGTTCTTCGGCCGGTACTACAGCCCCGACGAGGCGCGCGCCCTGATCGCCGAGCAGGCCGCCGAGATCGACAGCGCCGACGCGCAGAACTTCGAGGAGAAGGCGATCAGCCTGGTCGGACGGCCGCTCTACGAGGCCTTCCTCAAGCACTACACGGCCAAACAGTGGCAGACCGACCCCAGGGAGCTGCCGGCCTCGACCATCACCCGGCTGCCGGTGCGCTACACCTTCGACAACCGCTACTTCAACGACACCTACGAGGGTCTTCCGGTCGGCGGCTACACCGCGTGGCTGGAGCGGATGGCCGCCGACGACCGCATCGAGGTGCGGCTGGACACCGACTGGTTCGACGTCCGCGACGAACTCCGCGCCGCCAGCCCGGCTGCCCCGGTGGTCTACACCGGCCCGCTGGACCGCTACTTCGATTACGTCGAGGGCCGGCTGGGCTGGCGCACCCTGGACTTCGAAGTCGAGGTGCTCGACACCGGGGACTTCCAGGGCACCCCGGTGATGAACTACAACGACGCCGACGTGCCCTACACCCGGATCCACGAATTCCGGCACTTCCACCCCGAACGGGACTATCCGACCGACAAGACGGTCATCATGCGCGAGTTCTCCCGCTTCGCCGCCGACGACGACGAGCCGTACTACCCGATCAACACCGAGACCGACCGGGCGCTGCTGAGCGCCTACCGGGCCAGGGCCAGGCAGGAGACCGCCGCGGCGCGGGTGCTGTTCGGTGGCAGGCTGGGGACGTACCAGTACCTGGACATGCACATGGCCATCGCCAGTGCGCTGAACATGTACGACAACATCCTGGCGCCGCACCTGCGCGACGGGGCGCCGCTGGAGGAGAGCAGCCGATGAGTGAGATCCCGTCCGGACCGATCGCGGCCGGCGAAACCCGCGCCGTGAGCCTGCTCGCCCGGGTGATCCTGCCGCGCCCCGGCGAGCCACTGGACGTCCGCAAGCTCTACATCGAGGAGTCCGAGACCAACGCCCGCCGCGCGCACGCGCCGTCGCGGACGACCCTGGAGATCGGGGCCGAGTCGGAGGTGTCCTTCGCCACCTACTTCAACGCGTTCCCGGCCAGCTACTGGCGGCGTTGGTCGACGTTGGAATCGGTGGTGCTGCATGTGGAGTTGACCGGCGCCGCCCGCATCGACGTCTACCGATCCAAGGCCACCGGCGCCCGGATCACCGTCGGCGGCACCGAGGTGATCAGCCCGGACGCCGGCACCCCGGCCGCCGCGGAGTTCGAGATCAGCCTGGAGCCGTTCGAGGACGGCGGCTGGATCTGGTTCGACATCACCACCGAGACCAAGACCACCCTGCACGCGGCGGCCTGCTACGCCCCGGTGCCCGCCCCCGCCCGGGCCGACATCGCCGTCGGCATCCCCACGTTCAACCGGCCGGCCGACTGCGTCAACGCCCTGAGGGCGCTGACGTCCGACCCGCTGGTCGACGAGGTCATCGGCGCGGTGATCGTGGCGGACCAGGGCGCCAACAAGGCCAGCGCGCACCCGGACTTCGCCGCCGCCGCGGCCCCGCTCGGCGACCGGCTCTCGATTTTCAACCAGCCCAACCTCGGCGGCTCGGGCGGTTACAGCCGGGTGATGTACGAGGCGCTGAACCGCACCGACTGCGAACAGATCCTGTTCATGGACGACGACATCCGCATCGAGCCGGACTCGATCCTGCGCGCGCTGGCGCTCAACCGGTTCGCCAAGGCGCCCACGCTGATCGGCGGTCAGATGCTCAACCTGCAGGAGCCGTCACACCTGCACGTCATGGGTGAGATCGTCGACCGGTCCAACTTCATGTGGACCAACGCGCCCCACACCGAGTACGACCACAACTTCGCCAAGTACCCGCTCAACGACGACGACGAGCGAAGCGCCCTGCTGCACCGGCGCATCGACGTCGACTACAACGGCTGGTGGATGTGCATGATCCCGCGCCGGGTCGCCGAGGAACTCGGTCAGCCGCTGCCGCTCTTCATCAAATGGGACGACGCCGACTACGGCCTGCGCGCCGGTGAGCACGGGTACGGCACCGTCACCATGCCGGGCACCGCGATCTGGCACATGGCCTGGAGCGACAAGGACGACGCCATCGACTGGCAGGCCTACTTCCACCTGCGCAACCGGCTGGTGGTCTCGGCCTTGCACTGGGACGCCCCAGTGCGCGGCCTGCTCGCCAGCTCGTTGAAGGCGACGATCAAACACCTTCTATGCCTTGAGTATTCGACAGTCGCGATCCAGAACAAGGCGCTGGCCGACTTCCTGGCCGGCCCGGAGCACATCTTCTCGATCCTGGAGTCGGCACTGCCCGAGGTGCGCAAGATGCGCAGCGAGTATCCCGACGCGGTGGTGTTGCCCGGTGCCACCTCGCTACCCCGGCCGACCGGCCGGACCAAGGTGCACAAGCCACCGGTGTCGTTGCCCGCCATCGGATTCCGGCTCGCCCGCGGCGTGCTGCACCAGCTGCGCCAGGAGAACCCTGAACACCACGACCGGCCGCAGCTGAACATCCCCACCCAGGACGCCCGCTGGTTCCTGCTGTGCAACGTCGATGGAGTCACGGTCACCACCGCCGACGGGCGCGGCGTGGTCTACCGCCAGCGGGACCGCGCCAAGATGTTCGCGCTGCTGCGCACCTCACTGCGCCAGCACATCCAGCTGGCCCGCAAGTACAACAAGATGCGCAAGGTCTACCGCAAGGCACTGCCCATGCTGTCCAGCCAGGAGAAGTGGGAAGCCGTGCTGAATCACGAAGCGGCGGCCCGTGTCTGACCCCCTGCCGGTGAGCGCGTCCGACCGGGAGCCCGGCGGCGAAGAGGCCGTGTTGGTGGCGGTACAGGCGGCGCTGGCCACCCCGCCAGTGGTGGCGGTGGCCCGCGCGATGTCGCACTTCGGCGAGCACGCCCTGGGCTGGGTGGTGCTGAGTGCACTAGGCGCACTGGCCCAGCCCAAGCGGCGACGCGACTGGATCCTGGTCGGTGTCGGTGCCGTCGGTGCGCACGCCGCCGCCATCGCCATCAAGCTGGTCGTCCGGCGAACCCGCCCGAACCATCCGGCGATCGCGGTCAACGTCGCCACCCCGAGCGCGCTGAGCTTCCCCTCCGCGCACGCCACGTCCACCACGGCCGCGGCTATGCTGCTGTGCCGGGCCACCCGGTCACCGCTGCCGCTGGTGCTGGTGCCCGCGATGGCGCTGTCGCGGCTGGTGCTCGGGGTGCACTACCCGACCGACGTGCTGGCCGGGATGGCCGTCGGGGCCGCCGTCGCGCGGGCGACGGCCCACGCCGCCGGACTGCAGGCCGGCTGCAGCGAAGGAGATGCGTAGTGAGCGCCCATGAGTGAGGAGGCCGCCCCGGTCACCGGGCCGCCCGCGAACCTGTTCGCCGGCATCGTCAAGGCCATCCGGCCCCGCCAGTGGGTGAAGAACCTGCTGGTGCTGGCCGCCCCGCTGGCCGCGCTCGGCAGCGCCGTCAACTACGACTACCGCGACGTGCTGTTCAAGGTGGCCATCGCGTTCGTCGTGTTCTCGCTGGCCGCCTCCTCGATCTACCTGGTGAACGACGCCCGCGACGTGGAGGCCGACCGGGCGCATCCGACCAAACGGTTCCGACCGATCGCGGCCGGGGTGCTGCCGGTCGGGCTGGCCTACGGTATCGCCGTGGCGCTCGGCGTGGCGTCGCTGGCCATCTCCTGGTGGGTGACACCGCAGCTGGCCCTGGTGATGGGCGTCTACCTCGGCGTCCAGCTGGCCTACTGCTTCGGGCTGAAACATCAAGCGGTGCTGGACATCTGCATCGTGTCGTCGGGCTTCCTGCTGCGCGCCATCGCCGGCGGCGTGGCCGCGGGCATTCCGCTGTCGCAGTGGTTCCTGCTGGTGATGGCGTTCGGTTCGCTGTTCATGGCCGCGGGCAAGCGCTACGCAGAACTGCAGCTCGCCGAGCGCACCGGCGCCAAGATCCGCCGGTCGCTGGAGAGCTACACCAGCACCTATCTGCGGTTCGTGTGGACGCTGTCGGCGACGGCCGTGGTGCTCTGCTACGGCCTGTGGGCGTTCGAGCGTGACGGCGCCACCGGTTCCTGGTTCGTGATCTCGATGATCCCGTTCACCATCGCGATCCTGCGCTACGCCGTCGACGTCGACGGCGGGATGGCCGGCGAACCGGAGGAGATCGCGCTACGCGACCGGGTGCTGCAGTTCCTGGCGCTGGCCTGGATCGGATCCGTCGTTGCCGCAGTCGTCATCAGTTAAGACGCCGCCCGGCGCCGACGTCCCCGCGCCCGAGGCACCCTCGGCGCGGACCTGGCCGCTGTTCCCGTACCGTCCGCTGACCCGGATCAGCCTGTGGCTCAGCGTGCTGATGGTCAGCGCGCTGTGGGCGTGGGGAGCCTGGCAGCGCCGCTGGATCGCCGACGACGGCCTGATCGTGCTGCGCACCGTCCGAAACCTGTTGGCGGGCAACGGCCCGGTGTTCAACGCGGGCGAACGGGTGGAATCCAACACCTCCACGCTGTGGACCTACCTGGTGTATCTCGGCAGCGTCGTCGGCGGACCGCTGCGGCTGGAGTACGTGGCGCTGGCGTTGGCCCTGACGCTGAGTGTGGCCGGGGTGGCGCTGGTCATGCTCGGCACCGGCCGGCTCTACGCGCCCAGCCTGCAGGGCCGGCGCGCGTTGATGCTGCCCGCGGGCGCCCTGGTCTACATCGCGATCCCGCCGGCCCGGGACTTCGCCACCTCCGGCCTCGAGGGCGGCCTGGTGCTCGCCTGGCTCGGGCTGCTGTGGTGGATGCTGGTGTGTTGGTCGCAGCGGTGGGATCTGCGGTCGAGCGGCGAAAACCGGCCCGCCACAGCATGGTTCACCGCCGCGCTCGCGGTGGTCGGCGGGCTCAGTGTGCTGGTGCGCCCGGAGCTCGCGCTGATCGGCGGCGGCGCGTTGCTGATGATGGTGATCGCCGCCCGCGGCTGGCGCCGCCGGCTACTCATCGTGGTGGCCGGGGGACTGCTGCCGGTGGCCTACCAGATCTTCCGGATGGGCTACTACGGGCTGCTGGTGCCCCAGACCGCGTTGGCCAAGGACGCCACCGGCGACAAGTGGGGCCAGGGCCTGATCTATCTGGCCAACTTCAACCGGCCGTACGCGCTGTGGATCCCCGCGGTGCTGCTGATCGCACTGGGCCTGCTGCTGCTGGCCGGCCGCCGCGGCCCCTGGTGGATCAGCCACTCGGCGGCGCCCGCCCGATCCGGCTGGCTGGCCGGGCGGATCCAGACTCCGGCGGCGGTGGTCACCTTCATGCTCGCCAGCGGGTTGCTGCAGGCCGTGTACTGGGTGCGCCAGGGCGGTGACTTCATGCACGGCCGGGTGCTGCTGACCCCGGCCTTCTGCCTGCTGGCGCCGGTGGCGGTGATCCCGGTGGTGATCCCCGACGGCACCTGGTTCTCCCGCGAGAAGGGCTACATCCTCGCCGGTGCGGCCAGCGCGGTGTGGCTGGCCCTGGCGGGCTGGTCACTGTGGGCGGCGAACTCGCCCGGC
This sequence comes from uncultured Mycobacterium sp., assembly GCA_964535335.1. GTDB lineage: Bacteria > Actinomycetota > Actinomycetes > Mycobacteriales > Mycobacteriaceae > Mycobacterium. Next base: position 16,542 of record CAZHUU010000099.1, read on the forward strand.
ATGGGCTCCGACGCCACCCGGGTCACCTACTCCGGCATCGTCGACGAACGCCGGTTCTACTCCCAGGCCACCGGTCACGCGCACCCGCTGACCGCCGCCGACTCCCTGGACTACCCGCGCATGCGCGGGGTGATCGTGGCGATCAACAACACCCCGGACGGCGCCCTGCTGCTGCCGTCGGGCAACTACGACGTCTGGGACGTGGTGCCCGCGTTCCCGCCGCCAGCGCCGCCGCCCGGTGTGTCGCCGGAGAGCTGGCGTCGTGAAATCGCACCCCACACAGTCTTTTTCACCAATCTCGGCATGGTCGGCATGAATGTCGGCCTCAACACCCGGGTGATCGACCAGATCGGTCTGGCCAACCCGCTGGCCGCGCACACTGCCCGCCTCGAGGACGCCCGCATCGGGCACGACAAGAACCTGTTCCCGGACTGGGCCGTCGCCGAGGGGCCCTGGCTCAAGGAGCGCCCCTACGTACCGCAGTACCTCGACGAGGGCTGGATCCGCGAGGCGCAGGCGGCGCTGAAGTGCGAGGCCACCGTGGACATGCTGGACTCCATCCGTAAACCGTTGGGAGTGCGGCGGTTCCTGTCCAACGTCCTGCACGCCGCCGAGTTCACCCGGTATCGCATCGATCGGGTGCCGCAGTACGAGCTGCGGCGCTGCGGCCTCGATGAACCGCCATTGGACGGCACCCCCTACACTGGCTTACCGGCCACCGGGCCGTAGTTCGCGGGGGATTTGTCCGACGTCGGTCAGTGTCGACCGATGCCACCATGCCGCCGAATGGATGTCCGATGTTTCCCGATGCCCTGTGCGCCGGGTTCGACAGTCACCGGCGGCACCGAAACCCGACTTCAGCGGCACAATCGGCCGGCCCGGCGCCGGTGCGGGCGCCATCGCCGAATCGGGGCCACCACTGCTTCTGTGGTTGACTACCCGGGCACTGCCGCGCGGATCGCCTGCGGTGCGACACACACCAAACGGATGGGAATAGTTGCATGAGTTTCGTTGAGAAGTTGCGAGGCGCCTGGTTGCGCCGGGTCGCGGTGGCAGCCGGAGTCGCTGCCTTGCTTCCGGGCCTGATCGGCGTCGTCGGCGGCTCCGCAACGGCCGGAGCCTTCTCCAAGCCGGGTCTTCCGGTGGAGTACCTGGACGTGCCGTCCGCCGGCATGGGTCGCGACATCCGCGTCCAGTTCCAGAGCGGCGGCGCCAACTCCCCGGCGGTCTACCTGCTCGACGGTCTGCGCGCGCAGGACGACTTCAACGGCTGGGACATCAACACCCCGGCGTTCGAGTGGTACCTGGGCTCCGGG
>CAZHUU010000100.1:0-9685 GCA_964535335.1 uncultured Mycobacterium sp.
CGCACGATGCCCTTGGGCTTGCCGGTGGTGCCGGAGGTGTAGAGCACGGAGAGCGGATCGGTGGCGGCGACCGGCACGGGCTCCACCGGTGCGGCGTCCCGGATCGCCTCCGCCCAATCCAGGTCCCGGCCGGGGATCAGGTCGCACGGCTGGCGGTCGCGCTGGACGATCACACAGGCGCTCGGCTTGTGCTCGGCTAGTTCCAGCGCGTGGTCGAGCATCGGCTTGTACTCCACTACGCGCGAGGGTTCGATTCCGCACGACGCCGAGATGATGACCGCCGGCTGCGCGTCGTCGATGCGGGTGGCCAGTTCGTGGGCGGCGAAACCGCCGAACACCACCGAGTGCACGGCGCCGAGCCGGGCACACGCCAGCATCGCGATCGCGGCTTCCGGGATCATCGGCATGTACAGCACAACCCGGTCGCCCCTACCCACCCCGAGCCCGCGCAGGACACCGGCGAAACACGCTGTCTCGTTCAGCAATTCGCGGTAGGTGTAGCTCCGCGCCACTCCGGTCACGGGGGAGTCGTAGATCAGCGCCGTCTGATCGCCGCGGCCGGCGTCGACGTGGCGGTCGAGCGCGTTGGCGCAGGTGTTCAGTTCGCCGTCGGGAAACCAGCGGTAGAAGGGTGGTGTGCTGTCATCGAGGACCCGTTGGGGCGGGCGCGTCCACGACACCGCCCGGGCGGCGTCGGCCCAGAAGGCGGCCGGATCGGCCACGCTGGCGTCGAACAACTCGCGATATCCGCCCATACCGGCTCTCTCCCGTCGTTGGGTGTTAGCACGGTAGCGCGGATCCGCAAGTGACGCCTCAAGCCAGCGCGGCCAGGTTGGTCACCGAGCGCCGGACGTCCGATTCCAGGATGCGGGCGACGAACCGGCCGATCGGACCGTTGAGCAGCCCGCCGGACAGGTCGGCCAGCAGATGGAAGCAGGTGCCGGGGTGTTCGGCCACCACCTTCATCGTGATCCCGATCCGGATGCCCGGCCGCCCGGTGCCGGTCAGCTCGATCACGTGCGGTTCGTCGTATCCGGTTACGCACCAATGGATGACATTGCGGAAGCCCTTGACCTTGATCAGCGACGACACACAGGTGCCGGTGCCGACGCGCGACGGCACCGGACCGCGCCACCCGCCGAAGATGGTCATCCACTGCTCGAACCGCTGCAGGTCGGATGCCAGCTTCCAGGCGCGCTCGGGGGAAACGTCGGAGGGAACCGAGACGTCGACGGTGGCCATGGGCGGCCTATACCCGGCGTCGCACCACCGCTAACGTGCAGCGCATGTCAGCTGTCGAATTCGAAGAACGCGAAGACGGAATCGCCGTGGTCACGCTGAACCGGCCGGACCTGCTCAATGCCATCGACGGGGCGCTGATGGACGGGCTCGACGAGGCCCTCGACAGGCTCAGCACCTGGCAGTACCGGGTCGCGATCCTGACCGGCGCCGGCCGCGGATTCTGCGCGGGGGCCGACCTCAGCGGTACCGGCGAGCCGTGGACGGCGCCTGCCGCGGCGCCGTTCAAGACCACCTACGACTCGCAGGTCCGGCTTGCCGACCAGATGACCCGGCTCTACGAGTTGCCGATCCCGGTGGTGGCGGCGGTCAACGGGGTGGCCGTCGGCGGCGGGCTGGCCTACGCGCTGCACTGCGACATCCGGATCGCCGCCGAGACCGCCCGGTTCGGCTCGGTGTTCATCAAGGCCGGGTTCTCCTCGATGGACATGGGCACCAGTTACCTGCTGCCCAAGATCGTCGGCGCCGGGGTGGCACGCGAGCTCATGCTCACCGGGCGGATCATCGATGCCCGGGAGGCCTACCACGTCAACCTGGTCCACGAGGTGGTGCCGCCGGACCAACTGATGGATGCCGCCCTGCAGATGGCGCGAACCATCGCCGGCAACAACGCCTACGGCGTCTGGCAGACCAAGATCGGGCTCAACGCGGCGCTGGACGCGCCGAGCCTGCGGCACGCCAAGGAGATCGAGAACCGCACCCAGGTGCTGAGCGGGTTCACCAACAATCCCCGCGAGGCCGCCGTGGCCCACCGCGAGAAGCGGGCGCCGAAGTGGGATCCGCTGTAGGGCTGTAGGGGTCCGGCCAGACCGTCTCGCTCCTCCGCCGCGGCTGCGGCGGCATCGGCGCTTCGACTAGACCTTCGCGATGACGTTCTCGGCGAACCACTCCAGGTTGCGGATCTTGGCGTCCAGCGGCTCGGTGTCCGGGCCGACCATATACGGGATCCGGAAGCCGACGATGACGTCGGTGACGCCCTTGTCCTCCAGCCGCTTCACCCCGTCGGCGGTGAAGCCGTCCACGGAGATGACGTGGATCTGGAAGTCCTTGTCGGCGGTGCCCTCTTCTTCGCGATAACGGTTGAGCTTGGCCAGCAGCTCGTCGAGGTCCTCGTTGCCGCCGCCGTGCATCCAGCCGTCGTTGCGCGCGGCGCGGCGCAGTGCGGCGTCGGCGTGCCCGCCGATCAGGATCGGGATCGGCTCGGTAGGCGCCGGTGTCATCTTGGTCTTGGGGATGTCGTAGAACTCGCCGTGGTACTCGAAGTAGTCGCCGGTGGTCAGCCCGCGGATGATGTCGATGCACTCGTCCATCCGCTTACCGCGCCGGGCGAACGGGACACCCATCAGCTCGTAGTCCTCCGGCCACGGGCTGGTGCCGACCCCGAGGCCGACCCGATTGCCGATCAGTGCGGCCAGCGACCCGGCCTGTTTGGCCACCAGCGCCGGGGGGCGGATCGGTAGCTTGAGCACGAAGAAGTTGAAGTGCAGCGTCGTGGTCACCGCTCCGAGTGCCGCGGTGATCACGAACGTCTCGATGAACGACTTGCCGTCGAGGAACTCGCGATTGCCGTCCGGGGTGTACGGATACTTCGAGTCGGACTCGAACGGATAGGCGACGCTGTCCGGAATGGTCATCGCGTGGTACCCGGCGGCCTCGGCCGCCTGGGCCAGCGGGATGTAGAAGCTCGGATCGGTCATGGCTTCGGCATAGGTGAATCGCACGCACCGATACTAGAACGTGTTCTAGTCGGCCCGTCGGGGGCGTGGTAGTCAACCTGCGGCGCAGGATCGACCCTGTCAGGAACACGTCACGGTTGCGGGCGCGGTCGGTTACTCGCCGGCCTCTTCCCCGGGCTTGTCCGAGGACGACGTGCTGAGCGGGATGTCGCTCCAGGTCGCCTTGGCTCCCGAGTCCCCGATCCGGTACACCTGCACCACCGTCGCCACTCCGACGACCACCGCCAGCACCGCCACCAGCGCCGACAGGACCGTGGAGACGGACTTACCCCGCGAACTGCGCAGGTGCGCCACCACCAGCAGAACAGCGACCAGCAGCAGACCGGCTGAGAAGTAGATCATCGTGTCGCCTAGCTCGGTGTGGGTGTGCAACAGGGCCGAGCGCTCCACCCGGTGTTCCAGCCACTCCCCGGCCTCGGTCGTCAGCGGGGTCAGGATGCCGGTCGCGATGGCGAGCGCCAGCACCAGCCACACCAGGCGCTGGCGAGCCGCCGGCCACACCGCGCACAGGATCGCCAGTGCCGCGGTGAGCGGGGCCAGTACCACGATGAAATGCACGAACAGCACGTGGGCCGGAAGCCCGTTGAATGTGGACACGCGCGGATACTACAGCCGGTAGGGGGATCATGAGTGCTGTGAAAGACGCGACTCGCTGGGTGCTGCTCGCGGTGACGCTCGCGGCTCTGGTGGCCGGCGGCGTCGCGTGGCTGCTGCATGCCCCCGCGGTGGCCGACGGCTGCTGGATCGCGGGCACCGTCGCCGCGCTGATCCCCGCGCTGTGGTGGGTGGTCGCCGCGCTGGGTGCCGGCCGGCTCGGGGTGGACGTCCTGGCGGTGTTGTCGCTGGCTGGCGCCCTTGCGGTCGGGGAGTACCTCGCCGGGGCGTTGATCGGCGTCATGTTGGCCACCGGCCAGGCCCTGGACGCCGCAGCCGAGCGCCGTGCCACCAAGGACCTGCGCGCGCTGCTGGACCGGGTGCCGCGCACGGCGCGGCGGCGCACCCCTGATGGCATCGAGGTGGTCGACCTGGAGGCCGTCCAGGTCGGCGACGTGGTCATCGTCGGGCCCGGGGAGGTGCTGCCCGTCGACGGGGTGGTGCTGTCCGAGTCGGCGGTGCTCGACGAGTCCGCCCTGACCGGCGAGTCGGTGCACGTGCGGCTCAAGCGGGGGGAGTCGCTGCGCAGCGGCGGGCTGAACGCGGGTGGCGGTCTGGAGATGCGGGCGTCGGCCACCGCGGCCGACAGCACCTATGCGGGCATCGTCGCGCTGGCCCGCCAGGCTGCGGCCGAGACCGCACCGGTGGTCCGCCTCGCCGACCGCATCGCGGCCTGGTTCGTGCCCGTCGCGCTCGCCGTCGCCGGTCTTGCCTGGCTGCTCAGCGGGACGGCCGAGCGCGCGGTCGCCGTGCTCGTCGTCGCCACCCCGTGTCCGCTGCTGCTGGCCGCACCGGTCGCAATCGTGTCCGGCCTGTCCCGCACCTCGCGCATCGGTGTGCTGGTGCGCGGTGGCGGTGCGCTCGAAACCCTCGGCCGGGCAAGCACTTTGGTGCTGGACAAGACCGGCACGCTGACGTCGGGCAGGCCGCGCGGAACCGATATCGCGGTGGCGCCCGGCTGGACCGTCGACCGGGTCCTCGGACTCGCCGCCTCGGCCGACCAGCTCTCCCCGCACATCCTGGCCACCGCGATCGTCGACGAGGCCCAGCTGCGCGGCCTGCCCCTGATCGTTCCGGCCGCCGTCAGCGAGGAGGCCGGCACCGGGGTGGCCGCGGTCGTGGACGGCCGCCGGGTGGCGGTCGGCAACCTGCCGCTCGAGGACGAGTTGCCGGACTGGGCGGCCGCCGTGCTGTCCCGGGCCTCGTTCGACGGTGCGGTCGTGGCCTGGGTGCGGGTGGACGACGACCTGGTCGGCGCGATCCTGCTGACCGACCCGTTGCGCCCCGACGCTCCCCGTACCCTGCGGCGGTTGCGCGCGGCCGGGATGACCCGGCTGGTGATGCTCACCGGAGACCGTCCCGCACCCGCCCAGCAGATCGGCACCGTCCTCGGTCTCGACGAGGTCGCCGCCCAGCAGACCCCGGCCGACAAGGTTGCCCGCGTACGCGCCGAACGGGAGAACGCGGTGACCGCGATGGTCGGCGACGGCGTCAACGACGCCCCTGCACTGGCCGCCGCGGACGTCGGGATCGCGATGGGAGCCCGCGGGTCGACGGCGAGTTCGGAGGCCGCCGACATCGTGCTCACTGCGGACCGGCTCGACCGGCTGGCGGACGCCAAGCTGATCGCCAGACGCTCCCGCCGCATCGCGGTGCAGAGCGCCGGCGTCGGGATGGGACTGTCATTGGCGGCCATGGGTTTTGCGGCGTTCGGCTGGCTGCCACCTGCGGCGGGCGCGCTGCTGCAGGAGGGTATCGACCTCGCGGTCATCCTCAACGCCCTGCGCGCGCTGCGCGGTGACCACACCGGGCCGCCGCCGTTGAGCCGGGACGCCGAGGAGATGGTCCGCCGGTTCTCTGCCGAGCACGACCGGATGCGCGACGACCTCTCAGTACTGCGGGATACGGCGCATCAGGTCGCCGCCGGTGACCTCGATGCGGCCCTGGTGTCGCTGCGGGCCGCTGACTCCTTCTTGCAGGACACCCTGCTGCCGCACGAGGACGCCGAGGACAGCGCCCTGTACCCCGAACTGGCCCGCCCGCTCGGCAGCACGGAGGCCACCGCCACGATGAGCCGCATGCACGCCGAGATCCACCGGCTGGCGCAGCGTCTGCACAGCCACCGGGAACTGGCCGACGAGGCCGGGACGGTGCGGGCCGATCAGGGCGACGACCTGCTCGCCTGTCTGTACGGGCTGTACGCCCTGCTGTGCCTGCACTTCGTGCAGGAGGAGGAGAACTTCTTCGTGCTGGCACCGACCTTCCTCAACCCCGCCGAGACCTTGTGACCGACGCTGGTTGGCTGACCCGCAACGTCCGGGTCCTCTCCGCGGTGTCATTCCTGCAGGACGCCGCCAGCGAGTTGCTGTATCCGCTGCTGCCGATCTACCTCACCGCGGCGCTGGGCGCGCCGCCCTCGGTGGTGGGCGCCATCGAGGGGGCGGCCGAGGGCGCCGCGTCGATCACGAAGGTGGCGGTCGGCCCGCTGGGTGATCGGTTCGCCAAACGGCCGCTGATCGCCACCGGGTACGGGATGGCGGCGCTGGGCAAGGTCCTCATCGCGGTCGCGGGCGCCTGGCCCGGTGTGCTGGCCGGGCGGGTGGTGGACCGGCTCGGCAAGGGCATCCGCGGCGCTCCGCGAGACGCGCTGCTGGTCGAGGGGATCGACGCGTCGGCGCGCGGCCGGGTGTTCGGCTTTCACCGGGCGATGGACACTCTGGGCGCGGTGGTGGGCCCGCTGCTCGGGCTGGCCGGCTACGAACTGCTGGATCACCGGATACCGCCGCTGCTCTACATCGCCATCGTGCCCGCCGTGCTGTCGGTGCTGTTGGTCGCACTGGTGCGGGAGAACCGGCGGGTGGGTCCGCGGCCAGAGCGGCAGCCGATCCTGGCCGGCCTGCGGGACCTGCCCCGGCGCTATTGGCGGGTGACGGCGGTCGTGGTGGGCTTCGGCGTGGTCAACTTCCCCGACGCGCTGTTGCTGTTGCGGCTCAACGAGATCGGCTTCGGTGTCGTCGGGGTGATCCTCGCCTACGTCGGCTACAACGTGGTCTACGCGGTGGCCAGCTTCCCGGCCGGCGTGCTGGCCGACCGGCTGCCGCGCCCCGCGGTGTTCGGCTTCGGGCTGGTGTTCTTCGCCATCGGCTACATCGGCCTGGGGCTGACCACCAACACCGTGCTGGCCTGCGTACTGATCGGGATGTATGGCCTGTTCACCGCCTTCACCGACGGGGTGGGCAAGGCGTGGATCTCGTCGCTGGTCGGTGCGGACCGACAGGCCAGCGCCCAGGGCGTGTTCCAGGGCGCCAGCGGTCTGGCCGTGCTGGCGGCGGGCCTCTGGGCCGGTCTGCTGTGGGGTGCCGACGGGCGGCTGCCGCTGTTGATCTCCGGTGTGGTGGGTGGGTTGTTCGCGCTCGGGCTGCTGACACCGTGGGTGGTGCGGCGGGCCAGATAGGGCTCCTCGCTAGGCTGCCGAGCATGCGGCGCATCCATGTCATCGGCATCGGCGCCGGTGATCCCGACTACGTGACCGCGCAGGCGGTGCGGGCGCTCAACGACACCGACGTGTTCTTCGCGATGGACAAGGGTGAGGCCAAGAGCGACCTGGTGCAGTTGCGCCGCGAGATCTGCCGCCGCTTCATCACCCGGCCCGACTATCGGTTCGTCGAGCTGCCGGATCCCAAGCGCGCCTCCGACACCGACTACCGGGAGGCGGTCGCGGACTGGCACGTCGCCCGGGCGATGTTGTGGGCCAAGGCAATCGACACCGAATTGGGCCTCGACGGGGTCGGCGCCTTTCTGGCCTGGGGTGACCCCTCGCTCTACGACAGCACTTTGCGCATCCTCGACGAGGTGGTCAAGCACGTCGATCTGAGCTACGACGTGATCCCCGGTATCACCGCCGTGCAGGCGCTGACCGCCCGGCATCGCATCCCGCTCAACGACATCGGCGAGCCGGTGTTGATCACCACCGGACGGCAACTGCGAGCCAACCCGCTGCGCGGCTCGGCGGTGGTGATGCTCGACGGCGAATGCTCATTCGTGGGATGTCCGCCGCAGACCCGGATCTGGTGGGGGGCCTACCTCGGTACGCCCGACGAGATCCTGGTGAGCGGCACGGTGGACGAGGTGGGTACTCGGATCGTCGAGGTGCGCGCCGAGGCGCGCGCCCGGCACGGCTGGATCATGGACATCTACCTACTGCGGGAACCCGCCTAGGCGCCTGCGCTCGCCGAACTGGAGTCCGACGAACCGGTGTTGCCCGCCGGGGACTTGGCCGGCTTGAGCGGTTTGGTGATCGAGGCCGCCAGGTCGCGAAGGGGATGGGCGCCAACGGGTTTCGGCACCTTGGGTAGCGCTGGCTTGGTGGCCGCCGTGGCCGGTCCTGGGCTGGAGCCACGCCCGGTCGGGTGGAGGGTGCCGATTCTCGGTCGTGGTCCCGGCTCCTCGAGGGTGTCGGTAGTGTCGGCGGTGGGTGCCGCTGTGGCCATCACCGGCAGCGGTGCCGGGGCCGCGGTCTGTTCGTTGGTGGTCGGACTCAGCGTGACGTCCGGCCCGCCGACGCCGTACGGGCCCGGCCGCTGGGTACCGAACGGCCGGGTGCCGGTCACATCGGACACCCCGTTGTCCACACCGGTGGGAACGGCGAGGACCAGATTGCTGCCGAGCGCCACCGGGTTGGGGAAGTAGGCGAACTGGGCCCTGGTGGGCGTTCCCGGGCTGACGGTCCGGTCGTAGCCGGCCTCGACGAGAACCCGGGTGACCGGGTCCAGGGTGTCGGCCAGGATTGGCCCGACAACCGGCAGCTGGGCCACCGGCATGAGCACGGGGAGGGTCCGGGTGGGGATCAGGTAGTACGTGGTGTCGCCGTAACGGTCCTGGAGTACCGCGTCGCCCATGTCGAGGCTGCCGTAGCCGCCGTGCAGGTAGAGGATGCCCATGCCGGCGTTGAGATCGGCGAGCATGTTCATCGGGTTGGTGGGGAAGTCCGACCAGCCGTCGTACTGCTGCGAGACGTCGACGGTCTGGTACCGGGTGTCGGTGGGTGTGGCACCGTTGCCGGTCACGCCGAGCACCGGGATGTAGACGCCCTGGAAACGCTCGAGGATGCCGCCGTTGGGGCGGTTGGGGTTGGCGATCAACAGGAACGACACGTCCGGTCCGGTGCCGTCGGGATACTGCGCGGCCAGGGCGCGCTTCTCCAGGGTGGCGACGACGGCGCTCTGCGAGTAGCCGAACACCACGAAGGAGTCGGTCGGATCGGGTGCGGCCGAACCGATGTCGCCGTTGTAGTCACACGCCGCTCCGGTGATGCAGTTGTGCAGGTTCCGCTGGCCGGCGGCGACCGAGTCGTCGAACGTCATGTCGTTCCAGCCGGTATCGAACCGGAACTGCTCGGGGGTGATCACGGCAACCCGGTTGGTGACCGGTCCCGGGATGCCCGTCGAGTCGTCCGCCGAGGCGGGATCGATGTAGTTGACCACTGCCATCGCGGCGTACTGCTTGACGAAGTCGACTGTGTCGGGCGGGCTGGACAACGGGTGACCGGTGCCGCCCATGATCAGTGCCGTGGTGGCCGCGAGGGTCAGCATCGAGGTGATCGTCATCGAGGTGATCGTTGACGTGAAGGCGAGAAGAACGGCGGCGGCGATCGCCAGGACTGCGACGCCGGCCGAGCGGATGGCGAAACGCACGGAAACCCCCCAACGGGCTGTAGTGATCAAGCCGTGCGCCGGGCCTGTCTTGCGGTCCCCCGCCCGTTGCACTGCATCCCATCTAACTCCTGATCGATCTCGATAGCAAATCTGACCAGCTTCTCAAAGCGATGCTGGTGTGAACAGTAATGTGCACTTCAAAGCCATTCGATCGTTCATCTATGCGTTTGCCGTGATCAAATCAGCAATCATTATCCGGCTCGTTCCGGCTCGGGCCGCCGGAGCCCGAGCGACCAGAGTCATCAGATGGCCGTTTCCTCCGCTGCAACGTGGCAGGATCTG
>CAZHUU010000100.1:9695-17819 GCA_964535335.1 uncultured Mycobacterium sp.
GAGGCCCGCGCCCGGCACGGCTGGATCATGGACATCTACCTACTGCGGGAACCCGCCTAGCCAGCGCTGTTCGCCGAGCGGGCACCTTGGCCGCCGAAGCGTGGCAGGATCTGCGGCCATGGGATCGTTTCTGCTCCGCGCCGCCGTGACCGGGCTGGCCCTGTGGGTTGTCACGCTGATCGTTCCGGGCATGAACTTCGTCGGCGGTGACACCACGCTGCAGCGGATCGGCATCGTGCTCGTGGTCGCGGTGATCTTCGGGTTGGTCAACGCGATCATCAAGCCGGTCGTGCAGATCCTCTCGATCCCGCTGTACATCCTGACGCTGGGGCTGATCCACGTCGTGATCAACGCACTGATGCTGTGGATCACCGCATGGATCACCGAGCACACCACGCACTGGGGCCTGCAGATCAGCCACTTCTGGTGGACGGCCATCTGGGCCGCGATCGTGCTGTCGATCGTCAGCTGGGCGTTCTCGCTGCCGTTCCGCAGCGCCGAGCGCGCCGTCGGGGGCTGAGTCAGCCCGGATACGTCGCCGTCGCCAGTGCGAGAATCTCCGCGCGGTCGGCCGCGAGCAGAAAGCCCGATCCGATGGCGGAGTCCAGCGCCGCGGTGAAGCGGTCCAGGTACTCGGGCGCACCGCCCGGATAGAGCCGCGCGACGGTGGCGGCGTCGAACGGCTCGCCCGATCCGAACAGGTGGGACAGCGGAGTCTCACCCGACCCCGTGCCCGAGGTCCGGGCAATGGGTACCTCGACCCAGGGGGTCCGCACCCCGCCCGTCGCCAAGCCGTTGTCGTCGAGGAGGGGAATACCGTGCCGCAGGTCGATGGGTGGCGCGACGGCCGGTTCGACGCCGGCGCGAATCCAGTTGTCCAGCGCGGAGATCGCCGCCTGAAGCACGTAGTGGTGTTGAGGGGCGAAGTTGATGAAATGCGGTAGCTGCCGGCCCATCAGGGTGTCGGTCGGGGCGTACGCCGCCACCAGGTCGGCCGGCGGGGCCGTTCCGCTGTCGATGTAGCTGACCCGGATGGTGTAGTTGTCGGCGTGCGCCGTGCCGGGGATCTCCCAGGCCCGCAACAGCCGGGTGTCCGGTTGCCTGGCCAGGTGGTAGCCCGGCCGCACGCCACCGATCACGTCGGTCTCGGTGAGCACGGTGAAGAGCGGCACTCGCAGGTCGGTCCGGAACCGAACCGCCTGCGGGGCGGAGTCGTCCGGCGGAGCGAAGATCGACGCGCCGTCCAGTGCGGCCGCGGGCCCGAACCTGGAGTGGATCAGAAAGCCGTCGTACAGCCCGACCAGCGGGTCGATGGCATTGACATATGTGGTCAGGAACATCGCCGACTGTGATTCACCCACCGCCACAACGTGTTCCGGCTCAGGCAGCCCGAGGGTGTCGAAGCGGTCGCGGACCAGCCGGCCGGCCTGGGTGAAGATGTCGTAGGAGTAGGCGTCCCGCGGGTGGTTGAGATGCCAGTACCGTTCGGGGTCCTGCTTCTTCAGTGACAGGTCCATGCCGAGGCTGGCGCCGCCCTCGATGCCCACCTGCTGGGCCGACACCGCGACATAGGCATAGCCGCTGCGCAACAGTTCACGGTGCGCCATCATCCAGACGGCGGGAGCGTCGATACCGCCGCTGACGTTGAGCCACTCGACCACGACGGTGCCGTTGAACGCCTCGATCGGTTTCAGTACGACGATGCGGATGGTGTAGGCAGCCGAGCCCGAAGGCGTTGCGCCCCAATGTCCGTCGGCGCCGTGATCACCGACCGGCGCGTAGCGCGATGCGGTTCCGGATACGAAGTACTCGTCGTCGGTGTAGCCGAGCTCGGCGAGGTCGTAGGCGCCGAGCAACAGCTTCGGTTTACCCGGCGCATGGGTGACCGACGGTTCGCTCGTGGTCATATCGGGTCAGCAGCCCTCGTCGGTCGCCGGCACCGGCTCCCGGGCTGCCGATACGTCGATGGCCGCCCGCAGCTCCTCGAAGGACGCCTCGAGTCGGGAGGTGAACTGCTCGGCGTCGTGCAGCGTTCTGGAGCAGCCGTACACGGCGAAGTTGAGCAGGCCGGCGTAGCTCCAAACCGTGATGTTCAGGCCCGCAATGTATTTCAGGTGGCCGCAGGAGATGAAATTCTCCACGCCCAGCGGGCCGATGTAGCGCTTCTCGGCGGGGCCCGTGACATTCGACACGATGACCCCCCCGTTGACTCGCTGCGCGATCAGCCGGGAGAGCCGCAGCATCGGCCGCAACATGACCGCCGGTGCGAGGTCGAACCACTCCTCCCGCTGCACTGGCCGGCTGTCGACGCTGACCCGGACGGCCTTGGTCTGCGCCTGCGATTCGCGCAGGCGCTCCAGTGGATCGGCAATGTGCGTGGGCAATGCGACGGTTCGACTGGTGGCAGTGGTTCCCCACAGCCGGCTGTCGGTTTCGCCGTGGACCTTCGCCGCCACATTCGCGACCACGGGCCGGTCGGTCGCCAGACCCTCGACAACGAGGCATTCGCGGATCGCGCCTGCGGCGATCGCGAACACGGCGGCGTTCACGGTCCCGGAGATCGCGTGCGCTATCGCTCTGACGTCATCGAGCGGAACCGAGACCCAGGAGAAGCATCGGCCCGGGGTCAATGGACCGCGCCAGGGCAACTTGGGCTGATCCCGCACTAGCGAGGGTGGCCGCGGCGCCGCGGCGCCACCCCGACCGCGCAGCATCGTGCGAACCCGTCGGGGTACCTCGCGTCCGACCTGCTGCGCCAGTTCCGCGGCACCGGCGAGCAGCGCCTCGGCGACCGTCAACGGGCCCGGTGCGTCCGGCACCGGAATCGCGGTGGGCGCGGCTCCCGAATCCGGCCGCGACAGCCGGTCCAACAGCTCCACCAGCCGGCCACCGTCGGCCAGGGCGTGGTTCATCTTGAGCGCGGCGACCACTTTGGTTCCCTCGTAGCCATCGAGGAACCACAGCTCCCACGGTGGCCGGCCGGGCGGTACCGGGTCACTGGTGACCTCGCTGATCTTGCGGCACAGCTGCGCCTTGGTGCCCGGCTTGGGCACCCGGGCGCGATGGACGTGGTTGCGGACATCGAAGCCGGGGTCGTTGGTCCACGCGGGACGGCCCAGCCCGAACGGGACCGGCTGCGGCCGCCACCGCATCTGGGGCAGCACATCGACCGCGCCGGTAAGCGCCTCGACTACACGGTCGAAGTCGAACGTCCGGCTGGACTCCTCGTCGAACACCGCGACCTTGAGGGTGTGCTGCGGCTCGACGGGCTCGTCGAGGATGAAGGTGCTGTCGCTGCCCGACAGCCAGAACGTGGCGTCGGCCGACCGAATGGACGTCACCGCCTGTCCTCCTCGCCGACTCGAGATTCCGGCTTAAAGCGAAACCGTGATGTGGCTCACGTGAGCGTCGTCGGACGCCTAAGCTATCCGACGTCGGAGCCGCCCATCGGCAGTTGGGCGAATCTCCGAATCGCTATGTGGGTGCTCCGATCCGGGCGCGGTAACAGGTGTCGTCCGGCGATGGGAGGTGCCCGGTGGGCGGCAGTGATCCGATGCCCGAGGCGGGTGCGTTCACCGGTGAATGGGACCCGTCGCTGATCCGGGCTCTGATGTCGGTCGGCGGACCCATGTTCAAGCTGTACTTCCGTTCCGAGGTGCGCGACATCGACCGGATTCCGGACGGCGGAGTCCTCGTGGTGTCCAACCACTCCGGTGGTCCGTTCACCGTCGACGTGCCGACGTTGTGGTGGAAGTTCTTCGACACCTTCGGCTGGGACCGGCCCATCTACACATTGGGCCTCGACCTGTTGTTCACCGGACCGCTTGGCGGCGTGATGAAGCGGTTGGGCATGATCAGGGCGACGCGCGAGAACGCCGCCGCCGCACTGCGATCCGGGGCGGTCGTGGTGGTGTTTCCGGGCGGTGGCAATGACGCCATGCGGCCCACCAGCGAACAGGCCGTCATCGACTTCAGCGGCCGGACCGGCTACGTCACCACTGCCATCGAGGCCGGAGTTCCGATCGTCCCGGTGGTCGCCATCGGCGGCCAGGAGACCCAGCTGTTCCTGACCCGCGGCGAATGGCTGGCCAAGCGTCTGGGCATCATCAAGCGCATCACCCGAGTCGAACAGTTCCCCATCTCGTTCGGCTTTCCGCTCGGCCTGAGCATCGGAACCTACAACCTTCCGCTGCCGTCCAAACTCGTCACCCAGGTGCTGGAGCCCATCGATATCACCGAGACGTTCGGCAAGAAACCCGATATCGCCGAGGTGGACACCTACGTCCGCACGGTGATGCAGGCCGCTCTGGACGAGTTGGCCGCCGAGCGCCGATTCCCGGTCCTGGGATGAGGCCGGTGAAGATCGCCCAGGGGCGCGATGCGCTTCGCTCGTTGGTGAACGCCCGACTGCTGGTGGGTTTGCGTCCGGACAAGTACCTGCGGATGGGAGCGGCGATCGCCCGCACCGGCTTCGGCAACACCGTCGGGATCGCGGTCTCGGCGCAGCGTTGCCCCGACCGGCCTGCCGTGATCGACGAACTCGGCGTGCTGAGCTATCGAGAACTCGACAACCGGGCCAACGCGCTGGCCGCCGCCCTGCAGCAGTATCCGGGCGGGGCACCGCGAGTGGTCGGCATCATGTGCCGCAACCATCGCGGCTTCATCGATGCGCTGACCGCCACCGAACGCATCGGTGCGGACGCACTGCTGCTCAACACCTCCTTCGCCGGTCCGGCGCTCGCCGACGTGGTGGCCAGGGAACACCCTGGCGTCCTCATCTACGACGACGAGTTCACCAATGCGGTAGAGGTCGCACTGGCCGACCGCGCGGAGATCGCCCGCGTCGTCGCGTGGACGGATCATCCGGCGACGGACTCTGTCACCATCGAGACACTGATCGCCCGGCACGCCGGCGAACGTCCGCTGCGCAGCGACCACAGATCCGCGGTCATCCTGCTGACCTCGGGCACCACCGGCACCCCGAAGGGCGCGAAGCGGGCGGCGGGCGGCGGCGGCTCCGACGGCCCGGCGATCCTGGGCCGATTACCCTGGCGCGCAGAGGAAACCACGGTGGTGGCGGCGCCGCTGTTCCACGCCTGGGGGTTCGGTCAACTGATCATGGGGACAATGCTGTCCTGTGCGCTGGTGCTACGGCGGACGTTCGACCCCGCCGCCACGATGGAACTCGTCGACCGGTACCGCGCGACCGGCCTCAGTGTCGTGCCGGTAATGCTGGACCGGATCATGGAGCTGCCCGAAGAGGTGCTCGGCCGGTTCAGCGGACGGTCGCTGCGGTTCGTCACCGCCGCCGGCTCGCGGATGCGCCCCGACGTCGTCATCGACTTCATGAACCACTTCGGTGACGTGATCTACAACAACTACAACGCCACCGAGGTCGGCGCGATCGCGCTGGCCGGCCCGGGGGATCTGCGCGCCGCCCCGGACACCGCGGGCAGGCCGATGCCCGGCACCGAGCTCCGCATCCTCGATGAACAGCACCGCGAGCTGCCGAGCGGCGAGATCGGCGCGATATTCGCACGCACCACAACGGCATTCGAGGAGTACACGTCCGGGCAGACGAAGGAGATCCTGGACGGGTTCATGGCCACCGGCGACATCGGCTATCTGGACGACGCGGGCCTGCTGTTCGTGGTGGGTCGGGACGACGAGATGATCGTGTCCGGCGGCGAGAACGTCTACCCGATCGAGGTGGAGAGGGTACTGGTCGGCCACCCCGCCGTCGACGACGTCACCGTGCTCGGCGTCGACGACGAGAAGTTCGGTCAGCGGCTGGCCGCCTTCGTGGTGTCGAGGCCGGGGGCGTCCGCCACCGCCGAGGAACTCAAGGCGCATGTTCGGGCGGAACTGGCCAACTACAAGGTGCCGCGCGACATCGTGTTCCTCGACGAACTGCCGCGCAACGCGGTGGGCAAGATCTTGCGCCGAGACCTCAAGGAACAGCTGGCCGACACCTAAGCGTGCCGGTTGACCGGCGTGCGGGCTAGCGTGGACTCATGCCCGAACTGCCCGAGGTCGAGGCCCTTGCCGACCACCTGCGCAGGCACGCCGTCGGCAGGCCCGTCGAGCGGATCGACGTCGCGGCCCTGTCGGTCCTGAAGACCTTCGACCCCGCGCCGAGCGCGCTGCACGGTCTCACCGTCACCGGCGCACATCGCTGGGGCAAGTACCTCGGCCTGCAGGTCGGCGAGTTCTCCCTGATCACCCATCTGTCCAGGGCGGGCTGGCTGCGCTGGTCGGACAAGCTCAGCACGGCCCCGCTGAAGCCGGGCAAGGGGCCGATCGCGCTGCGCGTCCACCTCGGTGGGGGTGAGGGATTCGACCTCACCGAGGCCGGCACGCAGAAGCGCCTCGCGGTGTGGATCGTCCGCGACCCGACGGCCGTGCCGGGGATCGCCGCTCTGGGCCCCGACGCGCTCGAACTGACCGGCGAACAGCTGGGCGAGGTGCTGGCCGGCAACACCGGGCGGATCAAGACCGTGATCACCGACCAGAAGGTCATCGCCGGTATCGGCAACGCCTACAGCGACGAGATCCTGCATGTCGCCAAGCTGTCGCCGTTCGCGACGGCCGGGAAGCTGACCGCCGCGCAGCTCGCGGCGCTTTACGATGCGATGTTCTCGGTGCTGACCGACGCCGTTCAGCGGTCGGTGGGCCAGCAGGCCGCCACGCTGAAGGGGGAGAAGCGATCCGGGCTGCGGGTGCACGCCCGCACGGGGTTACCCTGCCCGGTGTGCGGGGACACGGTGCGCGAGGTGTCGTTCGCGGACAAGTCGTTTCAGTACTGCGCGACCTGCCAGACCGGGGGCAAGGTGCTGGCCGACCGGCGGATGTCGCGGCTGCTGAAGTGATCGCTAGGCTCCGGACGTGACCAGGCAGCGAATACTCATCACCGGCGCCAGCTCCGGGCTCGGCGCGGGCATGGCCCGGGCCTTCGCGGGAAAGGGGCGTGACTTGGCGCTGTGCGCGCGTCGCGTCGACCGCCTCGAGGAACTGAAGGCCGAACTGACCCAGCGCTACCCGGACATCACAGTGGCGGTGGCCGCGCTCGACGTCAACGACCACGAGCAGGTGCCCAACGTCTTCGCCGAACTGGCCGACCAACTCGGCGGGATCGACCGCATCATCGTCAACGCCGGCGTCGGCAAGGGCGCGCCACTGGGATCGGGCAAGCTGTGGGCCAACAAGGCCACCATCGAGACCAATCTCGTCGCGGCGCTGGTGCAGATCGAAACCGCGCTGGAGATGTTCAAGAAGGCCGGCACGGGGCACCTGGTGTTGATCTCCAGCGTTCTCGGCAACAAGGGGGTGGCCGGCGTCAAGGCCGCCTACGCCGCCAGCAAGGCGGGCGTGTCCTCGCTCGGCGAGTCGCTGCGGGCCGAATATGCCTCCGGCCCAATCACAGTCACGGTCATCGAACCCGGCTACATCGAGTCCGAGATGACCGCGAAGTCCGAGTCGACCATGCTGATGGTCGACAACGAGACCGGGGTGCGCAAGATGGTCGACGCCATCGAGCGTGAGACCGGGCGGGCCATCGTTCCGGGCTGGCCGTGGATTCCGTTGGTGGCCCTGCTGAAGGCGCTGCCGCCCCGGTTCACCAAGCGGTTCGCCTAACGTCTCGTGCCGGCTGAGGGAATATCCGTATCGCCATGACGCTGGCCGCCGCGGCTCTAGTCTTTGCGAATGAATGGAAAAGTCGCGCGAGCAGCGATGACCGCGGCGGTGTTCGCCGGTGTCAGCATGGCCGCGGTCGCCATGGGGTCCGGCCCGGCTCATGCCTACACCTACGGGCCGTTCCAGTGGTGTCCCGGTGACCCGTTGCCCAACGATCCACCGCGACCGGAGGGGCAGCTGAACTGGGACATGAGCGTGTGCCATACGTACTACTACGCGTGGGACGTATTCACGCACTCGGCAGCGAACTACTGGGAGGGGCCGAACCTTTTCCCGACCCCGATCCCGCCGCCGCCGGGGCCGCCGCCTGGTACGCCGTTCTGCAGCCCGCGGGGTGCGCTGATCATCATTCCGCCGATCTGCGATGAGATCGGGGTGGACTGGCCACCCGGAAGCCTCAACAACCAGTGACCGCTCAGCGAACCCGGC
>CAZHUU010000101.1:0-17699 GCA_964535335.1 uncultured Mycobacterium sp.
ATCGGCCAGGAGGCCCACCTGTCGGCGCAGGTGCCGACCTACCTGCTGCAGATCATCGCCCGGTTCGCCCGCTACCTGCGCGAGTCGAGTTCGGTCGACCAGCGTTCCGGGGTGTCCGCGCGGTTCGCCATCGCGGCGGCCGAGACGGTCGCCGCCTCGGCCCGGCATCGCGGCGCGGTGCTCGGCGAAGACGAGCCGGTGGCGCGGGTGGTCGACCTCGGCACCGTGATCGACGTGCTGCGCGGCAAGCTGGAGTTCGAGTCGGGCGAGGAGGGCCGCGAGCAGGCGGTGCTGGAGCACCTGCTGCGGCGCGCCACCGCCGACACCGCGCAGCGGGCGCTCGGCGGGATCGACGTGGGCCCGCTGGTCGCCGCGGTCGAGGGCGGTTCGGCGGTGACGACGGGTGAGCAGGTGTCGGCCAAGGACGTGTTGGCCGCGCTGCCCGACCTGCCGGTGATCGACACCATCGCCGAGCGCCTCGGCGCCCAGTCGGACGGGGAGCGGGCCGCAGCGTTGGAGTTGGCGCTGGAGGCGCTGTATCTGGCCAAGCGCATCGACAAGCAGACGGGTGAGGGTGAAACCGTCTATGGGTGAGCGCGGCGATGGCTAGAAGCCGCGGGACGATAGAGCAGCGCGGGACCCGCTGCGGTGAGGAGCGCGGCAATGGCTAAGCAGCCCAGGCACGGGCACGACTCCCGGTATTCCGCCTACACCGGGGGTCCGGATCCGCTTGCCCCGCCGGTGGATCTGCGCGAGGCGCTCGAGCAGATCGGCCAGGACGTCATGGAGGGCACGTCACCGCGCCGGGCGCTATCCGAGCTGCTGCGCCGCGGAACCCAGAACATGCGCGGCGCGGACCGGCTGGCCGCCGAGGTCAACCGCAGGCGCCGGGAGTTGTTGAGCCGCAACAACCTCGACGGCACCCTGCAGGAGATCAAGAAGCTGCTCGACGAGGCCGTGCTCGCCGAACGCAAGGAACTGGCCCGGGCCCTCGACGACGACGCCCGCTTCCAGGAGTTGCAGATCGAGGCGCTGTCGCCGTCGCCGGCCAAGGCCGTGCAGGAACTCTCGGAGTACGACTGGCGCAGCCCGGAGGCCCGGCAGAAGTACGACCAGATCAAGGATCTGATGGGTCGGGAGATGCTCGACCAGCGCTTCGCCGGGATGAAGCAGGCCCTGGAGAACGCCACCGATGAGGACCGCCAGGCCGTCAACGAGATGCTCGACGACCTGAACGACCTGCTGGACAAGCACTCTCGGGGTGAGGACTCCCAAGAGGACTTCAACGACTTCATGCGCAAGCATGGCCAGTACTTCCCGGAGAGCCCGAAGAACGTCGAGGAACTGCTGGACTCGCTGGCCCAGCGCGCCGCGGCCGCCCAGCGCTTCCGCAACAGCTTGACCCCGGATCAGCGCGCCGAGCTGGATGCGTTGGCGCAGCAGGCATTCGGCTCTCCGCAGCTGATGAACGCCCTCAACCGGTTGGACTCCCATCTGCAGGCGGCCCGGCCGGGGGAGGACTGGGACGGTTCCTCGGAGTTCTCCGGTGACAACCCACTGGGGATGGGCGAGGGTGCGCAGGCGCTGTCCGATATCGCCGAGCTCGAGCAGCTCGCCGAGCAGCTCTCGCAGAGCTACGCCGGCGCCACCATGGACGACGTCGACCTCGACGCGCTGGCCCGCCAGCTGGGCGACGAGGCAGCCGTCAACGCGCGCACCCTGGCCGAGCTCGAGCGCGCGCTGATGAACCAGGGCTTTCTGGACCGCGGCTCGGACGGCCAGTGGCGGCTCTCGCCCAAGGCCATGCGCCAGCTGGGCCAGGCTGCGCTTCGCGATGTGGCCCAACAACTTTCGGGCCGCCACGGCGAGCGGGCCACCCGGCGGGCCGGCGCTGCTGGCGAGTTGACGGGCGCCACCCGGCCGTGGGCGTTCGGCGACACCGAACCGTGGAACGTCACCCGCACCCTGACCAACGCCGTGCTGCGCCGCGCGGGAACCCAGGACACCGGCGCTCCGCTGCGGATCGCGGTCGAGGACGTCGAGGTCTCCGAGACCGAAACCCGTACTCAGGCGGCGGTGGCGCTGCTGGTCGATACCTCGTTCTCGATGGTGATGGAGAACCGGTGGCTGCCGATGAAGCGCACCGCGCTGGCACTTCATCATCTGGTGAGCACCCGGTTCCGGTCAGACGCCCTGCAGATCATCGCTTTCGGCCGCTACGCCAGGACGGTGACCGCCGCCGAACTCACCGGTCTCGAGGGTGTCTACGAGCAGGGGACCAACCTGCACCACGCATTGGCCCTGGCTGGCCGGCACCTGCGCCGCCACCCCAACGCGCAGCCCGTGGTGCTGGTGGTGACCGACGGCGAGCCGACGGCTCATCTGGAGGACTACAACGGTAACGGGGCATCGGTTTTCTTCGATTACCCGCCGCATCCGCGGACCATCGCCCACACCGTGCGCGGCTTCGACGACGTCGCCCGGCTCGGTGCGCAGGTGACGATCTTCCGGCTCGGTAACGATCCCGGCCTGGCCCGGTTCATCGACCAGATGGCCCGACGGGTGGAGGGCCGGGTGGTGGTGCCCGATCTCGACGGGCTCGGCGCGGCCGTGGTCGGCGACTACCTGCGGTCCCGACGGCACCGGCGCTGAGTTACTGCGGCAGCTCGTCGGCGCCGCTGGCCTTGCGCTTCTTGCGCTTGATCCCGACGCCGCCCCACAGCGAGAAGCCGCGGATGGTCACCTTCGGCGCTCCCGGGCTGCCCTGCGGGCTGACGTCGTGGTCGAAGCCGCCCATCACACCGACGCCGTGGACCTCCACGTTCACCTCCGGGGGCAGCAGAATCGTCTGGCCTCCCATGATCGAGTAGGCGTGGATCTCCACGTCGGTCGAGGTGAAGTCGGCATAGCGCAGGTCGACGACGCCGCCGCCGAACAGGGTGAAGGTGGTCATCCGGCCGGGCACGTTCCACCGGCCGCGCCGCTCGAAGCCGCTCAGGATGGCCAGGAGCAGCGTCGAGGGCGCGGGTTTGCAGGCGCCGCGCGTGGTCTCCGCCAGCCCGGGCAGATCGCCGGTGAGCCGGTCCAGTTCGTCGTAGGTCTTGGCGGCGTACGCCTCGGCCAGCCGCTTCTCGTACTCGCTCATGGGGAGCCTGCCCTGGGCGGCGGCATCGGTGAGCACCTGCGCGACCTGAATCCGGTCGGTGTCGGCGGCGCGCGTCGATGCGTCCCGCGGGGTCAAGTCGCTCATCGTCTACGAGCGTACGACGCTGTTTGTCAACCGCAAAGGTGTTGGCCGATCCGTCACTACACCGTTCTACTCGACCCAGCGGGGCGGCCGCTTCTGCAGGAAGGCCAGCATTCCCTCGCGGGCCTCGTCGGTGACGAACAGGCGGGCCGACTCCACGGTGAGCCGCTCGGCGTCGCGATCGAAGCCAGCCAGCACCGATGCCGTGGTCAGCGCCTTCGACGCGGCCAGCCCCTGCGGTGAGCCTTTGCCCAGATCGGCGACCAGTCCGTCGACCGCCGCCGTGACGTCCTCGGCGGCCATCGTGATCAGCCCGATCTCGGCCGCCTGCTCGGCGGTGAACGTCTCACCGGTCAGGTAGTAGCGGGCCGCGGCCCGCGGTGCCAGCTTCGGCAACAGGGTCAGCGAGATGATGGCGGGCGCCACCCCGATCCGGGCCTCGGTCAGTGCGAACGTGCTGCGCGGGCCGGCCACCGCGATATCGCAGGCGCCGACCAGCCCCATCCCGCCGGCCCGGACGTGACCGTCGATGGCCGCGACCACCGGCCGCGGGGACTCGACGATGGCGCGCAGCACCGTGGCCAGCTCCCGGGCCCGGGCGGCGGTCGCCTCGGACGGGTCGGCACCGGAGGCTTCGCTCAGATCGGCGCCCGCGCAGAACGTGTTGCCGGTGTGGCCGAGCACCACGACCCGCACCGCCGGGTCGGCGGCCGCCCGGTTCAGCCCGTCGTGCAGTTGCTCGACAAGCCGGGTGGACAGCGCGTTGCGGTTGTGTGGTGAGTCCAGCGTGAGCCTGGCGACGTGACCGCCGGCCTCATCCGGGCCGGTGTAGGTGACCAGGGCCGGTGTCATCAGTACGACCGCGGCAGGCCCAGGGAGGTCTGCGCGACGAAGTTGAGGATCATCTCCCGGCTGACCGGTGCGATGCGTGACAGCCGGGATGCGGACAGCATCGCCGCGAGTCCGTACTCCTGGCTCAGCCCGTTACCACCGTGGGAGTGTACGGCCTGATCCACGGCGCGGGTCGAGGCCTCGCCGGCCGCGTACTTCGCCATGTTCGCCGCCTCGGCCGCCCCGCCGTCGTCCCCGGCGTCGTACAGCACGGCCGCCTTCTGCATCATCAACTTGGCCAGCTCGAGCTCGATGTGGGCCTGAGCCAGCGGGTGCGCGATGCCCTGGTGGGCGCCGATCGGGGTCTTCCAGACCTGCCGGGTCTTGACGTAGTCGGCGGCCTTGTTCAGCGCCAGCCGCCCCATCCCCACCGCGCTGGCCGCACCCATGATCCGCTCCGGGTTCAGCCCGGCGAACAGCTGCGCGATCGCCGCGTCCTCGGAACCGACCAGGGCGTCGGCGGGCAGCCGCACCTCGTCGATGAACACCTGGAACTGGCTCTCCGGCATGGTGAGTTCCATCGGGATCTTGGTGAAGGTGAATCCCGGGGTGTCGGTCGGCACGACGAACAACGCGGGCCGCAGGTTGCCGGTCTTAGCCTCTTCGCTGCGGCCGACGACGAGCACCGCCTGCGCCTGGTCCACCCCGGAGATCCACACCTTCTGGCCGGACAGGATCCAGTCGCTGCCGTCGCGGCGGGCGGTGGTGGTGATGCGGTGCGAGTTCGACCCGGCGTCGGGCTCGGTGATGGCGAACGCCATGGTGATCGAGCCGTCGGCGATCCCGGGCACCCAGCGCTTGCGCTGCTCCTCGGTGCCGAACTTGGCGATGATCGTCCCGTTGATCGCCGGCGACACCACCATCATCAGCAGCGGGCATCCGGCGGTGGACAGTTCCTCCATCACCAGGGCCAGCTCGTACATGCCGGCCCCGCCGCCGCCGTACTCCTCCGGCAGGTTCACCCCGATGAATCCGAGTTCGCCTGCCTCCCGCCACAATTCCTCGGTATGGCCGCCGGAGCGGGCCTTCTCCAGGTAGTAGTCCGGGCCGTAGTTGGCGCCGAGCGCGGCCACCGCCTTGCGCAGGGCCCGGCGCTCTTCGCTCTCGATGAAGCCGGTGTCGGTCATGACTCTCCTTCTGCCGATGCCGGGCTCTCCACCCGGGCCAGGACTGTTCCCACTTCGACCTGCTGGCCGACACCGACGTCGAGCTGCGTGAGCACCCCGTCCGCCGGCGCGGTGATGGTGTGCTCCATCTTCATCGCCTCCAGCCAGATCAGCGGCTGGCCGGCGGCGACGGTGTCGCCGAGGGCGGCGCCGAGCCGGATCACCGAACCGGGCATAGGCGCCAGCAGTGATCCCTTCTCCACGACCGAGCTGGGCTCCGGGAATCGCGGCACGGCGCCCAACGCGACGGCGCCGAGTGGCGAGTCGACGAAAACGTCGGTGCCGTAACGGCTTACCGTAAACGGCATGGTCAGCCCGTCGGCGTCGGCCAGGATGACCTCGCCGGGTTCGGCCGACACCACGGTCACACCGGTGTCGTCGGGCAGCACAACGCCGGCACGGGTGAATCGGTAGACCACCCGGTGTTCGTCGCCGGCGGAATCACTGAATGTCCGGTGCTGGTCACCGGAAACCACATTGCGCCAGCCGCTGGGGATCTCGCGCTGCATGGTGGCCGCCGCCCGGTTGTGGGCGGCGTCGGCCAGTGCGGCGGCCACCGCGGAAAGCCGGACGGCTCGGTCGTCGGCCAGTGGGCGGGCCAGGTCGGCGAGTCCGTGGGTGCCGAAGAACGCGGTGTCGGTGGCGCCCTCCAGAAATGCGGGGTGCCGCAATACGTTCACCAGCAGATCGCGGTTGGTCCGAACCCCGTGCAGCCGGGTGCGGGCCAGCGCGGCGGCGAGCACCTGGGCCGCGCGCCGCCGGGTTGGCGCGTAGGAGATCACCTTCGCCAGCATCGGGTCGTAATGGATCGACACCGTCGTCGCGTCCACGATGCCGGAGTCCAGCCGCACCCCGGTGCCGTGGAAGAGGCCGAATTCCCTTGCCACTCCCGGTACTTCGAAGCGGTGCACCCGACCGGCCTGCGGCTGCCAATTGCGGGCCGGGTCCTCGGCATAGATGCGTGCCTCGATGGCATGTCCCCTGGCGGCGGGCGGATCGGGGTCCAGCCGCTCACCGTCGGTGACCAGCAGTTGCAGCTCAACCAGGTCGAGGCCGGTGGTGAGTTCGGTGACCGGGTGCTCCACCTGCAGGCGGGTGTTCATCTCCAGGAAGTAGAACTCGCCGTCATCGTCGGCGAGAAACTCCACGGTGCCCGCGCCGGCGTAACCGATGGCCCCGGCGGCCAGCTGGGCGGCCTCGAACAACCGCTCCCGCATCCCCGGGGTCCGTTCGACCAGCGGGGATGGGGCCTCCTCGATGATCTTCTGGTGCCGGCGCTGGATGGAGCACTCCCGCTCGCCGACGGCCCACACCGTGCCGTGCTGGTCGGCCAGCACCTGCACCTCGACGTGATGCCCGCTGGGCAGGTAGCGCTCGCAGAACACCGTCTCGTCGCCGAAGGCGGACTTGGCTTCCCGGCGGGCGGCCTTCACCTGGGCGGCCAGGTCGGCGAGGTCGGTCACCACCCGCATGCCGCGGCCGCCGCCGCCGGCGGATGCCTTCACCAGTACCGGCAGTTCGGCGGCGGTGACGGTCTCGGGGTCCAGTTCGGTGAGCACGGGCACACCGGCGCCCGCCATCATCTTCTTGGCCTCGATCTTGGAACCCATCGCCTGCACCGCCGCGACCGGTGGGCCGATCCAGATCAGCCCCGAGTCGATGACGGCGGCCGCGAATTCGGCGTTCTCCGAAAGGAATCCGTAGCCGGGGTGTATGGCGTCGGCGCCGGAGGCCTTGGCCGCCGCGATCAGCTGGGCGGCGTCGAGGTATCCGCTCACGCCGTCGAGGCGCACCCGGATGTCGGCCTCGGCGACGTGCGGTGATGCCGCGTCGGGGTCGGTGTAGACCGCGACGGTTCCGATGCCGAGGCGACGGCAGGTCGCGAAGACGCGGCGGGCGATCTCGCCACGGTTGGCGACCAGAACTCGAGTGATCACAGTGGCCCTCTGCTCTTCGCGCAAGCGCTCATCGACGGCCTTCTGCTCTTCGCGCAAGCGCTCATCGTCGCGCTCACATCCGGAAGACGCCGAAGTTCGACGCCCCCTCGATCGGGCCATTGGCAATGGCGGACAGGCAGATTCCCAGCACCGTGCGGGTGTCGCGGGGGTCGATCACCCCGTCGTCGTAGAGTCGGCCGGACAGGAACATCGGCAGCGACTCGGCTTCGATCTGCGCTTCGACCGCTGCTCGCATGGCCGCGTCGGCGCCCTCGTCGACCGTGCCGCCGCGGGCCTCGGTGGCGGCCCGGTTCACGATTGAGAGCACCCCGGCGAGTTGGGTGCCGCCCATCACGGCGGACTTGGCACTCGGCCAGGCGAACAGGAACCGCGGGTCGTAGGCCCGCCCGCACATGCCGTAGTGGCCGGCCCCGTAGGAGGCCCCGATCAGCAACGAGATGTGCGGGACCCGCGAGTTGGATACGGCGTTGATCATCATCGCGCCGTGCTTGATCATCCCGCCTTCCTCGTAGGCCTTGCCGACCATGTAGCCGGTTGTGTTGTGCAGGAACAACAGTGGGGTGTCCGACTGGTTGGCCAGCTGGATGAACTGCGTCGCCTTCTGGGACTCCTCGCTGAACAGCACGCCGCGGGCGTTGGCGAGGATGCCCAGCGGGTAGCCGTGCACCGTTGCCCAGCCGGTCACCAGCGACGAGCCGTACAGCGGCTTGAACTCGTCGAAGTCGGAACCGTCGGCGATCCGGGCGATGATCTCCCGGGGGTCGAACGGGATGCGGAGATCGGCCGACACGATGCCGAGCAGTTCGTCGGGGTCGGCCACCGGCTCCACCACCGGACGCGGTGCGGGCCCGCGCTTGACCCAGTTCAGCCGGGCCACGATGCGTCGGCCGATCCGGATGGCGTCGAGCTCGTCGACCGCGAAGTAGTCGGCCAATCCCGAGACGCGTGCATGCATTTCGGCGCCGCCGAGCGACTCGTCGTCGGACTCCTCCCCGGTGGCCATCTTCACCAGCGGGGGACCGGCCAGGAAGACCTTGGACCGTTCCTTGATCATCACCACGTGGTCCGACATGCCCGGGATGTAGGCACCGCCCGCAGTGGAGTTGCCGAACACCAGCGCGACGGTGGGGATACCCGCCGCCGACAGCCGGGTCAGATCCCGGAACATCTGGCCGCCGGGGATGAAGATCTCCTTCTGCGTCGGCAGATCAGCGCCGCCGGACTCCACCAGCGAAATGACCGGCAGCCGGTTCTCGAGGGCTATCTGGTTGGCGCGCAGGACTTTCTTCAGTGTCCACGGATTGCTGGTGCCGCCCTTGACGGTCGGGTCGTGGGCCACGAGCATGCACTCGACGCCCTCGACCACGCCGATGCCGGTGATCAAACTGGCGCCGACCTGAAAGTCGGTGCCGTAGGCCGCCAGCGGCGAAAGCTCCAGGAATGCGGAGTCGGGATCGACCAGCAGCTCGATCCGTTCGCGTGCGGTCAGTTTGCCGCGGGCGTGGTGGCGCTCGACGTACTTCGGGCCGCCACCGCCCAGCGCCTTGGCCAGCTCGATGTCGAGTTCGGCGAGCTTGGCGGTCATCGCCGCGGCCGCCTCGGTGTAGGTGGCCGACTTCGGATCGACGGTGCTGTGCAGGATGGTCACTGGTAGCCCAGCGTCTTGGCGGCCAGGCTGGTCATGATCTCGGTGGTGCCGCCGCCGATGCCGATGATCCGCATGTCGCGGTACTGACGTTCGATCTCGCACTCGGCCATGTAGCCCATCCCGCCGAAGAGTTGCACGGCCTGATTCGCCACCCATTCACCGGCCTCGACGGCGGTGTTCTTGGCGAAGCACACCGGCGCGATCAGGTTGGTGTCGCCGTCCAGTTGCCGCTC
This sequence comes from uncultured Mycobacterium sp., assembly GCA_964535335.1. GTDB lineage: Bacteria > Actinomycetota > Actinomycetes > Mycobacteriales > Mycobacteriaceae > Mycobacterium. The sequence continues at coordinate 9,144 of CAZHUU010000101.1, forward strand.
GACCAGGTTGTGCGCGTACACCCGTGCCACGTCGATGCGCCGGGCCATCTCGGCCAGGGTGTTCTGCACGGTCTGCCGGGAGATCAGCGGCTTGCCGAAGGTCTCCCGGTCCCGGCACCACTGCACGGTGAGGTCCAGGCAGCGCTGGGCGCTCGAATACGCCTGCACCGCAAGGCCGATGCGTTCGGAGACGAAGGCCTGGGCGATTTGCAGGAAGCCGGTGTTCTCCAGGCCGACCAGGTTCTCCACCGGAACCCGGGCGTCGGTGAAGGACAACTCGGCGGTGTCGGAGGACCGCCAGCCCATCTTGGCCAGCTTGCGGCTGACCTCGAATCCCGGCGTGCCCTTTTCGATCACCAGCATCGAGATGCCTGCCGCGCCCGGACCACCGGTGCGCACCGCGGCCACCACGTAGTCACCGCGCACGGCCGAGGTGATGTAGGTCTTGGCGCCGTTGACCACGTAGTGGTCCCCGTCGCGGGTGGCGGTCGTGCGCAGGTGGCCGACGTCGGATCCGCCCCCGGGTTCGGTGATGGCCAGCGATCCGATCAGCTCGCCGGCCAGGGTGGGTTTGACGAACTTCTCGATCAGTCGAGAATCCCCGGAGGCGATCATGTGCGGCACCGCGATGCCCACGGTGAACAGCGAGGCGAACACGCCGCCGGGCGTACCTGCCTCGTGGAGCTCTTCGCAGATGATCGCGACGTCGGCGGCATCACCGCCCTCCCCGCCGACCGACTCCGGGAAGCCGACGCCGAGCAGACCGGCGGCTGCGGTCTTACGACTCAGATCGCGAGGCAGCTCACCGGCCTGCTCCCATTCGTCAATGTGCGGCAGGATCTCCCGCTCGGCGAAGGTGCGCACCGACTTCCGCAGTTCCTGGCGCTCCGGGGTGGTCCAGATGTTCATGTGATGATCTCCTCCGGGATGTCGATGTGACGGCTGCGCAGCCATTCGCCGAGGCCCTTGGCCTGGGGGTCGAAGCGAGCGTTGTAGGCGACCCCCTTTCCGAGAATTCCGTCGATAACGAAGTTCATCGCGCGCATTTTCGGCAGCAGATGGCGGGAAATCGGCAAATCCTTTGTCTCCGGGAGGAGTTCGCGGAGGGTGTCGGCGGTGAGGTGGTGGGCCAGCCAGCGCCACTGCTCGTCGGTGCGGACCCACACGCCGATGTTGGCCGACCCCCCCTTGTCACCGCTGCGTGCGCCGGCGATGGTGCCCAGCGGTATCCGCCGGGTCGGACCCGAGGGCAGCGGTTCGGGTAGGTCGGCCGCGTCGGCGTCCGCCAGTGCCACCGTCTCGGCAGCGGGCGGGATGGCGATGCGGGTGCCGTCGGGGCGCACCGCGACGTGCTGCACCTCGGTGGCCGGAACGTATCCGGGGGTGAACACCCCGTACACCTGCCCGTCCCCGGGTGGCGCCGTGGTGTGGAAGCCCGGATAGCTGGCCAGTGCGAGTTCGATTGCGGCGGAGGTGAATCGACGGCCGACCTTGTTCGGATCCGGATCGCGGACCACGCAGGTCAGCAGGGCGCTGGCCGATTGTTCGGTATCGGCATCGGCGGTGTCGGTGCGGGCCAGGGCCCATTCCAGTTCGGCGGGCCGGACGGTGAGATCCGCCTCGAGCTGGGTGCGCAGCAGATGCGCCTTGGCCTCGATGTCCAGGCCGGTGAGCACAAACGTCGCCGAGTTGCGGAAGCCGCCGATGCTGTTCAGCGAGACCTTCAGCGTGGGTGGTGGCGGTTCGCCTCGCACGCCGCTGATCCGCACCCGGTCCGGGCCGTCGTCGGCGAGTGTGATGCTGTCGAAGCGGGCGGTGGCGTCGGGGTTGGCATAGCGCGCCCCGCTGATCTCGTAGAGCAGCTGTGCGGTCACCGTGCCCACGTTGACCGCCCCGCCGGTGCCGGGATGTTTGGTGATCACCGAGGAGCCGTCGGCGTACACCTCGGCGAGGGGGAAGCCGGGGTGAGCGAGGTCGGGAATCTCGGTGAAGAACGCGTAGTTCCCGCCGGTGGCCTGTGTGCCGCACTCGATGATGTGGCCGGCCACCACGGCGCCGGCCAGCCGGTCGTAGTCGTCACGCGCCCAGCCGAAGTGTGCGGCGGCGGGTCCGACGATCACGGAGGCGTCGGTCACCCGGCCGGTGATGACGATGTCGGCGCCCGCGTTGAGGCAGTCGACGATGCCCCAGGCGCCCAGGTAGGCGTTCGCGGTGAGCGGACTGCCCAAGCCCAATTCCTCGGCGCGGGCCAGCAGGTCATCCCCTTCGACGTGGCCCACCTGCGCCGGGACGCCGAGCCGGTCGGCCAGCGCGCGCACCGCATCGGCCAGGCCGGCCGGGTTCAGCCCGCCCGCGTTCGCGACGATCCGGACACCCTTGTCATGCGCCAGCCCCAGGCACTCCTCGAGTTGGACCAGGAAGGTCTTGGCATAGCCGCGTTCGGGACTCTTCATCTTGTCCCGGCCGAGGATGAGCATGGTGAGTTCGGCCAGGTAGTCGCCGGTCAGGTAGTCGAGTTCACCGCCGGTGAGCATCTCGCGCATGGCGGCGATGCGGTCGCCGTAAAAGCCCGAACAGTTGCCGATCCGAACCGCACTGTTCACGCGCGTTGTCTCCCCTCGACGGACCAACCAACCGGTAGGTTACTTCCCGTCGGGGGCAGGCAGTCAAGGGGTCGGGCGATCAGAGTCCGAGTTCGGCCCGCATGTCGTCGATGGCCTTGCAGTACGCCACCCAGTCGTCCTTGTCGGCGGCGGCCTGGGTCTGGTTGAACAGCTTGTCGCGCGCGGCGGTCAACTGGTCGACGGTCAGTTTCCCGCCCTTCTGGGCCTTGCCCATGTCCATCTCGAAGGAGGACAGCGCGGTCATGGCATCCAGTCCGCTGGCCGCACACCCGGATGCCGCGGCGCTGGTCGAGGCCGCTGTGGACGCCGCTGTGGATGCCGGGGACGTCGCCGGCGAGGTGGTGGAGTTGGTCTCGGTCTTGCCGCCGCAGCCGGCAAGGGCCAGGACCAGGAGGGTTGCTGCTGCGAGGAGCTTCATGTGGGTCCTTGTGGTCGCCTGTGTGATTCCTGGTAACCCCCTGTGGGCCAGATCATAGGGCGACTGGCCCGGGGAGTGCCTCCCGTTTCGCCGATGAGATAGCCGCCCTGTTTTGGAGCCGGACCAGGTGAGCGGCTATCCTGGTGGACAACTGTCGGCCGCCGGCAATGTTCTGTCCTGCGCGGCGACAACCCCCGATCAAGGAGATGTACGTCATGGCTGTGCCCAAGCGCCGGATGTCGCGTTCGAACACCCGCAGTCGGCGTGCGCAGTGGAAGGCCGAGGCCACCGGTTTGGTCAACGTCTCCGTTGCCGGCCGGCAGCACAAGGTTCCGCGTCGGCTGCTCAAGGCCGCCCGCCTGGGCCTGATCGATCTCGACAAGCGCTGACCCCTCTCCGGCAGCGAATCGCCTGCTCGGCGCGCCTCTTAGCTGAATCTCAGGCGTTGGGTTGACACTGGTGCCCGTGCGAATTCTTGTCGTCGACGACGACCGCGCGGTGCGAGAGTCATTACGCCGCTCCCTGTCCTTCAACGGCTACTCCGTCGATCTGGCCCAGGATGGCCTGGAGGCTCTCGACGCCATCGCCAACGACCGGCCGGATGCGCTGGTCCTCGACGTGATGATGCCCCGGCTGGACGGCCTGGAGGTGTGCCGCCAGCTCCGCAGCACCGGGGACGACCTGCCGATCCTGGTGCTGACCGCGCGGGACTCGGTGTCGGAGCGGGTGGCCGGACTGGACGCCGGCGCCGACGACTACCTGCCCAAGCCCTTCGCACTGGAGGAGTTGCTGGCCCGGATGCGTGCGCTGTTGCGCCGCACCGGCCCGGACGATCAGGGCGAATCTGCGGTGATGACGTTCTCGGATCTGACGCTGGATCCGGTCACTCGCGAGGTGCACCGCGGCCAGCGGTCCATCAGCCTGACCCGCACCGAGTTCGCGCTGCTGGAGATGCTGATCGCCAACCCCCGCCGGGTGCTCACCCGCAGCCGCATCCTCGAGGAGGTGTGGGGTTTCGACTTCCCGACCTCCGGCAACGCCCTCGAGGTGTATGTCGGTTACCTGCGCCGCAAGACCGAGGCCGAAGGAGAACCGCGGCTGATCCACACCGTGCGCGGCGTGGGTTATGTGCTGCGTGAGACACCCCCCTGATGTCTGCTTTGCGGCGGCGCGCTCGGCACGTACGGGCGCCTGGACAGGCCACCACATCGCTGTCGTTGCGATGGCGGGTGATGTTGCTCGCCATGTCGATGGTGGCGATGGTCGTGGTACTGATGGCCGTCGCGGTCTACGCCGTGGTCTCGGCGGCGCTCTACAACGACATCGACAACCAGTTGCAGAGCCGTGCGCAGCTTTTGATCGCCAGCGGTTCGCTGGCCGCCGACCCCGGCAAGGCCATCGAGGGCACCGCGTACTCCGACGTCAACGCGATGCTGGTCAATCCCGGCCGGTCCATCTACACCGCGAACCAGCAGGGCCAGACGCTGCCGGTGGGCGAGCCCGAACAGGCGGTCATCCGCGGTGACCTGTTCATGTCCCGGCGCACGGTGTCCAACCAGCGGGTGCTCGCGGTGCATCTGCCCAACGGCAGCTCGCTGCTGATCTCCAAGACCCTGGCGCCCACCAACGCCGTGATGACCCGGCTGAAATGGGTGCTGCTGGCGGTCGGCGGGATCGGCGTCGCGATCGCCGCGATCGCCGGCGGCATGGTGGCCCGGACCGGCCTGCGCCCGGTGGCCCGGCTCACCGAGGCCGCCGAGCGGGTGGCCCGCACCGACGATCTGCGGCCCATCCCGGTCTTCGGCAGCGACGAACTGGCGCGGCTCACCGAGGCGTTCAACATGATGCTGCGGGCGCTGGCGGAGTCCCGCGAGCGGCAGGCCCGCCTGGTCACCGACGCCGGCCACGAGCTGCGTACGCCGTTGACCTCGCTGCGCACCAACGTCGAGCTGCTGATCGCGTCGATGGCGCCCGGGGCCCCGCGGCTGCCGGAGGACGAGATGGCCGAGCTCCGGGCCGACGTCGTCGCCCAGATCGAGGAATTGTCCACTCTGGTAGGCGATTTGGTGGACCTGACCCGTGATGACGCCGGCGGTGTGGTGCACGAGCCGGTCGATATGAGTGAGGTCGTCGACCGCAGCCTCGAGCGGGTCCGGCGGCGCCGCAACGACATCGAATTCGATGTCGAGGCCGTCGGATGGCAGGTGTACGGCGACGCTGCCGGGCTGTCCCGTGCGGTGCTCAACCTGCTCGACAACGCCGCGAAGTGGAGCCCGCCCGGCGGGCGGGTCGGGTTGCGACTGCGCCAGGTCGACGCCGCGCACGCCGAACTCGTGGTGTCCGATCACGGGCCGGGAATCCCGCCGCAGGAGCGGGATCTGGTCTTCGAGCGGTTCTATCGGTCGACCTCGGCGCGGGCGATGCCCGGTTCCGGGCTGGGTCTGGCGATCGTCAAACAGGTCGTCATCAAGCACGGCGGCATGATCCGGGTCGCGGACACCGTTCCCGGCGGGCAACCCCCGGGCACCTCGTTCTACGTGCTGCTCCCGGGGCGCCCGATCGGGCCCTCGACGCCCGCGGAACCGGGCAATGAGCGGCAAGGCGGCCGACGACTGGCCACGATGGCCGGGCGCGGCCGTCTCGGCGGCGAAAATCACGCCGCTGCGCAGGGTGTTGTCTCAGTCGATTCTCAGTCGTAGCAGGCAAGGTAATAGCAGGAGTTCGTGCATCTCTTCGAGAGAGAAAAGAGCAATTCAGCGATATGACCGACCATCCGAGGTACTCGCCGCCGCCGCAGCCCGGCGCCCCGCCGCACCAGCAGGCGGTCCCGGGCTATCCACAGGCGCCTCGCCAGGCCGGTTACCAGCAGCCCTATGACTGGCGGTTCGCCACCCAGCAGCAGCAATACCGCGATCCCTACGATCCCTACCGCGCGGGTCCGCTGACCCATTCCGGTGCGGTGCCGACGATGGTCGGCGCGCCGCCGAGGCAGCGTTCCCGCGCGGGGGCGCTGACCGCGGGGGCACTGGCCATCGCGGTCGTGTCGGCGGGTATCGGCGGCACCGTGGTGCTGCTCGCCCAGCCGGACCGCGAACCGGTCTCCCGCGTCCAGGCCGCGCCGCCCAACGGACCCAACAACGTCCCCGCCGCCAACCTCCCGATCGGATCGGTGGAGCAGGTGGCGGCCAAGGTGGTGCCCAGCGTGGTCAAGCTGGAGACGGGGATGGGCAGGCAGTCCGAAGAGGGCTCGGGCATCATCCTGTCCGCCGACGGCCTCATCCTGACCAACAACCACGTCGTGGCCGCCGCCAAGGCCCCGGGGGCGCCCAACGCGCCGGTGCCGCCCGCCGCCCCGTTACCGCCCGGCGGCCCGGGCACCCCACCGCCGCCCGGGGCCCCCGCCGGCGGGGCCCTCACCACGACCGTCACCTTCGCCGACGGCCGCGTCGTGCCGTTCACCGTGGTCGGTACCGATCCGGCCAGTGACATCGCCGTGGTGCGCGCGCAGGGAGTCTCGGATCTGACCCCGATCACGCTCGGCTCCTCGGCCAACCTGCGAGTCGGCCAGGACGTCGTGGCGGTCGGCTCTCCGCTGGGGCTGGAGGGCACGGTCACCACCGGCATCGTCAGCGCGCTCAACCGGCCGGTGGCCGCGGGCGGCGACGCCAACAATCAGAACACCGTGCTCGACGCCATCCAGACCGACGCGGCCATCAACCCGGGCAACTCCGGCGGCGCCCTGGTGAACATGAACGGTGAACTGGTCGGGGTGAACTCGGCGATCGCCACCATGGGCGGTGATTCCCCGGACGCGCAGAGCGGCTCGATCGGGCTGGGCTTCGCGATCCCGGTCGATCAGGCCAAGCGCATCGCCGACGAGTTGATCAGCACCGGCACCGCCTCCCACGCGTCGCTAGGCGTTCAGGTCAGCAACGACACCACCACGCACGGCGCCAAGATCGTGGAGGTCACCAAGGGTGGTGCGGCCGCGACAGCGGGCCTGCCGAGCGGCGTGGTCGTGACCAAGGTGAACGACCGCACCATCGGCAGCGCCGATGCGCTGGTCGCCGCCGTCCGGTCCCGGGCGCCCGGCGAGAAGATCACGCTCACCTACCTCGATGCCACCGGCGCCAGCCAGACCGTGCAGGTGACGCTCGGAAAGGCGGCGCAGTGATCCGGGTCGTGGGTGAACTTCCCATGACACCCGCAGGAGCGCCTGCGCCGTTGTCCGGGCCCGGATATACGGTGACAGGCATGGAACAGCCAGGGGAGATGGTGGGGCGCGCGCTGGTCGTGGTGGTCGATGACCGCACGGCGCACGGTGACGAGGAAGACCACAGCGGCCCGTTGGTCACCGAACTGCTCGCCGAGGCGGGGTTCGTCGTCGACGGCGTCGTGGTGGTGTCGGCCGACGAGATCGAGATCCGCAATGCGCTGAACACGGCGGTCATCGGTGGGGTGGACCTGGTGGTGTCGGTCGGCGGAACCGGTGTCACACCGCGCGACGTCACCCCCGAAGCCACCCTCGACCTGCTGGATCGCGAACTGCTCGGGATCGCCGAGGCGCTGCGCGCATCGGGGCTGTCGGCCGGTATCCCCGATGCGGGGCTGTCCCGCGGGCTGGCCGGCATCTCCGGCAGCACCCTGGTGGTCAACATCGCCGGTTCCCGGTCCGCCGTGCGCGACGGCATGGCGACGCTGAACCCGCTGGCGGTGCAGGTCATCGCCCAGCTGTCCAGCCTGGAGATCTGAGAGCCGCACCGCGGTGACCTATCCCGCCGGTTCCCCGTGGGCTTCCGCAAATCCGAGCGGGAGGCGCAATGTTAAGACCTTGTGAACAGGGCAAACATCCAAAATGTGATGTTCGTCACAATTCAGGGGCGATGTGATGGGCGAGACCGGACCCGACAAGGGCACAGTTAACAAGATTTTCGGTACCGAATTGCCCCAGGAAGCCCCGGCGCAGGACGACCGCGAGTCGGGGACCACCGACTCCGAACGTGATCGCTGGCTCCGGGAAAACGTTCCGCCACACCATCATTGAGGGTTTAACCGGGTCGGTTACCGGCGCGGAGCGGTCCGGTTTGGACCGCCGCGCGGCCGGTCGGCGCCGCAGGCAGCGGCGCCGGGTCCGGGCCGGGGGAGGTGCCGATTCCGCACCCGTTTGCTGCCGTTCACCAGCCAGCAAACTTGCTTCAGCAGCGGGGACCTTCGACCTCGGCATCCCCGTACGCGTTGCTGCGTCGTTGCCTTGCCGTTATGTTCCTCGTGTCAACGATGAGCAAAGCGTAAGAGCCGACTGTGAGGCCTCTCATTTGATCGGCTCAACGCCGTGACCGGTGTCTAGAGTGAACCGACCCCGAGCACGAACTAGAACCTCGGTGAGCCCCCTCACCGTCGACATAGCTAGGGAGAACATGAAGGTTATCGGTCGGGTACTGGTGGCGTTGGTGGCCGCCGTCGCGGCGTTGTTCGTCGGGACGGGTACCTCTCATGCGGGTTTGGATAATCAGC
>CAZHUU010000102.1:0-9679 GCA_964535335.1 uncultured Mycobacterium sp.
GCGCAACGGCGGTGAGGCCGGCACCGCGGCCAACCGCATCCACGTCGCCAACGCGGTCATCGACGAGTTCACCGACAAGTTCGTCAAGCGGATGGGCGAGGTCACCCTGGGCAACGGCCTGGACCCGAGCGCCAAGCTGGGCCCGCTGGTCAACGCCAAGCAGGTGGCCTCGGTCCAGGAACTGGTGGACGATGCGGTGGAGAAGGGCGCGACGGTGGCACTCGGTGGTCAGGCCCCCGGCGGCCCGGGCTGCTTCTATCCGGCGACCGTGCTGACCGACGTCCCGCCGGACGCCCGCATCCTCAAGGAGGAGGTGTTCGGGCCGGTGGCTCCGATCATCGGGTTCGACACCGAGGAACAGGGCATCGCTGCCGCCAACGACACCGAGTATGGGCTGGCGTCCTACATCTTCACCGAATCGCTGGACCGCGCGCTGCGGGTGGCCGAGGCCCTGGAGTCCGGCATGGTGGGCGTCAACCGCGGGGTGATCTCCGATCCCGCCGCCCCTTTCGGTGGCGTCAAGGAATCCGGATTCGGCCGCGAGGGTGGCTACGAGGGCATCGAAGAGTACCTGGATACCAAGTACATCGCGCTGACCAAGTAGTGGCAAGCGTCACGCTTGCAATAGCAAGCACCGGGTATTCCTGCGCCATGAATACCAGGGATCGGGTTGCCAGAGGCTCAGCGCGCCGCGCGGTGCCCGAATTGGTCGTCGCCCAGGTCCCCGGTGCCGTCGCCGGTCTGCTGCTGGCCTACGACCAGTTCGTCGCGCCGGCCCCGAAGCGCCCCAGGATCGTCGACCGGGACCTGACCCGCTGCTAGCACCCGCGCGCCGCCACCAACCCGGGGCCAACCGCGCCTAAAGTCACAAGCCCGGACCAACGAGAGGGCTCACGTGACCGCGGCGCCGGCGCGATCTGATGCGCACCGTCGATGGGTGGCTCCCGGCTCCGAACGCGGCATCCGGCGCAAGCCGTTACCCACCTCGAGTTCCGGTGTGCCCGCCCTCAACGGCATCCGCGGTGTCGCGGTCGCGCTGGTGGTGGTCGCTCACGGCGGCATCCCGGGCGTCGACGGCGGATTCATCGGCGTCGACGTCTTCTTCGTTCTCAGCGGGTTCCTGATCACCTCCCTGCTGCTCGACGAACTCGGCCGCACCGGCCGAATCGACCTGCGTGGCTTCTGGATTCGCCGCGCCCGACGACTGCTGCCCGCGCTGCTTTTGATGGGGCTGGCCGTGGTCGCGGTCCGCACCCTGTTCGCGCCCGACTCGGTGGCCACACTGCGCACCGACGCCGCTGCCGCGTTCCTGTGGACGGCGAACTGGGCCTTCATCGCGCACAAGGCCGACTACTTCAGCCAGGGCGGCACCCCGTCTCCGCTGCAGCACACCTGGTCGCTGGGTGTCGAGGAGCAGTACTACCTGGTCTGGCCGGTTCTGCTGGTCGGGATCGCGCTGGCGTTCGCGGTCCTGGCCCGGCGCCGCGGCGCGACGGCGTCACTCGGCCGGGTTCGGATCGTGGTCGCCGTCGTCGCCGGACTGGGCGTGCTGGCCTCGGCGACCGAGGCCGTGCTGATGTCCTCGGATGCGTCGTTGAACCGGGTCTACTTCGGCACCGACACCCGGGCCCAGGCGCTGCTGGTCGGGGCCGCCGCAGCGGCGCTGTTGGTGCGCGACTGGCCCGCGGTGCTGGCGGGCTGGTCGCTGGTCCGCTCGCGGTGGGCCAAGTGGGCGGTGCGCATCGTCCCCGTGCTCGGGGTGGCGCTGCTGGCGGAGGCCGTGCACCGCGCGACGGGCGGAGCCACGGAGTTCCGGCACGGCCTGCTGATCGTGGTCGCGGTGGCCGCCATCGCCGTGATCGCCCCCGCCGCCCTGGACCAAGACGGGCCGATGGCCCGGGTGCTGGCGGCGCGGCCCCTGGTCTGGCTGGGTGTCATTTCCTACGGGGTGTACCTCTGGCACTGGCCGATCTTCCTGCTGCTCAGCGGGGAACGCACGGGCTGGTCCGGTTACCCGCTGTTCGCCGCTCGCTGCGCCGCGACGTTGGCCGCGGCAACGCTGTCCTGGTGGCTGATCGAACAGCCGGTGCGGCGCTGGCGTCCCGTGCACGTCCCGCTGCTGCGGCTGGCCGGCGCGACGGTTGCGACCGCGGTGGCCGTCACGGTCGTCGTGGTGCCACTGGGAACGCGGCCGGGTGACGGCCCGATGCCGGACGTGTCCGCCGCCGCCATGGTGGAGACGGTCCGGCCCGCACCGCCGGTGGAGGCGGGCCCGCGGCCGCACACGGTGGCGGTGTTCGGCGACTCGATCGCGTGGACGATCATGCGGTATCTGCCGCCCACCCCGGGCATCGCCTTCCTGGACCGCACCACCATCGGCTGCGGCGTGGTCCGGGGCGGGCCATACCGCTACAGCGGCCAGAAACTGGAACAGAAACCGGAGTGCGACACCTGGCCCGAGCGGTGGTCCGAGCGGATCGCCCACGACCGCCCCGACGTGGTGCTGCTGACCATCGGCCGCTGGGAGACGGTGGATCGGATGTGGCGGGGCGACTGGGCGCACATCGGCGATCCGGATTTCGACGAGTATCTGGAGGCCGAGTTGCACCGGGCTCTGGAGATCCTCGGCTCGAGCGGCGCCCGGATCGTCGTCACCACCGAGCCCTTCAACCGTCACGGTGAGCGCTCCGACGGCAGTCTCTATCCGGAGGACCAGCCCAGTCGGGTGAAGCGCTGGAACAGCATCCTGCGGAACGTCGTCGCCGATCTGCCGAACGTCGACGTGCTGGACCTCAACGCCAAGCTGGCGCCCAACGGCACCTACACCGCCAAGATCAACGGCGTGCTGGTGCGCAGCGACGGGGTGCATCCCACGCCGAACGCGGTGAAGTGGATGACGCCCTGGCTGGTCGACGCCGTCGGCTAGCCGGTCTCAGCTGTGGCCGAGCCGGCGCCGCCCGATGGCCGGCCTCAGCTATGGCCGAGCCGGCCGCGGCCCATGCGCAGCAGCAGCATCGCCAGATCCTTGCCCTCCTGGCCCAGTTCGCTGTAGCGCTCGATCACCTTCATCTCGCGGCTGTGCACCAGGCGGGTGCCGCCGGAGGCCATCCGGGCGCGGCCGATCTCCTGGGAGACCTCGGTGCGGCGCTTGACCGCTGCCAGGATCTCCGCATCCAGACGGTCGATCTCCTGGCGCAAGGCGTCGATATCAGACATCGGCTCGGCTTCTACGGTCATCGCGTCGTTTCTCCTCGTGTGCGGGTTCTGGTCTCATTCGGTCCGGGCCTCACACAAGAGACGAGCCCCGGATCCGGATGCGGACCGCGGGGCTCTCGGGTTCGAGCAGCTATGCCTCCACGGGTACCGCGATCCGGTACCCGTAGAAAAATCGCTGCGGTGCAGTGAGCACGGAAAGGAGTGTGCCACCACGCGCCGGTCTTGTGCAAAAAACTGTCGCCGGACAGCGGTAAGTTGGGTCCGGACATGACTGTGCACGTGACGGATTACACGCCACCGGCCGAGGCCGCCGAACTCCTCGACGGTCTCAACCCGCAGCAGCGCCAGGCGGTGCTGCACGAGGGCAACCCACTGCTGATCGTGGCCGGCGCCGGGTCGGGCAAGACCGCGGTGCTCACCCGCCGGATCGCCTACCTGCTGGCCGCCCGGGACGTCGGCCCCGGTCAGGTCCTGGCCATCACGTTCACCAACAAGGCCGCCGCGGAGATGCGGGAACGGGTGGTGGCGCTGGTGGGTTCGCGAGCCCGCAACATGTGGGTCTCGACGTTCCACTCCACCTGCGTGCGGATCCTGCGCAACCAGGCCTCCCTGCTGCCGGGGCTGAACTCCAACTTCTCCATCTACGACGCCGACGACTCGCGCCGCCTGCTGCTGATGATCGGCAAGGACATGGGCCTGGACGTCAAGCGATACTCGCCGCGGCTGCTGGCCAATGCGATCTCCAATCTCAAGAACGAGCTGATCGACCCCGAACAGGCGCTCGCCGCACTGGAGTCCGGCTCCGACGAGTTGGCCCGCACCGTGGCCAGTGTCTTCGCCGAGTACCAACGCCGGCTGCGCGCGGCCAACGCGCTGGACTTCGACGACCTGATCGGCGAGACCGTGGCGGTGCTGCAGAACTTCCCGCAGATCGCGCAGTACTACCGCAGGCGCTTCCGGCACGTGCTGGTCGACGAGTACCAGGACACCAACCATGCCCAGTACGTCCTGGTTCGCGAACTCGTCGGGCACGGCGATGTCGACGCGGATCAGGTGCCGCCCAGCGAACTGTGCGTCGTCGGCGACGCCGACCAGTCGATCTACGCGTTCCGGGGCGCCACCATCCGCAATATCGAGGACTTCGAGCGCGACTACCCGAACGCGACCACCATCCTGCTCGAGCAGAACTACCGCTCCACCCAGAACATCCTGTCCGCGGCGAACTCGGTGATCTCCCGCAACACCGGCCGGCGCGAGAAGCGGTTGTGGACCGACGCCGGCGAGGGCGAGTTGATCGTCGGTTACGTCGCCGACAACGAGCATGACGAGGCCCGGTTCGTCGCCGGGGAGATCGACGCGCTGGCCGACCGCGGGGAGATCACCTATAACGACGTCGCGGTGTTCTACCGGACCAACAACTCCTCGCGGTCGCTGGAAGAGGTGTTCATCCGGGCCGGCATCCCGTACAAGGTCGTCGGCGGCGTTCGGTTCTACGAGCGCAAGGAGATTCGCGATATCGTCGCCTACCTGCGGGTGCTGGACAACCCCGGGGACGCGGTCAGTCTGCGGCGCATCCTGAACACCCCCCGCCGCGGAATCGGTGACCGCGCCGAGGCGTGCGTCGCGGTCTACGCCGAGAACACCGGCAGCACCTTCGCCGATGCGCTGACCGCCGCCGCCGCGGGCAAAGTCCCGATGCTGAACACCCGCTCGGAGAAGGCGATCGCGAGTTTCGTCAGCCTGCTCGACGACCTTCGTGGCCGGCTCGACGACGAACTCGGCGACCTCGTCGAGGCCGTCCTCGACCGGACCGGGTACCGGGCGGAACTGGAGTCCTCCAGCGACCCCCAGGACCTGGCTCGGCTGGACAACCTGAACGAATTGGTCAGCGTCGCACACGAATTCAGTATCGACCGAGCCAACGCCGCCGCCCTGGAGTCCGAGACCGACGACGAGGACGTGCCGCCGACCGGGGTGCTCGCCGAGTTTCTGGAACGGGTGTCGCTGGTCGCCGACTCCGATGAGTTGCCCGAACACGGCGCCGGTGTGGTGACGCTGATGACCCTGCACACCGCCAAGGGGTTGGAGTTCCCCGTCGTCTTCGTCACCGGCTGGGAGGACGGGATGTTCCCGCACATGCGGGCCCTAGGCGACCCGACCGAATTGTCCGAGGAACGCCGACTGGCCTACGTCGGCATCACCCGGGCCCGGCAGCGGCTCTACCTCACCCGCGCCAAGGTCCGGTCATCGTGGGGCCAACCCATGCTGAACCCGGAATCCCGCTTCCTGCGGGAGATTCCGGAGGAACTCATCGACTGGCGGCGCACCGATCCCACCCCATCGTTCAGCGCCCCGGGCCGGTTCTCCTCCGGCGGCGGGATGCTCGGCACGCCACGCCCGTCGCCTACCCGGGCCGGCGGTGCCGGCAAGCGGCCACTGCTGGTGCTGGAGGCCGGTGACCGGGTCACCCACGACAAGTACGGGCTGGGGCGGGTCGAGGAGGTGTCCGGTATGGGGGAGTCGGCGATGTCGCTGATCGACTTCGGTAGCGCGGGCCGGGTCAAGCTCATGCACAACCACGCACCGTTGCACAAGTTGTAGTCAGCGCAGACGACACCAGCGGCGAGTCGAGGGATGCAGTGCCAGCACCAGACTGGCGACCGGCAGCAGGGGAATGAAGTAGACGGCCAACGGGATTCGCGCGCCAGCGATGAAGACACTGCCGAACGTCAGGAGCGCCACCACCGCGCCGAACGCGATCAGGTAGCGGCCCACCGAACGGCGCAACAACAACAGGATCACCCCGGCCACCGTCGTCACCGCGAACAGCAGCGCCAGGAAGGCGACCGCGACGCAGAACAACCGGTCGGTGCCCCACCAGCCGGTGATCAGATCGGTGGCCACCACCGCGGTGGCCCACCCGCTGACGATGCTGACCGCGCTCGCCGCCATCGCGGTGCGGCCCGTCGACAGATCGACCGGGACCGATCGGCCCGGCACCGACACCGGTCTGGCCCGGTTGATAAGTCCGGTGGGTGCGTCCTCGGCGGGTGGACGCGGAATGTACGTGGTGCTCGGTTCGGCGGCCGGGATCGGACCGGTCGGCGCGCGTCGGATGATGCCGGTTCGGGTGTCGTCGGGCGTGGGCTGCGGAAGGGGGCCGGACGGTTGCCGCCGGATGATGTTCGGGGTGGGGCGCGGGTCGTGCGGCGCGGTCACCAGGTCAGCCGGCGTAGGGGCCGAGCTTGATTCCTCGAGCCGCGAGCCACGGCGCCGGATCGATGAAGTTGGTGCCGTTCTGCAGGATCGAGAAGTGCAGGTGCGGGCCGGTCGAATCGCCGCGGTTGCCGATGGTGGCGATCTGGTCGCCGGCGAAGACCCGCTGGCCGACCTGGACCAGCCAGGTGTTGACGTGGCCGTACAGCGAGACCGAGCCGTCGGAGTGCCGGATCTTGACCCAGGCCCCGTAACCCGCGGTCGGCCCGGCGTCGGTGACCACGCCGTCGGAAACCGCGTAGATCGGCGTGCCGATCGGTCCGGCCAGGTCGATGCCGGCGTGGAGGGCGCCCCACCGGTAGCCGAACCCGGAGGTGTAGATGCCCTTGGTCGGCATCACGAACAGCGGACGCTGCAGCCGGGCCTCGCGCTCGGCGCGTTCCTGCGCGAACGCGGCGCCCCTGGCCAGCTCCTCGGTGTGCACCGCGACGTCGGCGGCCGGCTTCACCGCGATGAGCTGCATACCGCGCGGTGTGGTGGTCACCGCCCCGTCGATCGGGGTCTTCTCGGCGGCCAGCACGGTCTTGGAGACGACCTGCTCCGGCGGCTTGACGGCGGTGTACGCGGCCGCGGCGGCAGCGCCTGCGGCCATCGCGGCGATCAAGACCCGGCCCTTGGCCGCGCTGGTCGGCTGCCTGCGGTGCTGCGGGGTGCGCGGCAGGATGTCGGTGTCTTCGGTGTTGGAGAACCGGGGCCGCTCGGCGGGGCGCTTGTCGCCCTGGCCGGCGAACTCGGCGGGCACGGCCAGCCGAAGCGGCGCCAGGTCGTCGAGTTCGTCCATGTCGTCCAGCTCGGGGCTGCGCATGACCTGCGATCCGTTGTCGAACACGGTGTGCTCGCTGAAGTCGAGCTCGTGCAGGTCACCGAACTCGTTGAACGGGATGATGTCCGTCACGTCGACGCGGGCGGGATCAAATGCCCTGTTCAGGGGACGTGCAGCGGGCCCTTCTCCGGCGGGAGTGGTGGCCGGCCGATGCTGCGTCAAAACGGATCGTCCCTCTAGTCGTGACCAAAGCGTTACCTAGACCCGAAGACGGTAACCAAATTCCGCTGAGGGTGGCAACTCATGGGTGTATTCCGCTGAGGATTGTGAGTTGAATCACTTCGGTGCAGCGGTGAGATGAACCACATGGCGGTACGCGGCGGTTGTGGTCCGTTCTGGTCTCGATACAGTTCCCGAGGAGCGACTTCCGCAAACGAAGAATTGTCTCTACCGACACAGGCCGACACAGACAGTGAGCCCATGGATCTTTTCGAGTATCAGGCGAAGGAGCTGTTCGCCAAGCACAACGTTCCCACCACCCCGGGCCGGGTGACCGAGTCCCCCGAGGATGCGAAAGCCATCGCGGAGGAGATCGGCCGGCCGGTGATGGTCAAGGCGCAGGTCAAGGTGGGCGGTCGTGGCAAGGCCGGTGGCGTGAAGTACGCCGCCACCGCCGACGACGCCTACACCCACGCCAAGAACATCCTCGGTCTCGACATCAAGGGACACGTCGTCAAGAAGCTGCTGGTCGCCGAGGCCAGCGACATCGCCGAGGAGTACTACATCTCGTTCCTGCTCGATCGCGCCAACCGCACCTACCTGGCGATGTGCTCAGTGGAGGGCGGCATGGAGATCGAGGAGGTGGCCGCTACCAAGCCGGAGCGGCTGGCCAAGGTCCCCGTCGACGCGGTCAAGGGGGTCGACCTCGCGTTCGCCCGTTCCATCGCCGAGCAGGGCCACCTGCCCGCCGAGGTCCTGGATGCCGCCGCGGTGACCATCGCCAAGCTGTGGGAGGTCTTCGTCGGCGAGGACGCCACGCTGGTCGAGGTCAACCCACTGGTGCGCACCCCGGACGACCAGATCCTGGCCCTGGACGGCAAGGTCACCCTGGACGGCAACGCCGACTTCCGGCATCCCGACCACGCCGAGTTCGAGGACAAGGACGCCACCGACCCGCTGGAGCTCAAGGCCAAGCAGAACGACCTGAACTACGTGAAGCTCGACGGGCAGGTCGGTGTCATCGGCAACGGCGCCGGCCTGGTGATGTCCACGCTGGACGTGGTGGCCTACGCGGGGGAGAAGCACGGCGGAGTCAAGCCGGCCAACTTCCTCGACATCGGCGGCGGCGCCTCGGCCGAGGTGATGGCCGCGGGCCTCGACGTCATCCTGGGTGACAAGCAGGTGAAAAGCGTCTTCGTCAACGTCTTCGGCGGTATCACCGCCTGCGACGCGGTGGCCAACGGCATCGTCCAGGCTCTGCAGATGCTCGGCGACGACGCCAACAAGCCCCTGGTGGTGCGGCTGGACGGCAACAACGTCGACGAGGGTCGACGAATCCTCGCCGAGGCCAACCACCCGCTGGTGATCCAGGCCGAGACCATGGACTCCGGCGCCGATAAAGCCGCCGAGCTGGCGAACAAGTAAGGGACGCAACCAATGTCGATCTTTCTGAACAAGGACTCCAAGGTCATCGTCCAGGGCATCACCGGCGGCGAGGGCACCAAGCACACCGCCCTGATGCTCAAGGCCGGCACCCAGGTGGTCGGCGGTGTCAACGCCCGCAAGGCCGGAACGACGGTCAGTCACAAGGACAAGGCCGGCAAGGACATCGAACTGCCGGTGTTCGGCACCGTCGCCGAGGCGATGAAGGAGACCGGTGCGGACGTGTCCATCGCGTTCGTGCCGCCGAAGTTCGCCAAGGACGCGATCATCGAGGCGATCGACGCCGAGATCCCGCTGCTGGTGGTCATCACCGAGGGAATCCCGGTGCAGGACACCGCCTATGCCTGGGCCTACAACGTCGACCACGGCCTCAAGACACGGATCATCGGGCCGAACTGCCCCGGCATCATCACCCCGGGCGAGGCGCTGGTCGGCATCACGCCGAACAACATCACCGGTAAGGGTCCGATCGGCCTGGTGTCCAAGTCCGGCACGCTGACCTACCAGATGATGTACGAGCTGCGCGATCTCGGCTTCTCCACCGCCATCGGCATCGGCGGCGACCCGGTCATCGGGACCACCCACATCGATGCCATCGAGGCGTTCGAGAAGGATCCGGAGACCAAGGTCATCGTGATGATCGGCGAGATCGGTGGCGACGCCGAGGAGCGGGCGGCCGACTACATCAAGGCCAACGTCACCAAGCCGGTCGTCGGCTACGTCGCGGGCTTCACGGCGCCGGAGGGCAAGACCATGGGCCAC
>CAZHUU010000102.1:9689-17555 GCA_964535335.1 uncultured Mycobacterium sp.
GGCGTCAAGGTCGGCAAGACCCCGTCCGCGACGGCCGCACTGGCCCGGGAGATCCTGACCGGCCGGTAGGGCCGACACCTCCCCGCGAGTTCTACATCAGGGCTGTGATCCACGCCGGATCGCAGCCCTGATGTCGATTTCGACGACCGCGATCCGGTCGGCTAGCCTGTCGAACTATGGTCGATCCGCGCACCCCCGTCATCGTCGGCGTCGGTCAGTTCACCGAGCGGATCGACGATCCCGGCTACCGGGGCATGTCGTCGGTCGACCTCGCGACCGAGGCGGTGCGTGCCGCGCTCGCTGATACCGGCGCCGACGTCGCGGTGGTGGCCCGGGCGATCGAGGTGTTCGCCGGGCTGCGGCAGTTCGAAATCTGCTCGCCGTTCACCAAACCGGCGTTCGGCTGCTCGGACAACTACCTGCGATCGGTGGCCGGTCGCGTCGGTGCGGATCCCGCCCGCGCGGTGCTGGAGTCCATCGGCGGCAACGGCCCGCAGAAGCTGGTGACCGAGTTCGCCGGCTCGATCGCCGCGGGTGACATCGAGGTGGCCCTGATCCTCGGTTCCGAGCCGGGCTCCACCGAGAAGTACTTTGCGGGCCGCGCGGACAAGCCGGACTTCAACGAGACCGTCGGCGGTCAGCTAGAGGACCGTGGGTACGGCTACGAGCAGTACATGAGCGAGTACACCGCGAAGCACGGGTTGACCGGTGCGCCGGTACAGTACGGACTGCTGGACAACGCCAGGCGCGCCCGGCTCGGGCGCAGCGTCGCCGACTACCGCCGCGATATGGCCGAGCTGTTCGCGCCCTTCTCCAAAGTCGCTGCTAAGAACCCGTTTTCGTCGTCACCGGTGGAGCGATCGGTCACCGAGCTGATCACCGTGACCGACCAGAACCGGATGATCAGCGATCCGTATCCGCGGTTGATGGTGGCTCGGGACCAGGTGAACCAGGGCGCGGCCGCGTTGATCATGTCGGTGGCCGCCGCCGAGCGTCTCGGGGTGTCCGAGGAGAAGTGGGTCTATCTGCACGGGCATGCCAATCAGACCGAGCAGGATCTGCTGGATCGCGTCGATCTCAGCATCAGCATCTCGGCGAAACAGTCGGTGGTAGAAGCACTTCGAGTGGCCGGAATCGGGATGGACGAGGTGAGCGCCTTCGACCTCTACAGCTGCTTCCCCTTCCCGGTCTTCGCGGTGTGCGATGCGTTCGGTCTGGCAAGCGACGATCCCCGCGGATTCACCCTGACCGGCGGTCTGCCGTACTTCGGCGGCCCCGGCAACAGCTACTCGCTGCATGCGATCGCCGAGGTCGTCGCCGAAATGCGCGACAGGCCGGGATCATTCGGTCTGGTGGGTGCCAACGGCGGCGTCATGAGCAAGTACTCCGTCGGCATCTACTCCACGACCCCGGCGGACTGGGCACCCGATCGCAGCACGGCGCTGCAGGCGGATATCGACGCGCTGCCCAAGGTGGCGGTGACCCGCAACGCCGACGGGCCCGGGGTGATCGAGACGTACTCGGTGCGTTATGACTGGCCCGAGCGCACCGGTGTCATCATCGGCCGGCTCGAGGCCGACGACAGCCGGTTCATGGCGTTGACGACGGACCCCGATCTGGTCGGCTTGATGACGGACGGTGACCCGTTGGGCGCGGCGATCGACGTGACGTCGGGTGACGACAAGGTCAACCGCGCGACGCTTCGCTAGGTGAGGGCGGCGAGCTTCCCGGCCAGCCGCTCGACGTAGGCGGCCACCTCGTCGGCGGACTTGTCCGGCAGGCCGAAGAGCACCTCGGTCACGCCCAATTCCCGCCAGTGCGCCAGCTTCTCGGGCACCGGCTTGAAATCCAGCGCCACGATCTGCGGAGCGCCGTCCCGCCCGGCGTCCGCCCAGATGTCCTGCAGCAGCTTCACCGGCGCATCGATGTCGAAGTCGCGCGGCGTGGTGATCCAGCCGTCGGCGGACCGAGCGATCCACTTGAAGGTCTTCTCGGTGCCGCCCGCACCCACGAGCACCGGGATATGGGACTGAACCGGCTTGGGCCACGCCCAGCTGGGCCCGAACTGGACGAACTCGCCGTCGTAGGCGGCCTCCTCCTGGGTCCACAGCGCGCGCATGGCCTCGATGTACTCGCGCAGCACCGTGCGCCGCTTGCCCGGGGGGACATGGTGATCGAGCAGCTCGTCGGTGTTCCAGCCGAAGCCGACACCCAGGCTGACCCGGCCGCCCGACAGATGGTCAAGGGTGGCAATCGATTTCGCCAGCGTGATGGGGTCGTGCTCGACTGGGAGCGCGACCGCGGTGGACAACCGCACCCGGCTCGTCACGGCGGCCGCGGTGCCCAGACTCACCCACGGATCCAGGGTCCGCATGTAGCGGTCGTCGGGCAGGGTCTCGTCACCGGTGCCGGGATGGGCGGCCTCGCGCTTGACCGGGATGTGGGTGTGCTCGGGCACGTAGAAGGTCGCAAACCCGTGGTCGTCGGCCAGCTTGGCGGCGGCCGCCGGGGTGATCCCGCGATCGCTGGTGAACAGCACAAGTCCGTAATCCATGGGCAGAATTAGAACGTGTTCCTGTGCGGCCGGGCAAGGCGGGTCCCGCTCACCGGTTCCCGCCGGGGCGGCGGTCAAACCTGCACTCTGCGCGAATTTAATCGGTGACGAACCGGGCCATCGTGGCAACCATGGGCGTCCATGACGACCGAACGCATCGCCGACCATGTCAAGTTCGCCTACTGGGTGCCCAACGTCAGCGGCGGCCTGGTGACCAGCACCATCGAACAGCGCACCGACTGGAATTACGACTACAACGCGAAGTTGGCCCGGACCGCGGAGAACAACGGATTCGAGTACGCGCTCTCGCAGGTCCGGTACGAGGCCAGCTACGGGGCGGAGTACCAGCACGAGTCGACCAGTTTCTCGCTCGCGCTGTTGCTGGCCACCGAGCGGCTCAAGGTGATCGCCGCGGTGCACCCCGGCCTGTGGCAGCCCGCCGTACTGGCCAAGCTCGGGGCCACCGCGGACCAGCTCTCCGGCGGCCGGTTCGCGATCAACGTGGTCTCCGGCTGGTTCAAGGACGAGTTCACCCACCTGGGCGAGCCGTGGCTCGAGCACGACGAGCGCTACCGGCGTAGCGCGGAGTTCCTGCAGGTGCTGCGCAAAATCTGGACCGAGGACGACGTGGACTTCCGCGGCGACTTCTACCGTATCCACGACTTCACCCTCAAACCCAAGCCGCTGAACACCCCGGAGCGCCCGAATCCCGAACTGTTCCAGGGTGGTAACTCCACCGCCGCCCGCCGCAACGGCGGCCGGTATGCCGACTGGTACTTCTCCAACGGCAAGGACTTCGACGGCGTCACCGAGCAGGTCGTCGATGTGCGGGAGCACGCGCGCGCGGCCGGACGGGAGGTGAGGTTCGGCCTCAACGGCTTCATCATCGCCCGGGACTCAGAAAAAGAGGCGAAAGAAGTCCTGCGCGAGATCATCGCCAAGGCGAACCGCCCGGCCGTCCAGGGCTTCCACGACGCGGTGCAGCAGGCCGGCAACTCCACGGCCGACAAGCGCGGGATGTGGGCCGACTCCAGCTTCGAGGACCTGGTCCAGTACAACGACGGTTTCCGTACCCAGCTGATCGGCACGCCCGAGCAGATCGCGGAACGCATCGCGGCCTATCGCAAGCGAGGGGTGGACCTCGTTCTCGGCGGGTTCCTGCACTTCCAGGAGGAGATCGAGTACTTCGGCGCGCGAGTGTTGCCCCTGGTGCGCGAGATCGAGGCCGCCGAGGAGGGTTCGGTCGGAGCTCCGGTTCTGGCTTCTGCTTGATTCGTGTAGGACGCGTCTGCCTGATTCGTGTAGGACGCGTCTGCCTGATTCGCGTGGGACGCGTCTGCCGATTCGCGTGGCACGCGGTCGCCTGGTTCGCGTGGGACTCGGTTGCCGGCCGGACGTGACACGCCGATCGTCGCGGCTGCCACAGCACCGTGCGCTAGCGTGGGTGGTCGGACCGGACCAAGGGTCCGTTCACGAGCCATAACCGACACAGCGCCGCACCGTCGGTGCTTGAAAACACGAGCACCGCGCCACGCGGCGTGACAAGGCTGGAGGAGAGGCCATGACTTACCCGCCCACGAACCCGGGCTACCCGCCGGCGCAGTCGCCCGGCTCGTATGGACCAGGTGCGCCGGCGTTCGGGTCGGCCGAGCCCGGGCCGAGCAAGCTACCCCTCTATCTCACCGGCGCCGTGGTGGTGCTGGGCCTGGCCGCGTACCTGGCCAGCTTCGGGCCGGTCTTCACGGTCAGCGCGGAACTCGGGCCGTTCGGCAGTGCCGAGCTCACCGGCAGCGGCGGCGGCTTCCCGGTCATCGCGGCGGTGATCGCTGCCCTGCTGGCGGCGGTCAGCGTGCTGCCCAAGGCAGGCAACTACACGCCCGTGGTCGCGGTGGTGTCGGTGCTCGCGCTGCTGCTGGTTATCGCCCAGGTGATCACCAAGCCGGCCGGCTTCGCCATCGGCTGGGCACTGTGGCTGGTCCTGGTGTTCACGTTGTTTCAGGCCGTCGCCGCGGTCGCCGCGCTGTTGTTCGAGTCCGGTGTGATCACACCACCCGCCCCGCGACCCCGCTACGAGCAGTATGGGCAGTACGGTCCGCCCCCGGGCGGCTACTACGGCCAGCCCGGACCCCAAGGCCCTCCGCAGCGTCCCGGCTATCCGTCCCAGTACGGGGGCGGATATTCGTCCGGGCCGGCCGCGGGCGGCTTCAACGATCCGGGTTCGCAGAGCGGTTCGCCCACCCCGCCGACCGGTTTCCCCAGCTTCAGCCCGCCGCCGTCGGTCGGGTCGGGCGGCCAGTATCCGTCGGCGCCCGGGCAACCCGGGCAATCCGGCCAGCAATCGCAGGCACCGTCCGCGGCTTCGCCGTCGGACCCCAACCCGTCCTGATCGGACGTTCGTCGCGCAGCTCGCCTGATCGGCGCGCCGAGTGAATCGCATGCAGGACAAGCCGCGTACCGACGGCCCGCACCAGGCACGGGACCTGGTCCGGGTCGCTTTCGGTCCATCCGGGGTGGCGCTCGTCATCATCGCCGCCGTGACGCTGCTGCAACTGGTCATCGCCAACAGCGACATGACCGGCGCCCTCGGCGCCATCGCGAGCATGTGGCTGGCCGTCCACCAGGTGCCGATCTCGATCGCCGGTCACCAGCTGGCGGCGCTGCCGCTGTTGCCGGTGCTGCTGATGGTGTGGGGAACCGCCCGCACCACCGCGCAGGCCATCCCGCCGCGGGCGTCGTGGTTCGTGATCCGCTGGGTCGTCGCCTCGGCGCTGGGTGGGCCGCTGCTCATCGCGGCCATCGCGCTGGCCGTCATCCACGACGCCTCGTCGGTGATCGCCGACCTGCAGACACCGAACGCCTTGCGCGCGTTCGCCGGGGTGCTCGCGGTGCACGCCATCGGAGCGCTGCTGGGGGTCGGCTCGAAGGTCGGCGGGCGCGCGCTGGTGGCGCTGCGGATGCCGGCGTGGCTGGCCGACACCGTTCGCCCGGCCGTCGCCGGTCTGCTGGCCCTGCTCGGCCTTTCGGCCGCCGTCCCCTCCGCGTCCCACGTCCTGCACTTGGGCAACGTGCACGAACTCCTCGCGATCTCCGGTTCGTCCTTCTGTCAGCTGAGCCTGACGATGCTGTCCGCGCTGTACGTGCCCAACGTGATCGTCGGCACCGCGGCGGTGGCCGTCGGATCCAGCGCCCACATCGGGTTCGCGACGTTCAGTTCGTTCACGGTCTTCGGCGGTGACATCCCGGCGCTGCCGATCCTGGCGGCGGTTCCCACCCCGCCGCTCGGGCCGGTGTGGGTGGCGCTGCTGATCGTCGGCGCGGCCGCCGGGGTGGCCCTGGGCCAGCAGTGCGCGCGACAGCCCTTACCCGCGCCCGCGGCCTTCGCCAAACTGACGGTCGCGGCGCTGATCGCCGCGGTGACGATGGTGGTGCTGGGGTACGCGGGCGGTGGCGAACTCGGCAACTTCGGTGCTGTCGGGGTCGACCAGTCCACTTTCGGGCCCGCGGCGTTCTTCTGGTTCTTCGTCATCGGCGGGCTGACCGTGGTGCTGTCGGGCGGGATCAGCCGACGGCCCAGGCCGGTACCGCCGGCCGAGCAAGAATCCGAACCGTTGCCCGGATGGGACCTGACGGGCGACGCCGAGCCGGAGGCCGAGCTTCGGCCCGAGGCCGAGCCGATCGAATTCTCGGCGCCCGATGACGTCGTGGATGTGGGGCCCACCGCCGAATCCGAAGCCGAGCCCGAACCGGAACCCGAACCCGAACCCGAACCGGTCCAGCATCGGCCGCCGCCCCCGCCGGCTCCGGACCTGGAAGACGTCGAGGACCTGATCGTGGTCGACGACGACCTCGACCCGCCCGACCCCGAGCGGCCTCAGCCGCCGGCCGGCACCGGATAACGGTCGTTGACGTCGGCGTTCGTCGACTTGCGGGCGCAGTGCGCGCAGCAGAAAATCGCGTCCTCGGTCTCCACCCCGTGGCCCAGGATGCGGCAACCGCAATGGGCGCACTCCTGGGCGATCCCGGCGGCAGCGCACTCGATGCTGTCGAACGTCGCGGCGTGCCCGTCCGGCCAGGTCACGGTGAACACCTTGTCGTAGTGGTTGCCGCAGGTGTCGCAAATCGTCATGATGCCTCCCGGTAGCGGTGAACACGTCGGATGCCCGCCGCTCACCGGCGACAAACCCCCGTTAGGCTCATCGCCGTGCAGCATCCCCTCCGCGTCCCCCCGAGTGCGCCGGCCCGCCTGGTGGTCCTCGCGTCGGGGACGGGCTCGCTGCTGCAATCCCTGCTCGACGCTGCCGTCGGCGACTATCCGGCCCGCGTGGTGGCGGTCGGGGTGGACCGGGACTGCCGCGCGGTGGAGATCGCCCGGGCCGCCGGGCTGCCGACCTTCTGTGTGCGCCTCGGCGATCACGGTGACCGCGCCGACTGGGACACCGCCATCGCCGCCGCCGCCGCGGCCCACGAGCCGGACCTCATCGTCTCGGCTGGATTCATGAAAATCCTTGGCCCGGAATTCCTTTCCCGCTTCATCGGCCGGGTGGTCAACACCCATCCCGCGCTGCTGCCGTCGTTCCCCGGCGCGCACGCCGTGCCCGACGCACTGAGTTACGGCGTCAAGGTGACCGGCTGCACCGTGCACCTGGTCGACGCCGGCATGGACACCGGTCCGATCCTCGCGCAGGAGGCGGTGGCGGTGCTCGACGATGACGACGTAGAAGCCCTGCACGAGCGCATCAAGGTCGTGGAACGACGACTGCTGGTGGACGTGCTGGCCGCGCTCGCGACGCGCGGTGTGACCTGGAATGGCAGAAAGGCGACCATAGGATGACCTCGGGGACATTGACCGGGAAGCGGACGATCGGGCGCGCGCTGATCAGCGTGTACGACAAGAGCGGCCTGATTCCGCTGGCCCGCGGCCTCTACGAGGCCGGGGTCGACATCGTCTCCACCGGCTCGACGGCCAAAACCATTGCCGACCAAGGCATTCCGGTGACACCGGTGGAATTCGTCACCGGCTTCCCGGAGATCCTGGACGGCCGGGTGAAGACGCTGCACCCACATGTGCACGCCGGGCTGTTGGCCGACACCCGCAATCCCGAACACGTGGCCGCGCTGCAGAAGCTGAACATCGAGCCGTTCGACCTGGTAGTGGTCAACCTCTATCCGTTCAGCGAGACGGTGGACTCGGGCGCCGAGGTCGACGAGTGCGTCGAGCAGATCGACATCGGCGGCCCGTCCATGGTGCGCGCGGCGGCCAAGAACCACGCCAGTGTGGCGGTCGTGGTCGACCCGCTCGGCTACGACGGGGT